>DATNMN010000252.1:0-28647 GCA_035602295.1 Candidatus Dormiibacterota bacterium | reverse complement strand
GGATTCCCCGGATCTCCGTTATATTTATGGCGCTCGTGGAGGCCATACCCGACAGAGGAGGTCGTTCGAACTCGTCCTACTGCTAAACGCCTCACTTCAGCCGCTGAATGTGATCAGTAAGCGGCGGCTGGTCGTCCTGCTGACCAAGCAGCGCGTCACCTTCATCGATGACGCTGCCCGGCAGGCGGTCGAGCAAGCAATGGCACGGCGTTGCTTTGGTGCGGATGTCGTCATCGTCCGGCTCCTCTCCAATATCCAGATCCCTCGGCGAATGCTGCGCGCCAACCGGCGCAACCTACTCCTGCGGGACGACGGCATGTGTCAGTACTGCGGCAAGGGGATGCCCTCGTCACAGCTCTCCGTCGACCATGTGGTCCCCACGTCGCGGGGTGGGGCGGCCAACAGCTGGGAGAACCAGGTGATCGCGTGCCGGCGCTGCAACGGGAGGAAAGGAAACCGCTTGCTCAGCGAGGCCGGCATGCGGCTCATCCGCCCGCCGCGGGCGTTGACTCAGGAATTCGCCCACCTGATCTTCCTGCGCTATCCCCAGCTCAAGCACGCCTACGACCGGCTGCTCTCGAGCGCCCGCGCCGCCGTCTAGCCAGACAGCAGAAAGAATCGCCGTGCGCGCCCGATTATCCGATGTGCCCTTTCGCCTGTTGGGCTTCGCCGGGGATCCAGACAAGGCCAGCAACCTTTGCGGAGGTACCTTCGCGCGGTACGCCGCAGCCGGCACCGAGGTGACCCTGGTCTGCGCCGCCGCCCACGGATGGCCCGCCGTCAACCGTCACCCGGTCGCCCGACAGTTGGGCGCTGGCAACCTGGTCCTGCTGGATTACGGGTTGAGCGAAATGGCCGCGGCCAGCCTCGAAGACATCTTCGCGGATGTGATGCGAAGCGTGCGCCCGCATGTGGTGGTCGCGGAGGGCTCCGATGCCGCGGTCAGGGAGGCGACCATCGCGGCATTTTCAGCCGTCCGCCGCATGGCGGGCGGATCCGCCGCCTTGCCGGCCAAGCTGTATCTCCGGCCGTCTGGGGACCCGGGGAGCGTAGCAGTGACCACCGCGATCGGGGTTGGCGCGCAGGCAACCCCCGAGCTCTTCGTCCGGGTCTTTCCCAATCCGTGGGTCACCGGGGTACTGGAGCGGGACCTCTTCGCCGGCCTGACGGCCGATCCCGGGACTGCCGGTACGCTCGCCGAGCGGCTCGCCAGCTAGCCAGCAGAGAGGTTTTCATGATAGTCTTACTGACATGTTACGTACAAACGCATTCTAGGAGGAAAGCATGAATTTCATCGTCTTCTTGATCATCGGGGGCATCGCGGGGGCCCTGGCGGGGCGCGTCATGAGTGGCCACGGCTACGGAATCTTGATGGACGTCGTGGTGGGCGTCGTCGGCGCGTTCATTGGCGGATGGGTGCTGTCGCTCCTATTCGGCTCGACCGGCGGCGGTCTCTTCATTACCTTCATCGCCGCGTTCATCGGCGCCATCATCCTTTTGTGGGTGATCCGCCTCGTCACCGGCAACCGCGCTCGCGTCTAGCGGAACCTTCGGCAGTGTGGGCGGGCGCCCCGTGGCGCCCGCTTTTTGCTAGTCGGGCAGGATACCTGTGATGCGCCGCCTGGGCCTGCTGGCCGCGATCGTCATCCTGGCGCTGCTCGTGGCCGGCGGCTACACCGCCACGGCTGGCATCGCCGTCTACCAGGACCTCGACGGCGGCAGGCAGGCGCTGGTCGCCGCCCAGACGAGCATGACCGCTGCCGCCCGCACGGGCGACGCTGGGCAGCTCCAGGACGCTGCCGCCCAGCTCAGGGTCGCCGAGCGGCATTTCAACGACGCCCAGGCGCGCTCCGGTACTGACCCGGCGCTCCGCGTTGCGGGCAGCCTCCCCGGGGCGGGCCGTCAGCTGCCGGCAAGTACCCACCTGGCGGCGATTGGGGCTGACATGAGCCGGGCGGGGGAGGGAGCCGCCGCAGTGGCGATCCAGGTGGCTGGGCTGAAGCAAAAATATGCCGGCCGGACGCTGACGGCGGACGATCTTCAAACCGCCCTGCAAGAGGCCCAGGTGATCGCCCGGACCTACAGCGTCTCCATCCAGGCGATCAGCCAGCAGCTACGCGCCGCCCATGCCGAGCGAACGCTGGTTGACACGACCGAACTGGTTGGGCCGTTGAAGGACGCCTTCGACGCGGTGGACCGGGCCCTTGCCGAGGCGGAGACATCCTTTCGCCGCTACCAGGACGTCCGGCAGGTGCTGTCAGATTTTCTGGGCGTGCAGCTCCCGGCCTAATCTCGTTCAGCACGTGCCAGGGGCGAGACCGTTTTGTAACGTTTACCGTCACAGAGCGGCCTGATAATTTCGGCAATGGCCGCCGCCCGCAATATCTCGCGCAAGGGCCGCCAGCGCTCCCTGGACCCTGCCGAGAGTCTTATCAATCTCAGCAATGAGCGACTCACCGGTTTGTTCCGCTGGACGCTGCTGATCTTCGCCGTCATCCTCAACAACCTCAATGCCGCACCGGGCTATGACGAGGGCCGAATCAACGCCATCCTCGCCGCCTGGGGGGTCGTGTGTCTGACGACCCTGCTGCTGCTCTTCCTGCATCAACGCCCCGGGAAGGCGTTCAGCTATGCGACGACCGGCGTCGACATGCTGGTCGCCACCATGATCACCTACGCATCCGGCGGCTACACGAGTCCGTTCGCGGTGCTGTTCTTCCTCGTTATCACGGTCTCGGCGCTGCGCTTCGGCGCCGCCGGTTCGGTGCTCTGCGCGCTGTTGGTGGCGGCGCTCTACCTGACGGCCGGCGCCGTGGCACCGCTGCAGAACGGGACCTACCTCGTCACCCTTTCGGACGAACGCATCGTCATCCTGCAGCGCCTCTTCCTGTTCGTGGTGGTCGCCGTGGTCGGCTCCGTGATGGCGCAGGCGGTCTCGTCGCACCAGGAACTGGTGACGCGGCGAGACGTTGAAGCCAAGCTGATGACCGAAGTCAATATGGCCCTGGCGAATGCCATCGAGGCCAAGGACAGCTACACGCGCGGCCACTCAGAGCGGCTCGCCAAGCTGGCCGGCGCCTGCGCCGAGCGGATGGGCCTCTCGCGTGACGAGGCGGCCGCGGTCCGTCTGGGCGCCATCCTCCATGACGTCGGCAAGATCGGGATCCCGGATCGGATCCTCCGGCAATCGATGGCGCTCACGGAAGACGAGATGGCCTGGATGCGGCGCCACCCGCAGATTGGGGCCGACATCATCGGTCCGGTCGAGGGCCTGCACCACGTCGCGCCGCTGATCCGCCATCACCACGAGAAATTCGACGGCACGGGATATCCGAAGGGCCTCAAGGGCGAGGAGATCCCGCTGGGCTCGCGCATCATTTCGGTCGCCGACGCCTTCGAGGCCATGGTGGCCGACCGGATCTACCGGCCATCGCTTGGCCTGAACAAGGCCCTGGAAGAGATCAAGACCGGCCGGGGTAGCCACTTCGACCCGCGGGTCGTCGACGCGTTCCTCGACCTGATCGCAACCGACACCGTGCACCTACCGCTGCCGACCAAGGACCAGGGCCAGAAAGTCGTCCCCAACCGACCGGACGAACCCGTCCAAACCGCCGCCTAACTTTCCTGAGTTAACTGCCCTGAGCAGTTAATGTGTGCACACGATGGAAGTTGCCCCTGGCATTTTTAGGCTAGAGCTCCCCATGCCATTCGAGCTAAAGCACGTGAACGTCTTTCTCTTGCGCGACGGTGATGGCTACACCCTGATCGATACCGGCTTGCAGACGGACGAATCGCGGCAAGTGCTGAACCAGAAGCTGGCGGCCATGAAGGTCCGCGTCGAGCGGATCAATCGCATCCTGATCACCCATATCCACCCGGACCATTTCGGTCTTGCGGGGGAGCTGCGCGAACGAGCCGGTGCCGAGCTCGTCATCCATCGGTTGGAGGTCGCCCTGATGGAACCAAGGTACGCGCGCGCGGAAGACCTGGTTCACGACGTAGCGAAGTGGTTGAGCATGAATGGCGTCCCGGAGGCCGACGCCGAGTTCGTCAAAAGCGCATCGATGGCGGCCCGCGAATTCGTGTCGGTGGTCGAGCCGGACACCCTGCTGGAAGGCGCCGAGCGTCTGCCAATTGAAGACAGCGAAATTGAAGTCATCTGGACGCCCGGTCATTCGCCGGGCCATTGCTGTTTCTACTGGCCGGCGCGGGGGGTGCTCTTTTCCGGCGATCACCTGTTACCGAAGATCAGCCCGAACATCGGCCTGCATCCGCAATCTGGCGCCGATCCCCTCGATGACTACGTGGCCTCGCTGGAGCACATTCGCCGGCTCGAGGTCGAAACCGTGCTGCCCGCTCACGGCGATCCCTTTTACGATCATCGAGGCAGGATCACGGAGATCATCGAGCACCACGAGGCGCGCAAGGCGGCGCTGGTGCGCCTGGCCGGCGATGGGGCGAAGTCTGGCTGGGAGCTGGCGGCAGGGCTGTTCCAGGGCATCATGCAGCGAAACGTCTTCCAGCAGCGGCTGGCGCTCCAGGAAACGCTGGCGCACTGTCAGTCGCTCGCCGTCGAGGGCCGGCTGCACAAGAAAGTGAGCCGCGAGCTGGTGACCTGGCGAACCGCCTAGATTGGGCGGCGCTCGACGTCGTCGATGAAATCCAGGACCAGGCGCACCACCGTGGCGAATTGCTCGGAGTGGACCTGGTGGCCGCCCTCGAGGAGCTGCAGCCGGGCATTCGGTAAGCCGTGTTGAAGCTCTTCGCCGCGGATCACGGGCACCATCCGGTCCTGGCGGCCGTGGAGGATCAGCACCGGTTGGCGGATTTCGCGAAGCCGGTCGCAGACATGGTGGTGTTTGACCGCCTGGTCCTGGCGGACAATGGCATGGAGGGGCATCTTGCCGAAATGGCTCGCGTCTTCTTGGACCCAGTCGGGATGCTCGGCGATGAACCGCGCGTCGTAGAGATTGGCAAAGCGGCGCAGCGGACCTTCGATCGCGGGCGCCGTACCGGTACCGCCCGCGGGCGGGTGCTCGCCGCCGCAGTGGGTCGCTCCCAGGATCAGGCTGCGTACGGCAGCGGGATGGTCGAGGGCGAGCTGCTGCAAAATCATCCCGCCCATCGACAGTCCGAACCAGTGCGCCGTCGTCTCGCCGGCATCGCGTAGCACCGCGAGCGCGTCCTCCGCCATCAACGGCGTGCTGTAGGGCCTGTCCGGTTTGTCGGAGGCACCGGCACCGCGGTTGTCGAGTGCGATCACCTTCAGACGCTTCGCGAGAACCGGGATATAGCGCCACCAGGCGCCATCGATGTCCGAGGTCTTGCCGCCGATCAGGACGAGTGGCGTCCCGGTTCCCTCCACGATGTAGTGCAGGCGAGTCCCGTCGCTCGCGGTGGCGATCATTGGCGCATTAGCATGAGGTCGAGATGGCAGGGGCCTCACCACCCGGCAATAGTGCAGTACCTGAGCCGGCCTGGCGTGCCCTTCGCGGCCTCGATCCGCAAGTCGAAGACCAGATCGTCACCCTGGCAACCTGTCTGGCGCTCGCCGAACAGCGGTTCCAATTGCTCTTCGAAGACGTGCTGCCCCGCTTTGCCGAGACGCCGGATGACTTGAGCGGCGAAGCGGACGTCCTCGCCGACGCGCACCACGCCCTGACTTTGCTCCAGGAGAGCCTGCATGCAACCTCGCGGCGGATGCTCGACGTGCTGGACCGGGTCAGCCGCGAACTGGGCGAGTAACGCTACAAACCCTGGCGGTCGAGGCGCTCCCACGGCGGGTGCTCGCTGCCCAGGTCGCGCTTGATGTCGGTGGCACGGTCGACGTTTTCCAGGCTGTCCTCATCCGACCGAGGCAGCTGCACCTGCCACGGCGCCGGGTCATACCGGGAATGGTGAACCGGCGGGCGAAATCCCCAGGCACGACGCGGCATGACGCCGGCGGTCTGGCGCAGGACGAGCGGCTCCAACATGGGCGCGTCGTACTCGAGCGCACCGGTGCCGGGACGCAACGCCATGATCAGTCCGGCGCCGATGATCACCACCGTCCAGGCGCCCAGGATGATTACCGCCCAGTCGACGAGGCTCATCGATTCGCCATTGTAGGCTGCGTGATTCCGGCGGGGCGAAGCGCCTAGACTGAGGCCAGACACCGCCAAGGAGGATCTGATGGCTACGGCAACCGCGACATCCCTCAGCAAGCTGGAATCCATCCTCGGAAACGAGGCTGCCAGCTTGCTGCAGCACAAGTGCGAGACCATCCCGAAGTCGCAGCTGCACCTGCCCGGCCCCGACTTCGTGACCCGGATTTTTGCGACCAGCGATCGCCCGACGCGGGTGTTGCGAAACCTCGAATCGCTCTACGACCATGGCCGGCTGGCGGGCACAGGCTACCTGTCGATCCTGCCCGTCGACCAGGGAATCGAGCACTCAGCCGGCGCCTCATTCGCCGCCAACCCCGCCTACTTCGACGGCGAAAAGATCGTGGAGCTCGCAATCGAGGGCGGCTGCAATGCGGTGGCCTCGACCTTTGGGGTTCTTGGCTCGGTCGCCCGCAAATACGCGCACAAGATCCCCTTCATCTGCAAGCTCAACCACAACGAGCTGCTCACCTATCCCAACCACTACGACCAGATTCGCTTCGGGACCGTCAAAGAGGCGTGGGAACTCGGGGCGGTCGCGCTCGGGGCGACGATCTACTTCGGCTCCCCCGAGGCGGACCGGCAGATTCAGGAGATCTCAGCCGCCTTCCACGAGGCGCACCAGCTGGGGATGGCCACCGTGCTCTGGTGCTACCTGCGCAATCCCGCCTTCATCAAAGATGGGGTCAACTACGAAGTCGCAGCCGATCTCACGGGGCAGGCGAATCACCTCGGGGTGACGATCGAGGCCGACATCATCAAGCAGAAACTGCCCGAGACCAATCACGGCTTCGAGGCCGTGAAGTTCGGCAAGACGACCAAAGCCGTCTACGAGAAGCTCACGAGTGACCATCCAATCGACCTGACTCGATACCAGGTCGCCAATTGCTACATGGGCCGCAGCGGGCTGATCAATTCGGGCGGCGCATCATCCGGTGAGAGCGATCTCAACGAAGCCGTCAAGACCGCGGTGATCAACAAGCGGGCTGGCGGCACGGGCCTGATCACTGGTCGCAAGGCCTTCATGCGACCGATGAGCGAGGGCATCCAGCTGCTAAACGCGGTGCAGGACGTCTACCTGATGGACGAGGTGACGGTCGCCTAACCGGCCGACGGCGGCGATACAATCCGCCCATGGCAACCCCCCGTCTCCGCGCGACCGAATCGGGCCAGGTCTACAACATCGATCTGCCCGAATTGAAGGTGACGCGCGACGACGTCGATGGGATCTACGTCTTGCACGGCCGCGGCTACTTCCAGACGTTCACCAGCCGCGAGGAAGCCTTCGAACGGAAGAAGGAGATCGACTACAGCACCTTCCGGTAGGCCTAAGGGTCGCCCATCCAGTCGGCGGCGTGGGGCAGGGGACGGGTGCCGCGGCTCGGCCGCAGATGCAGGACGCGCTGCACGTCGCCCCGGCGGTATAGGCGGGCTCGCTTGATCCCCTGGCGGTAGCTCTTGAGAACGCCCCGGCTGACATAAGCATAGAGCGTGGCCGGCTTGACGCCGAGCAGCTCGCACGCCTCGGCCGCACTCAGGTAGGGCTCCCCTTGGATTTCGATCACGTGCCGATCAGCGTACTCGAACAGAACCTTTGCAGTCAACATATTGCAATGCAAATCAACATATGCTTAGAATAGGTCGATGCTGGATCGCCCTGAACCGAATCTCCTCCGCGACGAGTTTCCGTACAGCCGGATCCCGCCGATCCGCTTCGCGGCCGGCACGGTGCCCCAGGCCCCGCCGGCGGATATCTGGATCACCGATACGACCTTCCGGGACGGCCAGCAGGCGCGGGCCCCCTACAGCGTCGAGCAGATCGTCCACCTCTACGACCTGCTGAACCAGCTGGGCGGGCCGGTGATCCGTCAGACCGAGTTCTTTGCCTATACGCCGGTCGACCGGGAAGCGATCGCGGCCTGCCAGCAACGGCCCGGGCCTGAAGTCACGACATGGATGCGCGCCTCATTGGACGATCTCAAAGCCGTCAAGACGACCGGCGTCAGGGAGACCGGCATCCTGGTCTCCGCCTCCGATTACCACATCTACCTCAAGATGAATCGGACCCGTCGCCGGGCCGCGGAAGATTACGGCAAGGTCGTCCGTGCCGTGATCGAGGCCGGCCTTCGGCCACGCTGCCACCTGGAAGACCTGACGCGGGCGGACCTCGATGGCTTCGTCGCCCCGCTAGTCGAGTCCCTCCAGGAAATTGGGCGAGCGGCGAATATCCCGGTGAAATTCCGCCTGTGCGACACGATGGGCTTCGGGTTGCCTTGGCCGGAGGCGGCGCTTCCGCGGGGTGTGCCTCGCCTCGTGCAGTTCTTCACCCGGACGCTGGGCGTTGCATCGGAGCTCCTCGAGTGGCATGGGCACAATGACTTCCACCGCGGCGAGGTCAACACCGTCGCCGCCTGGCTCTACGGCTGCGCTGCGGCAAACGGGTCTCTGTTCGGCTTCGGCGAGCGGACCGGCAATCCGCCGCTGGAAGCGCTGGTCATCGATTACCTCGGGCTGAGAGGGGAGACGACGGGCGTCGATACCACCGCGATTACACGGGCGGCCGCCTACTTCCGGGATCAGTTGGGGACGCCGCTGCCCGCCAACTACCCCTTCGCCGGCGCCGGCTTCAACGTCACGAGCGCCGGGATCCACGCCGACGGGCTGTCGAAGAACGAAGAGATCTACAACATCTTCGATACTGCGCGGATCCTCGACCGGCCGCTCGGCATCACGGTCAACGATCGTTCTGGGCTCGCCGGCGTTGCGTACTGGATCAACACGACGCTGGGCGGCAAGGGCGCCGCCCGGGTGCAAAAGGATGACCCGCGCGTGCTGGCGATTCACCGCGAGGTTGAGCGGCAATATGCGGCGGGTCGAACGACCGGGTTTTCGCCTGACGAGATGCTGGCCCTGGCCAAGTTGCAGTTCGGAAACGCCCTGGCAACGGGCGCGCGCAGCTAACAAGTTGACCTGATCGCCGGAGTTGATGCTGTGAGGCATCCCGGCGATGAACCACGAAGGCGACCTGACGCCGCCGCAACCCGACCTGACGCCTGGGGCCTCGCCCCAGGCCCTGTCGACCGTTGTACCGTCGCGCTCCTGGTTTGGTCGCTACGGGATCATCGCGGGTGGAGCGGGCGGGGCATTGGTGGTGGGCGCCGTCGTGGTCGCAGCCGCGCTGCTCCTGGCCCAGCCGAATCCCAGCATCGAGAAGATGGTGCCGGCGACGCACGACGTCCTGGTCATCGGCAACCTCAATCCGTCGCTCGCGCAGAAGGTCAACTGGTTGCGAGCGGTCCACAGCTTCCCCGACACAAAGACGGATGCTGCGATTTCGGCCAAGCTCGATGAGGCCTTTAAGGCCGCCGGCCTCTCGTTCACTAACGACGTGCAGCCGTGGCTGGGTGGAGAAGTCGGGGTGAGCGGCATGGTGAATATCGAGAGCACCGCCGACTCCCCATTCGCCCTGTTCGCGACGTCACGCGATGACACCAAGGCGAAGGCCGTGCTCGCCAAGCTCCGGGGCGGCAGCTTCGGCAAGAAGTACACGTGGCGCGACGAGACCTACAACGGCATCACCATTTCGTCGGGCACGCCGACCGTCACATCCGAGAAGCCCGTCGCCTATAGCTTCGTCGACCACACGATCGTGGCCGCGAGCTCAGCGTCGATGATCCACGAGATCATCGACGCCGATCAGGGCCGGAGCGCCCGGCTCGTTGATTCCGCCGACTTCAAGGCCACGATGAAATTACTTCCCTCCGACCGGCTTGGTATGGGCTATATCGCGGGGAAGTCGTTGGTCTCGGGCGTCAAGAAACAAATGGCCAAGCCATCGGCGCTGGGCCTGCCAGGGCTCAAGACCGCGGACGACCTCAACGCGCTGCAGGGAATCGCCGGCGCCGTCTCGGCAACGACCACCGGGGTCGCCTTCGACGTCGCCGTGAAGCTGGACCAGAACAAACTCTCGCCGGCGACCCGTCAGGCCTTCGTGGGCACGGGGCGCCCAGATGCCGTGCTGCGTTGGATTCCCAAATCAAGCGATGGCTTTCTCGCGGTTGCCAATGTCGACAAGAGCATCCAAAGCCTGCTCGACCAATATGGCAGCGATCCGAGCGTCAAGGCTGGGGCCGACGCCGTTGGTCTCACCGGCCCGAAGGGGATCCTGCCACACCTGACCGGCGACCTCGGCGTGGAGGTCGAGCTGGGGAACAATTCCGTCCCGAGCGGTGCGATGCTGATCGGTACCAATGACGCGGCAGCGATGAATGCCTTCTTCGCGAAGCTCCTCGGCATTGCAGGGGCGCTGGGCGCCGGCGTCGGCAACACTCAGGGCGGCGTTCTAACCCCGAACCTGGGCCGAATCACGACCAGCACCTACCGCGGAGTCGTGATCACGTCCTGGAATTCCACTGGTCTGGGCGGTGTGGTCCCGTCCTACGCGGTGCTCGACAAGATGGGGATCCTCGCCTCGAGCCTGACCGAGGTCAAAGCCGTCATCGACGCCCATCTCGCCGGGTCGAACATCACGGCGGACCCGACCTACCAGGCCGCCAGCGCCGCCTCGCTGGCGCAGCCAACCGCGATCATGTACGTCAACATGGCGCGGGTCGTCACCGCCCTCGAGAAGCTGCAGACCGGCTCGACCGTGCAGACGAAAGCCGTCCCCTACCTGGCTCCCCTCAAGGCCTTCATGCTCACCGCGACCGGCCAGGCTGACGCGGCCGTCGAGCGCTTCTTCGTCGCGATTAAGTAGCAGGTCTGGCGAAGCCGGGCATACCCTTGCCAGCCGTTCAGCGACTCTGCTACGCTGGTGACTGACGTGTCAGTCAGTAGCAGAGCGGCCAGCGAGGCGACCCTCACGGAACGGCAATGGGTGCGCCGCGGCGAGTTGCTGGAGGCCGCCCGCGGGGTCTTCGAGCGTGACGGCTACCACGGCACCACCGTTAGTGCGATCGTGCAAGCGGCCGGCCTCTCCCAGGGGGCTTTTTATCTGTACTTCCCGGATAAGAAGGCGGTCTTTGCCGCCCTCCAGGATGAGATGGCGACGCTCCTCCGCCGCCGGATTTACTGGGCCACCCGCGACGAGGCCGATGCCCGGCAGCGGCTCGAGTCCGGGTTGAAGGCGTATTTCGAGTACTACGAGGAGTACGCGGCCTGGAATCGCCGGCTGACGATCGAGGGGCTTGCGATCGACGAGAGCTTCGAGCGCCGGCAGACCGACCTGGCGCAGACGCTCGCTTCGGCCTTTCGGCCGACACTGGATCAGCTCGGCGTGCGTGAGACCGAGCTGGCCGCGTTCGCCCTCCTCGGCATCGCCGCGCAGACCGCTTACTGGCAGCACTTTCAGCGCAACGACGAACCACCCATGAGCGCCGCTGCGCTCGCGCAGGCATGCGCCGGCCTGTTTCTCAATGGCGCGCCGTCGATCCCAGCGCATCCACCACAAGGAGGCTCACATGCCTGAAGCCAAGGAAGTATTCACCGAGATCCAGAACCGCATCAAGGCCCACCCCGAGAAGTCCGCGGGTCTGAATGCGACCTACCAGTTCGATCTAAGCGGCGAGTCGTGGACGCTGAAGATCGCCAACGGCGCCCCTGAACTCATCCAGGGGCCGGCGCAAAGCCCGAACACGACGCTCATAGCCACGACCGACGACTGGATGAACATCGCGACCGGCAAGCTGAACCCGGTGACGGCATTCATGCAACAGAAGTTGAAGGTCAAGGGCGACATGGGGCTGGCGATGAAGCTGCAGGGGCTGTTGCAGTAGTGACGGATTCGCGCTGGGTCGGCCGGAGCTACGAGACGGCGCCTTATGAGGTCACCGAGCAATCCATCCGCGACTACATGGCGGCGGTCGGTGACCTGCGTGAGGACGGCGAACTGATCGCGCCACCGACCTTTGCCATGGTCTACGGGTTCGACGCCTACTGGCAGCTCTGGTCCGACCAGGAGGTGGCGCTGGACGTTGCGCATCTCGTGCACGGTGAGCAGCGCTTCAGTTTCCAACGGCCGGTGCGCCCGGGTGATCGGATCCGCACCACGGGCCGCCTGATCGCGATCAACACGAGGGGCGACATGGAGCTGGTCACGTTCGAGCTGAAAGCCAGGGACGCGGAGGACCGTCCGGTTTCGGACGGCACGGCTCTCTTCATCATTCGGAAGCCATGAAGACGATGAGCACGCTGGACTTCGAGCACGTCAGTCCCGGGCTGGCGTTGCCACCACTCACCAAGCACGTGACGGTCGACCAGATCCGGCAGTACGCGGAGGCCTCCGGCGATCGCAACCCGATCCATCTGGACGAGACCTTCGCGCGGTCTGCCGGCCTCCCCGGCGTGATCGCCCATGGGATGCTCACCATGGCCTTTGCCAATCAGATGGTGACCGACTGGCTGGGCGACCGGTCGTTGCTCAAAAGCTTGCACGGTCGCTTCGCGGGAATGGTCCTGCCCGGCGATGACGTGACCTGCTCCGGCAGCGTGGCTTCGAAGGACGACGAAACGCGACGCGTTGTGATCAATTTGGTCGTGACCAATCAGCGTGGAGAAAAAGTCTTCAACAAAGGTGTGGCAGAGGCCGAGTTCTCGCCACAAAAGGAGCAGTAGCAATGCCGCTTGACTTCACCCTGACCCCTGAGCAGGAGGACATCAAAGCGCTCGCCCACGAATTTGCGGAGAAAGAGATCCGGCCGGTGGCGCCGCACTATGACGAGACTGAAGAGTTCCCGTGGCCGGTGTTGAAGAAGGCCCACGAGGTCGGGCTGACGCCGGTGGCGTCGATGCCCGAGGCCTACGGCGGCGGCGGTCTGGACATGATCTCCAACATGCTGATCGCCGAGGAGCTGCACTGGGGCTGCGCCGGCATCGCGGTGGCGATCACCGGCACCGGCCTGGCAGCGACGGCGATCCTGGCGATGGGCAACGAGGCGCAGAAGCAACGCTGGATCGGCGAATTCTGCAATGCCAAGAGCCCGGTGGTCGGCGCCATGGGTCTCACTGAGCCGGGCACGGGGTCCGACGCGATGGCGATCACCACCACGGCGAAGAAAGTCGAGGGCGGTTACCTGATCAACGGCACCAAGCAGTTCATCACCAACGGCGGCATCGCCGATCTGCACGTCATCTTCGCCACCACGGATCCGAGCCTCGGCGCTGCCGGTATCGCCGCATTAGTTGTCGAGAAGGGAAACAAAGGGCTCAGCATGGGCCGGAAAGAAAAGAAGCTCGGTGTCCGGGCCTCGCATACCGCGCAGGTCATCCTCGAGGATTGCTTCGTTCCGACCGGGAACCGGCTGGGCGGCGAGCCCGGTGATCCCGATGCCGGCCCCGGCGCGCTCGGCGCCCTGCAGATGCTCGAGTACTCGCGGCCCGCGGTCGCCGCTGGTTCGATCGGCATCGCTCGCGCCGCCTATGAGTACGCGCTCGACTACGCGCAGCAGCGCGTGGCCTTTGGCAAACCGATCATCAAGCACGAGGGAATCGGCTTCAAGCTGGCCGAGATGGCGATCAATATTGACGCGGCGCGCCTCCTCACCTGGCGGGCGGGCTGGATGGCGCAGAACAATATGCTCTTCAAGCGGGCCGAGGGCAGCATGGCGAAGGCCTTTTCGGCCGATATGGCCATGCAAGTCACCGTGGAGGCGGTTCAGGTCCTCGGTGGAAACGGCTACATCCGCGAGTATCCCGTCGAGAAGTGGATGCGCGACGCCAAGATCTACCAGATCTGGGAAGGGACGTCGGAGATCCAGCGGCTGGTGATCTCTCGAGCGATCTCCGGCGAACGGCGCCCGTTGACACGCGAACAACCGAAGCCGCAGATCCGGAAGGCGAGCTAGCGATGATCGACCTCAAGGGGAAGGTGGCCTTGGTTACGGGCGGGTCGCGCGGGCTGGGTCGGGCCGACTGCCTGGCGCTGGCGCGGGCTGGCGCCGACGTGGTCGTCACCGACATCCTGATGGAAAGCGACCCGGGGCTCGAAAAAGCCGCGGAGGCCTCGCAGAGCGCGCTCTCGCAGGTGATGGCCTCGCAGAAGGCGGTCTATTCGGAAAAGACGTCCAGCGAAATTCGTGACATGGGCCGGCGGTCCGTCGCCCTGAAGATGGACGTGACCGATCGCGAACAGGTCAAAGCCGTCGTCGACCAGGTGATCAAAGACTTCGGCAGCCTGGACATTCTTGTGAACAATGCCGGAACACTCGACCACATGGCGGCCGTCGAGAACCAGGTCGACGCCCTCTGGGATCGCGATCTGAAAGTCAACCTGACCGGCGCGTTCAATTGCTCGAAAGCCGTCTGGCCGCACATGAAGGAGCGCAACTGGGGGCGCATCATCATGATGTCGTCGATTGCCGGCGCCCTCGGCGGGTTCGGCCAGGCGAGCTACGCCACCACGAAAGCCGGCCTCGTCGGGCTGGCGCGGACGCTGGCACTGGAAGGCGCCCGCTACAACATCACGGTCAATGCCATCGTGCCGGGCATCATCGGTACCGAGGCCTTCAAGATGGGTCGCCCCGACATGAACGAACGCATGATCAAGCGCGTGGCTCTGCGCCGGCCGGGTGAACCGGAGGACATTGCCAATGCGATCACGTTCCTCTGCTCGCCGGCCGCCGGCTACATCACCGGTGTCGCCTTGCCAGTCACAGGCGGCCTGGACCTCTTCACGTTCTGATGGACAGCCTGCTCGAGATTTCCACCAGCGACTTCGTGACCACGATCCGCATGAACCGGCCGCCGGTCAACGCACTCGTGCCCGAGCTGCAGGAGCAGTTGATCGAGGCGCTCAAGCGGGTCAAGGACCAGGATGCCACGCGCGTCGTGGTGCTGACCAGCGCCATCGATCGCTATTTCATGGCCGGCGCCGATATCAAGGCGATGGGCGGTGACGGTGGCTTCGATCGGGAGAATCCCGCGACGCTGGAGCGGGTCGCGCAGATGTCGCGCCGCAGCCAGGCCGCCTTCGGCGAAATCGAACATTTTCCGAAGCCGCTGATCGCCGCCATCAACGGGCATGCCCTCGGCGGTGGCTGTGAGCTTGTCCTCGCCTGCGATTACCGGCTGATGATCGATGACGGCCGATCGACCATCGGTCAGACGGAGACCAATCTCGGGTTGATCCCCGGCGCCGGCGGGACGCAGCGGCTGCCCCGCCTGGTCGGACGCGCGCGTGCGACCGAGATGATCTTCGAGTCCACCCGCCTCAAGGCGCCCGAAGCGGCTGCCATCGGGCTCATCAATGCGGCCCTACCGGCAGAGGGATTTCACGCCGCGGTTCTCGAGCGCGCTCGACGGCTTGCCCAGGCGGCGCCCATCGCGATGCGGCTCGCCAAGGAAGCGCTGCTCGCGGGGCTCGACCGGCCCCCGGGAAAGGGCTATGAAGTCGAAGCCGAAAACTTTGGTCGCGCGGCGATGACCGAGGACGCGATGATCGGCATCATGTCCTTCGTCAGCAAGCAGCAACCAGACTTCAAAGGCAAGTAGGGCGTCAATTTCCCTCCCCCTCTGGGGGAGGGCAGGGTGGGGGCAGTAAGCAGACGCCCGTCCGGGCGTTCTAACTGGAAGGAACCTCGAATCACAGGAGGATTGCGCATGCTTCGATCCGTATTCGTTGCGGCTACGGCGGCCGTGCTGCTTGCCGCCGGTGCCCTGAGTGCCGCCGCCGGCAATCGGCATACCGGTCAGGCTGCGGCCGTACGCGGCCAGGCGATCACGAGCCTCACGTCCGGGGCCACGTCGGAGATCAACGCGCTCGACAACGAGGAATCGGCGCAGGCCGCCAGCGTCGAGGCGGCGAGGGCCGCCGCGGCTCAGGCCGCTGCCGCGCAAGCGGCTCCAACGCAAGCCGCCGCCGCGCAGACACCATCGTCGGAGGAACAGGTCCAGGCCGGCGACCAATCCGGACCCGACACGGCCGACGAGCAAGACAACGAGAGCGAGAGCGGCGACTGAGCGCTTTTGCTATACGAAAGGCGGCCCGTCGGGGCCGCCTTTTTTGTTTCAGCCGACCGGCGCGTACTGCGTGACGCGGTCGCGGATGGCCCTGATCACGGCCTCCACGCGCTCGGCGTCGGGACCTGAGGCCCGCAGGATGAGCTCACGGCTCTCCGTCTGCGGGTACGACCCCAGGGAGACATCGGGATACTCGTGCTCGAGCGTCTGCATGACGTCGTGGAACATGCTTTCCGGCGCCATCCGGTAGTGGAGCTCACGCACGACGTCCGCCCGGGCGCCGGCCAGGTAGCGAAGCTCGACCTCTTCGTAGACGGCCCGGAGCTCGTGCGGCACCCCCGGTAGCGCGAACAGATAGCGCTCGTCGCCGAGGCCGAATGCCAACCCCGGTGCCATGCCGGCGCCGTTGGGAATGAGCGTCGCACCCACGGGCAGCGTCGCCATTCGTCGATTACCGGCGTTCAGGGCCGCGGTGCCGCGGCGCGCGGCCATGTTCCGGATGAACATCAGGTTTTGCATTTGCGCTCCGACCTCCCGCCGATAGGCCAGCGGCCGATCGAGCGCGCGTCCCAGGGCGATGTATGTCAGGTCGTCGGGCGTCGGTCCAAGCCCGCCGCAAACAAAGATCCGCGTCAGTTCCGAACGCTTGATGTGCTCGTGAATCGCCGAGACGATGTCGGCATCGACGTCGCCCACCGTGGTGATCAGCCGGACGGGAAACCCGCAACGAAAGAGTCGCATCGCGAGCCAGTTCGAGTTGGTGTCGACCGTAAAGCCACGCAGGATCTCATTCCCGACCACGATGATGCTCGACTGCGGCACGCGCCCCATAATGACAGGGAGTGCCCAGATCCGCTTACGAACGCAGCAAGGGCGTTGAGACCGTCACGTGGCGCGAGTTTCCCCTGGGAAAAGGCATCGCGCTCTCGATTCTCGATGAAACCGCGGCGGCCGGACGGCAAGCCAAGGGGCAGGCGCTGCTCGACGTCCTCGATGAAGCCGCAGGTCTACCTCTCTGCAAGCTGACGGTGGCCGATCGTCCGCAGAAACATCGAACGCGCGGGGGACGTCTCGAGCTGAAGACGTACGGTTACTACCGGATCGCGTGGGAGTCGATGCCGCGACGGGGGACGATCCGGATTTACAACCTGACCGCGATCCGCCAGCAGGTGCTGGCGCCGAAGGTCTTTCTCGAGACACTGCTGCACGAGTGGGTGCATCACTACGACTTCACCGGCTTGCAACTCGAACGCTCGCCGCACACGTCAGGCTTCTTCAATCGGATTCGCGACCTGGCCGAAACGCTCGGGGTCGGTTACGTGACGCCCCCCAAGCGCGAGTCGCCGGCCACGGACGCCGCCGACGACGTCGTCGTCACCGGTCCCGACCGTCTGCGGCCCGGTGGGGTACCACCGCCGAAATGGATCCGGGACCAGGTGCTGACGCTGTTCGGCCGCCCGAGGACATAATCGGGCTGACGCTACAATACGTCGGGCGTTTTTTGGTGCACCCACACTAAGGAAGGGAGGCGCTGACTCTGTTCGTCGCGGCCGCGATCACCATTGATGACTCGACGTCGACGGCTGTCCTGGCATTGGTCAGCGTCGCGGCCTTGATCGCGCTCGCCTATGGCGGATATCTGACCCGCTGGGTACTGATGGCCAATCCGGGAAACGAAACCATGCAGCGGATCGCGCGCGCCATCCAGGAAGGCGCGGCCGCCTACCTGAACCGGCAGTACGGCGTCATCGCCGTAATTGGGGTTGTCCTCGCCCTGGTCATTACGTTTGCTGTCAACTGGCAGACCGGCGTCCTCTACGTTGTCGGTGCCGGTTGCTCGGCCCTGGCCGGTTACGTCGGCATGAATGTGTCAGTCCGCGCCAACGTCCGCACGGCCCAGGCAGCCACTCAAGGCCTCGACCCGGCCCTGCGCCTGGCATTCCGCGGCGGGGCCGTCACCGGCCTCTTCGTGGTGGGTCTCGGCTTGCTCGGGGTCGCGATCTCCTACTGGATCTTTCAGAAACCCCAGTCACTCGTTGGCCTGGCGTTCGGCGCCAGCCTGATCAGCGTCTTCGCCAGGCTGGGCGGCGGGATCTTCACCAAGGCGGCTGACGTCGGCGCCGACCTGGTCGGCAAAGTCGAAGCGGGTATTCCTGAAGACGATCCTCGCAACCCCGCGGTCATCGCGGACAACGTCGGCGACAACGTGGGCGACTGCGCCGGCATGGCGGCCGACCTGTTCGAGACCTACGCCGTCACCGCCATTGCCGCCATGCTGCTGGGCAGCCTGCTGTTCCCCGGAAAGGTCCAGTACGTGCTCTACCCGCTGATCCTCGGTGCCATCTCGATCATCGCCACTGTGATCGGCACGATGTTCGTGCGGCTCGGCCGGGGTACCTGGATCATGGGCGCCCTGTATCGGGGCCTGGCGATCAGTGCCGTGCTCGCGCTGGCCGGCTTTCTCGCGGTAACACTCCTGATCGGGCTGAACTTCAATCTCTTCTGGGCCGCCGTCGTCGGCGTTGTCGTCACGATCGCGCTGGTGGCCATCACCGAGTTCTTTACCAGTGCCGACTTTCCGCCGGTGCGGCTGATTGCGCGGGCGTCGACGACCGGCGCTGCCACCAACATCATCGCCGGGCAGGCGATCGGCATGATCAGCACGGCGCTTCCCGTGCTCGTCATCGGCGTCGGCATTCTGATTTCGTACTTTCTTAACCAGCAGCCCTCGGCCGGTGATTTCGGTCTCTACGGGATCGCGATTGCCGCGATGTCGATGCTCTCCATGACGGGCATCATCGTCGCCATCGATGCCTATGGGCCGATCACGGATAACGCTGGCGGCATCGCGGAGATGGCCAACCTGCCCGAGTCGGTGCGCAATATCACCGATCCACTGGACGCCGTGGGCAACACGACGAAGGCCGTCACCAAGGGTTACGCGATCGGCTCCGCCGGGCTGGCTGCGCTCGTGCTGTTTTCTTCCTACACCCAGGAAGTCGGGCGTGGCGCGCACATCGCATTTGATCTCACTGATCCGCTGGTGATCGTCGGGCTCTTTTTCGGCGGCATCCTGCCATTCCTGTTCGGGTCGCTGAGCATGCTGGCGGTCGGCCGCGCCGCCGGCCAGGTCGTGGTCGAAGTCCGCCGCCAGTTCCGCGAGATCAAGGGTCTGATGGAAGGCACCGCGCAGCCCGAGTACGGTCGCGCGGTCGACCTCGTGACGCGCGCGGCCCAGCGCGAAATGATCATCCCCGGGCTGATCCCGGTGGCTGCGCCCCTACTGGTGGGCTTCACCCTGGGCCCGAAGGCGCTTGGCGGCCTGCTGATCGGGAGCATCGTGACCGGCATCTTCCTGGCGCTCCAGATGACGTCTGGAGGCGGCGCCTGGGACAACGCCAAGAAATACATCGAGGACGGCCACTACGGGGGAAAGGGGACCGAAACGCATGCGGCCGCTGTGACCGGCGACACGGTGGGGGACCCCAACAAAGACACGGCGGGGCCCGCCATCAACCCGATGATCAAAGTCGTCAATATCATTGCCATCCTGATTGCCCCGATGGTCGCCGCGCACTCCCTGATTCGCTAAGTTCGATCACCCTCCCCCTCCGGGGGAGGGCAGGGTGGGGCTGTAACTCGCGCCAATCTTGAAATAAACTTGATGCATGGACGAGTACATGCTCGAGATCAACGATTTGCGCCGGCGGATCGCCAAGCTCAAGTTCGAACGCGCCTCGGTCACGATCATCGAGGAACTCGAAGCCCAGCTCCGAATTTTGCGATCGATTTACGACTCGGCCACGGCGCTCTTCGCGGCGGGCGAGACCGACGGCCGGCTACAGGCCAGCTTTCGCGACCGCCAGCTCGGCAACTGGACGTTCGAGAACGTCTATTTCTACGTCTACGAACAAGCGGTTGCTCTCGAGCCCGACGGCCATGACCTCGCCACCTTGATCTGGCACCACGATTACGCGGCCCCGCTTCTCGGCTCGGTCGCAGCGAAATAAACAAAAAGGGGCCCTCAGCCGGGCCCCCGTTATCCTGAGACAGACCGTGCGGCCTGAGATCAAGCCTGAATTGGGGGGGTTGCCACAGCTCGCATCACCGGCGGCTGCCTCGCGCCGACGGCTGTTGCTTCCGCTGGCATTCACCGGTGGGCTCGCGAGCCTGGGTATCGAGTTTGCTGCGTCGCGGCTGCTGGCGCCCTTCTTCGGGCAGTCGCTCTTTATCTGGGGGACGCTGATCGGGCTGATCTTGATTTACCTGACCATTGGCTACTACGCCGGCGGGCGGCTGGCCGATCGGCGACCTGACTCGCGCTTGCTGTTTCAGATCACGGCAGCGGCCGCTCTGCTCACGGCCGCGATTCCAATCGTGTCGAGACCCATCCTTTCCCTGGCCCAGACTGGCTTCGCCCAGGTGTCGGTCGGCCTGGTGCTTGGCTCGCTGCTCTCGGTGATCATTCTCTTTGCGGCGCCGGTCATCCTTCTCGGCATGGTGTCGCCGTTCGTGATCCGGCTGCGGATCCGGGAGCTGGAAACGGCCGGCAACGCGGCGGGCGCCGTCTATGCGCTGTCGACGCTGGGCAGCATCCTGGGAACGTTCATTCCGGTGTTTTGGCTCATCCCGACCTACGGGACGCGACCGACGATCTTTGTTCTTGCCTTTCTATTGGGCGCGATCTCGGCCGCCGGCCTGTACGAGCGCGGCCGGCGGCGACTGTATTTACTTATCCCCGTAGTGATCGTCGCGTTGGCGCTGCTGTCGGGAGGCGCCATCCGTGCCGCCACCTACGGGACGCGCGTTTTCGAGACCGAGTCGGCTTATAACTACATTCAGGTCATCCAGAGCGGCACCGAGACGCAGTTACTCCTCGATGAGGGCTCGGCGGTGCATTCCATCTACGATCCAACCAGCCTCTACACCCACGGCTACTGGGACGATGTCCTACTGGCGCCCTACTTCGGATCCGGCCAGGTTCCGCGGCGCGTTGCCCTGGTCGGGCTCGCCGGCGGGACGGTTGCCCGACAATTTACGGCGATCGACGGGCCGATCCCAATCGACGGGGTCGAACTCGACCCGAAGATCGTCGACGTCGGCCGGCGCTATTTCGACATGACGGAGCCCAACCTGCACGTCACCGTCGCCGATGGGCGCTACTGGATGGCGACCCAGGCTGGCCGCTACGACGTGATCCTGATCGATGCCTACCGCCAGCCCTACATCCCATTTTATTTGACAACCCGCGAGTTCTTCGAGAGTGCCAAAGCCCACCTCCAGCCCGATGGTGTGCTGGCGATCAACGTTGGTCGCACGCCGACTGACAATCGGCTCGTCGACGCCCTGAGCGGCACGCTCAACGCCGTTTTCCCGAACGTCTTTACGATCGAGACCAACCACCGGTTCACGAACACCGTGATCTACGCGACATCCGCCCCGGCCACCGTGGATCGATTCCTGGCCCGGGCCCACGCGGAGACCAACCCGAAGCTATTGCCGATCATCGCCGACGCGCTCGTGACCGGCAACATCCGGCGGGTCCCGGCGAACGGGATTGTCTTTACCGATGACCTGGCCCCGGTGGAGCGCCTGATCGACGACATCATCCTGAGTTACATCCGAAGTTCGCGGTAGACTGAATGGCGATGGCCGTGACGCAACTCTCAGAACAGACGGTCCTGGAGGCACTTGCCGGGGTGCAGGATCCGGAGCTTCACCGCCCGATGATGGAGCTCAAGATGATCCAGGACGTGGCCGTGATCGACGCCGGGACGATTGGCATGCGGGTCGTCCTGACGACGCCGGCCTGTCCCCTGAAGAACAAGATTCACGATGACATCGACGCGGCGCTGGCCACGCTGCCCGGCTCGCCCAAAGCCGAGATCAAATGGGACGCCCAGGTCTCGCGGACCGGTGGCGTGCCGCAGAAGCAGCAGGTCGAGGGCGTCAGAAATATTATTTCCGTCGGCGCCGGGAAGGGTGGCGTCGGCAAGTCGACGTGCGCCGTGAACATCGCGCTGGCCCTGTCGCAGCTCGGCGCCCGAGTTGGCGTGCTCGACGCCGATGTCTATGGTCCGAACGTGCCGATTCTGCTGGGCGCCGAACACGAGAAGCCCTACGCCGAGAACGAGAAGATCATCCCGATCCAGCGATACGGCCTCAAGATTATTTCGATCGCGTTCTTCATCGAGGCCGATAAACCGGCCATCTGGCGCGGGCCGATGCTCTCGGGTGCCGTCAGGCAATTTCTTTTCGACGTCAACTGGGGCGAGCTCGACTATCTCGTCGTTGACCTGCCCCCGGGTACAGGCGACGTGCAACTGACCATGTCGCAGAGCATCCCGATGACCGGCGCCGTCGTCGTCTCGACCCCCCAGGACGTCTCGACCGCCGATGTCGGCCGGGCCATCCAGATGTTCAACACGTTGAAAGTCCCGAACCTCGGCCTGGTCGAGAACATGAGCTACTTCGTTTGTCCCCATTGCGGCCAACGCGAAGAGATCTTCGGACACGGCGGCGCGAAGTCCTTGGCAGAGCGCATGAACATTCCGTTCCTTGGTGAGATCCCGCTGGATCGGCGCATTCGCGAGGGCGGCGGCTCGGGCGTGCCGCTGATGGTCCACGAGCCGGATTCGCCGCTGGCCGCGGTCTATCGCGACGTCGCATCGCACTTGGCGGCTCAGGTCAGCATCAGAAATTTCAAGCAAGCGAGCGTTATTCCACTCAGGACGATCTAGGGCTATAGTTCGTAGTCGTTGAGCTCACGACGGCGCCTGGTTGCGGTCTGCGGTGAGTCAGACCCCCAGACGTCACTCGCGGATCTGGCCTTCGAGTTAGGCCGCGGCATTGCGGAACGTGACGCCGTGCTGATTTGCGGCGGGCTGACCGGCGTGATGGAGCACGCCGCGCGCGGCGCCCGAGCCGCCGGTGGTCTGACCATCGGGTTGCTCCCGGGTGACGACACGAACGAGGCAAACCCGTACATCGACGTGGCCATCGCCAGCGGACTCGGTCATGCGCGGAACGCGATCCTGGCCCTGACCGCCGATGGCGTCGTCGCCCTCGGCGGCGGCCTGGGCACGTTGTCCGAGATCGCGCTCGCGCTGCGCAACCGGCGACCGACCATCGGCATCAAGACCTGGCGCGTTGATCGCGAGGGACGGACAGAGCCAGAGCTGCCGGTCGCCGCCAGTCCGAGAGAGGCGCTGGACTGGCTCTTCGCACGGATGGATCGTCCATGAGCGCACCACACCAACTTGACGAACGTGCCCGGAATGGCTTCCGTCAGGCGTTTGGCTATCCGCCGGGCGCCGTCGCCGTCGCGCCCGGGCGGATGAATATCATCGGCGAGCACACGGACTATAACGAGGGTTTCGCGCTTCCGGCGGCGATCGATCGCCATGTCGCCGTTGCCCTTCGGCTGCGGCGAGACGGTCGCGTTGCCTTGCGCAGCGATCGATACCAGGCAGCGGTTGATCTCGACGCCTTGCCCTCCCGGCGCCAGGGCAACTGGGGGGATTATCTCGTCGGCGTCGCGCGTGAGATCGACAAGCACCATGGCGCCGGCCCAGGCTTCGATGTATTCGTGGCTTCGGACCTACCCGTGGGATCCGGCCTGAGCTCATCGGGTGCGCTCGAGGTCGCCGGTGGCGTCGCGATGCTGGCGGCTCGGGGCATCGAGATGCCTGCGCTGGAGATCGCCCGGCTCTGCCAGTCGGCCGAGAACGTGTTCGTTGGCGCGAGGACCGGCATTATGGATCAATTCACGGCCCTCAAGGCCCGCGGCGGCAACGCCATCCTGCTCGATTGCCGGTCGATGCAGGAAGAGCAGGTGCCATTACCGGACGGACGGCTTGCCTGGCTGCTCGCGGATAGCCGAGTGCGTCACGAGCTGGCCGGCTCCGCATACAACCAGCGCCGGGCTGAGTGCGAAGCGGCGGCCGCAGCTATGGGGCTCGCGAGCCTCCGCGACGCCACCGAACCGGACCTCGAGCGCATCACCAACCCCATTGAGCAACACCGCGCGCGGCACGTTATCACCGAGAATGCGCGGGTCCTGCAGGCGGCCGACGCCCTTCGCCGGCGCGCGCCCCGCGGCCTCGGGCCGATTCTCTACGCCTCTCATGAGAGCCTTCGACTCGATTTCGCGGTAAGCTGCCGGGAGCTTGACTGCCTCGTGGAGCTCGCCGCCGGGATGTCCCAGGTGATCGGCGCGCGGATGATGGGCGGTGGCTTCGGCGGCTGCGTGCTGGTGCTATTGGAGGCGACCGGCACGGATGACGTCGAGCAACATCTCGCAGAGGGATACGCCGATGAATTCCATAAGACCCCGGAGTTCTATCGCGTCCGGTCCGTCGACGGTGCCATGTCGGAGCGGACGCGCTGATGGCCCTGAATGACTGCCTGTCATTGTTTCCAAGGCAAGCTCTGAATCGACAGGAGCTGACGACCGGCTGGCGGATGGCGATCGCGACCCTCGGCGAAGGTGAAGATCGCGGCTTTCCCCGGCTCGACTTCGACGACGACGCCTGGGCCCCGGCCCAGGTGCCGCGCCTGCATGGCGCCACCAGCGGCAACGAGGCGATCTGGTATCGACTCCGTTTTCCGAGACCACGTCATCGGCAACGAACGCTGCTCCGTTTTGAAGGCGCGTTCCTGGTCGCCAACGTCTGGCTGAACGGCCGCCTGCTCGGCAGTCACTACGGCTATTTCGCGCCGTTCAGCTTCGATATCTCGTCGTTCTTGCTCGAGGAGAACGTCCTCGCCGTCTGCATCGAGGCCCCCGTCGAGACCGACCTCGCCGCGAAACGCCACCTGATGGGCCTTTTCAATGACTCAGACGCGAAGCCCTACCCGAGCCGCGAACTGGGGCGCCTGGGCGAGCAGTACGTCTGGCACGTTCCCATGGGCCTCTGGCAGCCGGTCTTGCTGGAGCAGGTTGGTCATGTGGTCGCCGAGTGGATGCACTGCGAGCCTCGCCTGGAGCAGGGTGACCGCGCAAGCCTGGCTTTGAAGACGAGACTGCGCAATTTGGACGGCCGGATCATGACCGGCGAGATGCTTATTCAGGTCGCGCCGGATAATTTTCCGGGCGGCGCGCCCCTCGAAATGCGCCGCGCCTTCCGGCTCGATGGACACGCTGTCCAGGACGTCGTCGTTGAGCTGGCCCTGCCGGATCCGCAACTCTGGTACCCGTGGGCGCACGGCGACCCTGCCCTCTACAAAGCCAACGTCGAAATCAGCGCCGATGAACGCAAGAGTTCCAGCCTGAGCGAGACGTTCGGCATCCGTGAGGTCCGGCTGCAGACCCGCGCCGAAGGCTGGACCTACTCGATCAATGGCAGGCCGATGTTCATGCGCGGCGCGAATTACTGCAGCGAATTTTTCCTGGACGCGGCCGGCGACGAGCTCTTGAGATCAGACGTCCAGTTGGCGCGACAGGCCAACATGGACATGCTGCGTCTCAATGCCCACCTCGAGCCCCCGGGCCTGTATGACGCGGCAGATCGTGCCGGGGTCATGCTCTGGCAGGACATGCCCATGACGGGCTCGTATATCCATCGGGCCGACGTTCGGTCCCTGGCCTTTTTCCGAGAAGCCGTGACGGCGCAGGTCGAAGAGATGGTGCATTTGCTCTTTAATCGGCCAAGTGTCATCAATTACGCCGTTCACGCCGACCCACCGTGGAGCCGCTCGCAGGCCTGGTTGGGCGAGCGTCACACGGAGCAATTGAACCTCGACGTAGATGAAGAAGCCGCCGGACTATTACGAAGCCTTGATCCCTCGCGTCCGGCGCTCGCGGGTGCCGGTGACCAGGACCTGCATTGCGGCCACGGCTGGTCCCACGGCCACTGGCGGGACCTGGGCGGGCTCAGTCCGGCGTTCGTTTCTGAGGTCGGCGCCCAGGCGCTCCCCAACGCCAACTCGCCGGTATGGCGGCACTTGAATCGTGGCTGGCCCGTTGCCGACGACGACGAGAACTGGCGCTACGCCGGCTACCAACCCGCGGAATGGCTGCGCAGCGGCATCGGGCCGCCCTCGGCGCACCCCAGCCGCGATGGCTATGTCCGCGCCAGCCAGGAATACCAGGCGCATCTCCTTCGCTTTGCGATCGATCGCTTTCGCCGCCAGAAGTTCGCTCACTGCGGCGGCGTGTTGCTCTTCCAGCTGGTCGATAGTTTCCCGGCGATCACGGCGTCGATCGTCGACCAGGCACGACGTCCTAAGCGCGCGTATCGCGCCGTCGCCGACGCGTTTGCGCCGTTATATCTGACCGTCGATTTGCCCGAGAACCAGGCGGCCGTCGATGGCCTGCTGCTCCGGCTGCCGCGTGGCCGGCTCCAGCACTTGCGGATTGTCTGCATCAATGACGACCCGGCCCGCCACGGCCGGGCCCGCCTTCGCTGGCACATTCAGCGCGAGCGCGCGCATGACACGAGCCTTTGGCGGGAGGTCCGCGGCTGGTTCGCAAAGAGACGATTCCATGGCCAGGACTGGGTGACGATCCCGGATCAGCTCGATCCTGCGATCGCAGTGGCTGAGCCGGTCGTCCGGCTGCACGCGGACGGCGTCTACCGGGTGAGCGCAGAGCTGGAAGTATCCGGCCAGGTCATCGCGCAGATGGAGCAACGATTTCTCGTTGGCGACCCACCACGCCCGTCGGAGCGGCTCAGCGAAAGTCAGTCGGGCCGGCTGACTCAGCGGACGGCTGAGGCTCTGGCGGAAGCTCGACGCTAGCGGGAACCTGGTTCGTGCGACAGATCTCCGCATAGAGCCTTGCGCTAGGCCGGACCCGGCGTTCCTGGGTCACCGGATCGCAGGCGATCAGGCCGAATTTGGCGCTATAGCCCTCCGCCCACTCAAAATTATCGAAGCAGGTCCAGTGCAGGTAGCCACGGACGGGCGCACCCGCCTGGATCGCCCGAAGCATCGCCGCGATGTGCGTCAACAAAAACTCCGGTCGCAACGCATCATCACGGTCGGCAATGCCATTTTCAGTCACGTAGATCGGCAGCTGCTCGCGGCGTAACGCCATTAACGTTCGGTACAGGCCCTCCGGATAGAGTTCCCAGGACAGGTCCGAGCGCAGGGCGGGCTCGACGAGCACCCGCTGGCCGAAGAGCTCGGCGCCATATCGGTGATTGAATTTCACGAGCTCACGAGTGTAGTAATTCAGGCCAATAAAATCCTGGCTCTGTGGTGGACCACTCGGATTGCCGTTTTGCATCAAGCCGCTTCGCGTCAGTGGAAAAACCAGCCGGCCTTTTCGAAGCGAGCGCAATATGCTCTGATTGAAAACCGCGTTAAAGGCCGCCGCCACGGCCCGGTCTTGCGGCGCGAACCAGCGGGCCGGGTCGAAGACCCGTAGATGATGCGCGATCCCGACCTGCAGCTCGGGATGCCGGCGCTTGATCCGCTCATAGGCGAGCCAATGGGCCCTCAGCAATGTCACGACGACGCGCAGGGCGGCCCCAAAGTCGCGCTTGCCCGGCGGCCATTCGCCGTGGACGTAACCCTGATAGGCGACGACCGTGGGCTCGTTGATCGTGATCCAGAACCTGGCCAGGCCGGCCAGCTCGTCCGTGACGCGCTCGGCGAACCGGGCGAAGTACTCAGCCGTTTGGGGTGCCTCCCAGCCGCCTGCCTGCGCGATCCAGGTCGGATTCGTGAAGTGATGTAGCGTCACCAACGGCTCCATGCCTCGCTCGCGCAGAGCCTGCAGAACATCCCGGTAATGTGCGATCGCCGTCGACGAGAACTCGCCGGGCGCGGGCTCGATACGAGACCACTCGAGAGACAGTCGGTGGGCGTTTTGGTGCAAAGACTTCAGTAAGTCGAAGTCGGACGCAAAAAGCCGGTAATGCTCGCAAGCCGGGTCTGAGCGATCGCCGTTCTTGATATGCCCTGGGACCTGCTCCCAAGCCCACCAGTCGTTGGCGTGATTGCCACCCTCGACCTGATGCGCTGCCGTGGCGCTGCCCCAGAGAAAGTTTCCCGGGAACCGGCCGTCGTTCATGCCGGCTGCTGGGCGATGATCGTCAAGACAATCGCCAGAATAACCAGCGCGATAGTCAGGACCAGGACCGCGCCAATCGGCCCGATGACGGCGGCAACGGCGCGTTCCGTCGATATCGCATAGTGATCGCGCGTCGCAATCACGAGCAGCGCGTTCTGCCAGAGAAAGATCGCCACGGCCAGCAGACCGGCCAGCTGGCCGACGAACAGCTCGGCCCGGGCGTTGCCCTGCACCTTGAGCAGCGCGTCCACCAGGCCGACGGGAACGGCGACCAGTCCGACGAGCGCGGCGTAGCCCAGCAGTTTCACCAGGCCCGCGAAGTTGCCGCGACCCCCCAGCGCCCTCGCGAGTCCGTGGATCAAGCCGGCAGCTGCCATCCAGAGAAGAAGACTGACGCCAATGCCATAGACCGGGATCAGGAATCGATGCATGTAGACCCAACGCGCATAGATATCAGCGCCCTGCGCCGTGAGCGACGGCAGCGAGCCGAGATTAGCGGGCGGGCGAAACGGCCCCAACGCCGCGATTTCT
>DATNMN010000251.1:0-2080 GCA_035602295.1 Candidatus Dormiibacterota bacterium | reverse complement strand
AGGGGATGCTGCGTTTGGGCCGCGATTCCGGTGATGCCCTCGCCGAGCGAAAGCGTCACCAGGTGCCAGTCGATGTCGTTATAGGGGTCGGCCCGCGCGACCGACTTGACGAGCATGAGGCGCTCGGTCGCCTCGTCCCACCGGTAGAGGCGAAAGTGCTGGTAATCGATCACCCGCAGCGTCGCCTCGGCGACCGTGTCGAGGATCTCCTCGGCTTCGAGGCTTCGAAGGATCATCGGAGAGACGTCCTGCAGCAGGTCCTTGCGCTTTTGCAGCAGGATCTGCCGGCCGCGACTGACGTGGACGAACCAGATGACAGTCGCCGCGGCCAGGATCGCGGTGAACAGCCGCACCCCATCGCTCAGGCTTGCGATGCGAAACGCGCCTTGCGGGGCGAGGAAGTAGTAGTCGGACACGAGGACAAAGGCCACCGTCCCGGCGATGGCCGGACCGCGACCGTAGCGCCAGCCGATGGCCCCCACCAGCAACACAAACACCAGCAGAAAGGTTTCGATCCGTGGGATCTGGAGGATCAAGGCGATCAGGCCGAGCGCGGCTGCCACCAGGCCGACGGCGGCGACCGCGACCCCGTAAGGGAGGTAGCGGCGAAGCATCGTCTCAAACAATACGGAATTGAGGGGCATAAGACTAGCTGCCGAGTACCAGCAAATAGCCACAGGGAGGTACCACTATGAGAAGTCGGCGCCGGTGCGCCGGCATCTTTCTTATTTAATGGCGGGAATGCGAGGTGACCGGTCGACGAGGGACATCCTGTTTGCCGCCGCGCCGATCGCTATCGCTGTCTTCGTCTTTGGCGCCTCCTTCGGGGTGCTCGCGGTTGCGGCGCACCTCCCCGCCTGGTCCGTCGTGCTGATGTCGGTCTTGGTTTTTGCCGGGTCGGCCCAGTTCGCGGCCCTCGGCGTGATTGCGGCGGGCGGCAGCGTGCTAACGGCGATCTTCGCCGGCGCCCTTCTCAACCTTCGTTTCATCGCTACCGGGATTGCCGTTGCGGGATCGCTTCCCGGGGGCCGGCTCTTGCGGTCGTTACTGGCCCAGCTCTCGATCGATGAGAGCTATGCGTTGTCGGTTCGTGCCGGCGCACCTGGCCGGCCGGACGGCCGGACATTGTTGGTGACGGGCGCCTGTCTTTACGTCGTGTGGGTTTTAGGGACCCTGACCGGAGCGGTGCTCGGCCCGGTGCTCGGTGATCCCAAACGGCTCGGGCTCGATGCGGCGTTCCCCGCCGGCTTCGTGGCGCTGCTCTGGCCGATGCTGTCCGGGCGGCATGCCGTCCGATGCGCCATCGGCGGAGCAGCGGTGGCCCTGGCGCTGGCGCCGTTTACGCCGCCGGGCGTTCCCCTGGCGGGAGCCGCCGTGGTTGGGTTGTGGCTGGCCCGCTAGCGCTAGCGCTGGTGCTGGGGCTCGCCAGCCTCTCATTCGTCATGCGGGCAGCCGGGTCATTTCTGCCGAACCTGCCGTCCGCGGTCACGCAGCGGACGGGCGGGCTGGCACCGGCATTGCTCGCGGCCCTGGTGGCGATCCAGCTCACCGGCCCAAACGGAGTGATTCACCTCGACGTCAAGGTGCCGGCAGTGTTGGTCGCCGCCCTGCTGGCCGCACTGCGGGCTCCCTTCATCGTTTGCGTCATCGCGGGCGCCGTGGTCGCCGCCCTATTACGCGCGGTCTTTCACCTCTAACGCTTCTTAGCGTCGACGGCGCGTTGCAGCTGAGCCTTGGTCATCCGGGAACGCCCTTTGATGCCCCGCTCGCGGGCCTCGTTGCGAAGCTGGTCATAGGTCCGGCCTCTGGAACCGGTGTGGGACCGTAACCCACCTCGCCGCTCCGACGAGATGTCGTCGATGGACGTCCGGCTCGCCTGCTTCGCTTCGCCGGCACGGGCTCGGTCCTTGTTCACGGTCCGGGCGGCGATCTCTTCCGCTTTGTTTTCGCCGGTTCCGCGTTCCTTGAGGCTCTCCTTGATGTGCTTGTACTGGCGCTCTCGTTTCGGGTTCCAGGCAGCCTGTGGCATGGTCATCAACCTCCTGTGAGTTCTCTTTTTTATCTATCAGGTCGGCCGCCT
>DATNMN010000250.1:0-2337 GCA_035602295.1 Candidatus Dormiibacterota bacterium | reverse complement strand
ATCAACGGCCCTGAGTTCATGGGCGTTCTCTACCGGGCGCGCGAGGCGATCTTCGACAGCGCCGGGATCAGCTTCACGCTCGACCTCCTGAACAAGTTCCTCCAGTTCGACGTGACCAAGAGTTGGTCGGCGTCCGACGAGGGAGAGCTCTTCATGGGATCGGCGCCGGTGGTCGGCTGGCTGCGCGTCCGGCGCCCCGGATCCGCCACATTACGCGAGCTGCGCTCGGACGACGTGCATTTCATGGAGCTCGAGCACGCTGCCAAGCCGGCGTTCATCGAAGTCGGCATGGCCTACCGTGCCGGGACCGAGAAAATCCGGACCGACTTCCTCAAGCGGGTTCGCACCGCCGCCCAGGAGGCGCTTGGCCAGGAAGTCGGCACGCCGTCGTCGTGGCCGGTGCTCGCTCCGGTCGGCAGCCACAACTTCGATGCGATCCGGAAGTCCCGCCAGTCCATCAACGAGCCCACCGCCGAAGAGAACCAGGCCATGGCCGCCTTCACCACCCCCGAGATCCGGGCGCTCATCCGCGATCTCGAGCGCGTGGGATCACTGACCGTCTCGGACCTGCCGAAAGTGCTCGGCGAGGCTCAGGGAACGGCGGTCGCCGGACGGCTCGGCGAGCTCCGCCAACTGGGCCTGATCCAGTCCGAGTACGTGATCGTCTGCTCGCGCACCGGCAACGCGGTGCTCCGCACCGACGATCCCAACAAGCTGCAGAAGATGGCGCCGGACTGGATGAAATGCGCCTGCGGCCGGCCGCTGAACGAAGAACGCGTCGACCAGGTCATCATGCCGACGGAGCGCGCCACCGCCCTCAACGACAAGGGTCGCTGGATGACGACGCTCGCGACCGCCATCCTCCCCAAGCTCGGCATCAGCCGCGAGCAGGTCATCATCGAGGCCGGCACGCAGGGCACCGACATCGTTCTCGACCTCAGTGGCGACCTCGTGCTGGTCCAGCTCAAGGATCGCGAGTTCAACCTCGCGGACGCGTATGCGTTCAATGCCAAGGTTTCGCGGATCAAGGCGGCCGAAGGCGTGATCGTCAGCAATGAAGGTCTATCGGGCGATGCGAAGAAGCTGGTCCAGGAAGAGCTCGGTCCGCAACGGGCACGGATCACGGATCCCTTCCGCATCTCCTTCGTGGAAGGCGTCCAGGGTCTCGAACATGAGCTCGGTCGCGTCGTGGAGCGGCGTCGCCGCCAGTACTTCCTGCGGGCGCTCGGCGACCTGGCAACCATCCAGGGGCTCAATATCGGGCAGCTTGCCCTGGCGAAAGTGGAAGCCGGCGGCCGCGCCGGCAAAGAGATCACCGTCGCGCCCGAGGCCGTCCCTGCCGAAGCTTAGTTAACGACGACTTTGGGTTCGCATGGGAAAAACTGAAACGCCCGCGCGTACTGTAAGTACATGCGAACCCTCAGTCTCGTTATTGGCGGAATAGCGATCCTGGCCGGCGCCGTCTGGATCCTGCAAGGCTCCGGCGTACTGCCGGGCAGTTTCATGACGGGCCAGCGGATGTGGCTCATCATCGGCATCATCGTCGGGATCGTCGGATTGACGCTCGCCTACAACGGCATCCGCAGGCCCGCCAAGCCGTAACCGCGTGCCCGGTCACCGTCCTCTTATCACCGGCATCGGGGCCGGGGTGCTGGCCCTGGGGGCCGATTACCTCGCCCACGCGCTGTTTGCCGTGCCGCTGCTCCCGGAGCAGGCCGGCTTCTTGCTGCTCAAGGTTCTGCCATTGTCTGCGTTCGAGAGCATGCTCAAGGCGCTGGGCGTGGTCGCCCGGCCGCTGTTGCTCCTGGCGGCGACGGTCGTGATCATTGCCATTTATGGTGCTGCGACCCTGCTGTCCGCCCGGCTTTTCCCGCGGGTCTACGTGCCGATCGTCACCGGCCTCGCCGCGGTGGTCAGCACCATCGTTGCGATCATGGCCTTCTCGCCTGGCGATTCGGCGATTGGCGTCGCGGTTGAGATCGTGCTGCTCGCGGTCACCGTCCCGCTGGTCGATCGCATCCTTGATTCGCTGGCGTCCGCCGGCTCGGTCAACGAAGACCGCCGCATCTTGCTGCGCAACCTCTTTTATGGCGCGGTCGGGATCGCCGTCCTCGGCATCGGCTACGCGAACGTGCGCCGGTTCACGACGGCGCTCGCCATCACTGAGGGGAACCGCGCCGCCAGTGAGGTCACCGCTGTCAACGACTTCTACGTGGTCTCCAAGAATCTTGCCGGTGACCCGGTGGTCAATGCTTCGAGCTGGCGCCTCAATCTCCCAACCCGATCGCTGACCTATGCAGAGCTGCTGGCGGTCCCGTCGCAGCAGCAGGAACTGAC
>DATNMN010000249.1:0-4687 GCA_035602295.1 Candidatus Dormiibacterota bacterium | reverse complement strand
CGAAGATCCTGGTCTTCAACTACTGCTACCACGGCACCGTCGATGAGACGCTGGGGGTACTGGATGACGATGGCGAGGTGACCTATCGGGCTGGCAATCTGGGCGCGCCGGTGCACCCATCGGTGACAACGCGCGTGGTCGAGTTCAACGATCCCGAAGGTCTCGAGCGAGAGTTGGCTGCGGGCGACGTCGCCTGTGTCCTCGCAGAACCGGCGATGACGAACATCGGCATCATCCTCCCTCAACCTGGTTTTCACGATCGGCTTCGCGAGCTGACCCGCCGCACTGGAACCCTCCTTATCATCGACGAGACCCACACGATCTGCGCCGGGCCGGGTGGGTTCACGGCGGCGGAGGGACTCGAGCCCGACGTGCTGACGATCGGCAAAACGATTGCGGGCGGTATTCCGGCGGCCGCCTTCGGCTTGACTCGTGAGCTGGCGGAGAAGGTCCTCCCTGACATGCAGGGCGACGACACCGATGTGAGCGGCGTGGGCGGCACCCTAGCCGCGAACGCGCTTTCGATGGCAGCCATCCGCGCGACGCTGGAGTACGTCCTGACGCAGGCGGCATTTGATCGGATGATCGAGTTGGCGGAGCGGTTCACCGACGGCGTGAACGAGGCGATCCAGCGACACGGGGCGCCGTGGAGTGTGACGCGCCTGGGCTGCCGGGCGGAATACGTCTTTCTGCCGCAGCCTCCCACGTCGGGTGGCGAGGCAGCGGCCGCCATGGATCACACACTCGAACGCCTGATGCACCTCCACGCGCTCAATCGCGGGATCCTGCTGACGCCATTCCACAACATGGCGCTGATGTCGCCGGTCACCATCGAGGCCGACGTCGACCGGCACACCGAAGTCTTTGAGGACGCGGTCGCTGAACTCTTCGACTGATCCCAGCTCCAGTCCCCCTCCGTTACCCACCACCATGCGGGGTCAGGTCGCCCTCGTGACCGGGGCGGGCAGCGCGGAGGTCATAAGGTTCCCTCCTTGAGTCCTTCCGCCAAGAAACCCGCGCGGCGCGTCAGTCAACGAAGAGGCAGAAGCACTGGGCCCCGACTCAAACCAGAACGAACATATTTCGAGATCGGCCAGTGAGCCTTGTTTCACTCTGCGCTCAACAGTTACAACCTGTCAAGTCGCCTGCTTCAAGGTCGCCCAGATGCTCGGGGCTGGCTGCGGCATCCGCTGGTCGACGGTTGAGCTCGGTTAGCTTGCGCTGACGAAGGTCTTCACGGGAATCCAGCCATCTCATCCGGCGGCATCACGTCATCGCGGGTCCCGACCTCGACCTGATCGCCCGGACGAATCTAGATCGGAGGCCGCTCCGGGGACTGGTGTGCGACCGCGACGGTGACCTTGTGTTCATCGTCCCGCATGGTGGTTAGCCGACCTGGCGAACCGCCTCTGCCAGCACGTCGATCCCCTCGTCGAGCTGGGCATCCTCGATCAGGATCGAAGGGAGGAACCGGATCACGGTGCCTCCGGCCGGGAGGACCAGCACACCGCGCTCCTGCATGGCCCTGATGACCGGTGTCGCCGGTTTCTTCAGCTCGACCGCCAGCAAAAGGCCGCGGCCGCGGACCTCGCGGATCTGACCCAGGCCAAGGTCCCGGACGCGCTGCTGGAAGCGAGCGCCCTTCTCGGTTGCCTTGGCATGAAGGCGCTCATCGGCGAGGACATGAAGCGTCGCCACGCCGGCCGCGCAGACCAGCGGGTTGCCGGAGAAGGTGCCGCCGTGGCTTCCCTTGGGGACTCGTTCGCTGACCGCTTCGGTCACGATGGTCACGCCGATCGGAAGGCCGTTCGCGATGGACTTGGAAAGGCACAGGATGTCGGGCACGATCCCTTCTCGGGTGAAAGCGAGGGGCGCTCCCGTCCGAAAGCCGGTCTGAATCTCATCGCAGATCAGCAGGGCACCGTGCGCTGAGCAGAGCTCTCGGAGGCCCTGCAGATAACCGGCGGCGGGCACCCGGATGCCACCTTCGCCCTGGATCGGCTCGATGATGACGGCGGCGATCGACTCGTTCATCACCTCAGCCGTCGCCGGGAGGTTGTCGAAGGGGACGTGCCGGACGCCCTCGAGCATTGGCATGAAGGGATCACGGTATTTCGCATCAGAGGTGGTCGACAGCGCTCCGAACGTACGCCCGTGATAGGCGCGATGGGTCGCAATGATGCCGGTGCGGCCGGTCGCGACCCGCGTGTATTTGAGCGCCGCCTCGACGGCTTCTGCCCCCGAGTTTGCGAACGACATTCGGCTCAGCGAAGGCGGCAGGAACCCGGCGAGCGCGTCGAGAAACTCCTGGCGAGCCGGCGTGTTGAAGCTTTGGTGTGCGTTGGTGAGCGTGGAGGCTTGCCGGTCGATCGCCGCGGTCACCTTCGGATGGGCATGACCCAGGAGATTGACCCCGTAGTTTGTCATCAGGTCGAGATATCGGCGACCGCGCTCGTCCCACAGGTAGCAGCCTTCGCCCCGTGCCAGGCTGATGCCGCGATCGGCATGCAGCGGAATCGGTTGCAGTCTGGTCTCCACTTTCATGCGGTCACCCATGTGCCGGCTCCTTCAAATGCCCGGGTCAGCGGATGCTCGCCACGGCCATCGAGCAGGCCGACCGCCTGGATGCCGCGACGGATCGCTTGCGCTGCCGCCAGCAGCTTGACGCGTGCCCGACCCTTGCCGTACTCGGCTACCTGTTCGACCTCGTCGAGGCGAATCAGCGGGATCACGCTTCGTTCGTCGGTGACGTCGCGCATGAAGCCCGGCGTGTCGGCGAAGATCAGCAAACGCTCAGCCTGAAGGGCAGTGGCAATTTCCATGGCCAGACGATCGCCATCGACATTGATGGCGATGCCCTCGTGGCTGATGGCGGGTGGGGTAATCACGGGCAGGTAGCCGTTGTCCAGCAGCAGGCGAAGGAGCTTCGGCTCGAGGCGCTCGATGCTGCCGCTGTGGTCGCCGTGCAGAACCTTGATCTTGTCGACCTCTTTGATGCGCAAATCGGGCTTGCGCCGTCCAATCGCGATCCCGCCGTCCATCGCGGTCAGGCCGACCGCGTTCGCGCCCAGCGCGCGAAGCCGCTCCACGATCCGCTTGTTCTGCTTGCCAGCGTACGCCATCAGGAAATGATCCATCGTGGTCGCGTCAGTGAAGCGGCTGATCTCACCCCGTTCGGAAGTGACCATCCGGGGTGGATGGTTAAGCCGGGCGGAAAGCTCGTTGAGCTCCTTATTGGCGCCGTGCACCAGCACCAGCGGCTCCTGGCAGCCCGCGACGTCGCGCAGCAACGGATCAAAGTCGGTCAGGCTGCCGCCGATCTTGATCACCAACACGGCTAGATCGGGTAGAGACCCGGGAAGTCGAGCCCGGTGCGCTCATCCCAGCCGAAGCGGACGTTGAGTGCCTGCACCGCCTGGCCGGCCGCGCCCTTCATCAGGTTGTCGAGGGCGCTCATCACGACTACGCGCCGCGAGTGCGGGTCGCGCTCGAAGCCGACGTCGCAGTAGTTCGTGCCGGAAAGGATCTTGGGATTGGGATAGCGATGAATGCCTTGCGACTCTTTGATGATCCGCATGAAGGGCTCATCAGCGTAGGCCGCCCGATAGATCTTCCAGAGGTCCTTCTCGGACAGGTCGTCCTTGAGGAACACGTGGGCCGTGACCAGGATGCCGCGAACCGCCTCGACGGCGGTCGCCGAGAAGGCGATGGTGGGCCCATGACCGTTGGGAGACTGCAGACCGAGCTCCTGGATGATCTCCGCGGTGTGGCGGTGCGCGGTGGGGGCGAAGGAGCGCATTTCGCCGCTGCGATGAGGATGGTGTGACGCCGGCCCGGACTCCGCACCACCCGCCGATGATCCGGTCTTGCCCTCGATCACGATCGGCATCGCGTGATCGACGACGCCGGCGCGGGTGAGGGGGTAGAGCCCGAGAATGGCCGCAGTCGCGAGGCAACCGCCGGCGGCGAGCCGGTTGGCGCTGCGGATCTGCTCGCGGTGCAGCTCCGGAAGGGCGTAGACGAAATCCTTGAGCAGCGACGGTTGGGGGTGCTCCCAGCCGTACCAGGTTGGATATCCGGCCGGGTCGTGCAAGCGGAAGTCTGCTGAGAGATCGATGATGGTCGGCGCCAGTGACTGAAGCTGGTCGATCTCGCGGCTGGTCTGGCCGTGCGGCATCGCCAGGAAGAGGACGTCGACCGGCTGCAGCGCCGCCCGCGCCTGGAATTTCAGCTCGGTCCGGCGCCGCAGGTGCGGGTGGACGGTGTGGACGAACTTCCCACCCAGACGCTCGGACGTGACCTGCGTGACCTCGATCTCCGGGTGGGAGAGGAGGAGACGGAGCAGCTCGCCACCGGCGTAACCGGCGCCGCCAATGACCGCCGCTTTCATCGCGCCAGGTGGCTGAGCGCCGCGGTCAGCACGTTGACCCCGCGCGCGAAGTCCTCGAGGTCCATCGCCTCGTCGGGCGTGTGGTCAAGCCTGGAATCGCCGGGTCCGTAGGCGAGCGTCGGGCAGCCCCAGACCGGGGCCAGGATGTTCATGTCGGAGGTTCCTGTCTTCATCTTGAAGCGCGGCGTGCCGCCGGCGTCACGGATGCCTTTGAGAAACGCCCGCACGACGGGCGTATTCTTCTCCGCCCGGACGGCGGCATCGGCATACTCGAAACGCAGCTCGGCGCCCTCGGCC
>DATNMN010000248.1:0-17823 GCA_035602295.1 Candidatus Dormiibacterota bacterium | reverse complement strand
GCGCCGGAGCGTCTCGAACTCTTCGTTGCTGTAGAACTCGATCGTCAACCGGCCGCCGTGCTTGAGCCGGGTGAGCACGACCTTGGTGCCGAGCGCGCGGCGAAACTCCTCCTCGATCGCCCGGGTCTCGGGATCGCCCGCCGATACGCGCCGCGGAGTCCTGGCCCCCGCCTCAGTGGCACGGGCGCGCGCCCAGTCTTCCGTCTGCCGCACACTCCAGTGCTCACGGATGACCCGCTCCAGGCCGACCAATTGCTGGGCCGCGGTTGGCAGCCCGAGGAGTGCAATGCCATGCCCGGCGGTGACGGCGCCGGACTCGATGGCTTTCACGACCGGTTCGGGCAAGCCCAGGAGCCGAACGCTCTGCGCGATCGTCACCCGATTCTTGCCGATCCGCTCGCCGAGCGCTTCCTGGGTCAGGCCAAAGTCGCGCAGCAGGCGCTGGATTGCGCGCGCCTGCTCGATGGCGTTGAGGTCGGTGCGCTGCAGGTTTTCGACCAGCGCCAGCTCGAGCCGCTCCTCCAGGCGTCCGCCGCTGCCCGGGTGGACGATGACCGGCACCTCGTTAAGTCCGGCAATCTCGGCCGCGCGGAGCCGGCGCTCACCAGCGATCAGCTCGTACCCCGCGAGGCCCTCGCGAACCAGCAGCGGCTGCAGGATGCCGTGCATCCGGATGGAGTCGGCGAGCTCCTGGAGCGCGGTCGGATCGAAGGCGCGACGCGGCTGCTCGGGGTTCGGCTTGATGTCGGCGATCGGGATCTGCAGGGCGTAGCGGCGCCGGGCGCCGCTTTCCGTCCCCAATTCCTCGACGTACTCACCGGATGGGATCAGAGCCTCGAGACCCCGCCCCAGTCCTCGACGTTTGTTCATCTGGCGATCAACTCCTTCGTGAGTTCCTGGTAGGCGACGCCGCCGCGCGACGTCGGGTCGTACTGGGTGATCGGTATGCCGTGGCTGGGCGCCTCGCTCAGGCGCACATTGCGTGGGATCACGGTACGGAAGGTTTTTTCCGGGAACTGGGCGCGGACCTGCTCGGCGACCTGGAGGGCCAGCGTGGTGCGCGGGTCGAAAAGGGTCAGCACAATCCCGCCGATCTTGAGTCGCGGGTTGAGCTCGCGCTGAATCAACTGCGTCGTATGGGTGAGCGCACCGAGGCCCTCCAGCGCGTAGTACTCACACTGGATCGGAATCAGCATGAACTCTGCGGCGACCAGGCAGTTGACGGTGAGCAAGCCGAGCGAGGGCGGGCAGTCGATGATGATGTAGTCGTACGCGACGCGCAGCGACTCGAGCGCATACAGCAGCCGCCGTTCGCGGCGGGGCAGGTTGATGAGCTCGATCTCGGCTCCCGCGAGCGATCGATGGGAGGGAAGGATGTCGAGGCCGGGGACGGGGGTCGGCCGCACCACCTCATTGATGTCGTAGGCGTCGACGATGACGTCATAGATGCTACGGCTGAGCCCGCTTCGCACGATCCCGAGCCCGCTGGTGGTGTTGCCCTGGGGATCCATGTCGACGATCAGGCCGCTCAAGCCGAGCTCCGGAAGGTTGGCCGCCACGTTGATGGCAGTCGTGGTCTTTCCCACGCCGCCCTTTTGGTTGACGACTGCGTAGACTCTTGGCAATTTTGCTGGCTGGGACGCGGACGGATCCTGCCGGGATTATACGGGCATAACTCGCGAACGCACGTTTGTCAGGTGTGGATCGCGTGTGGATAAATCGCAGAAGGCGTGACGCCGCTACTTTGCGACGAGAGAGAGAAAACCGACCGCGATGTCGTAGCCGGCATGGGTCACGATGCATGGCAGGGTGCTGCCGGAACGAACGCGAAGCCATCCCAGCCCCATGCCGAGCACGAAGACCTCGAGTGTGGCGAAGCTGACGGCATATTGGATGTGGAGCGCCGCGAAGAGAATCGCGGTGACGACGATGCCGAACCGTGGGAGGATCGCACCCCGAAAGAGGGTTTCCTCGACCACACCGGCCAGAACACCGAGGAAGACGATCGCCGCAGGATTATTGAAATGGCTGAAGAGCACAGTCGTCACGTCGGTGACCTGCTTCTGCTGGGTCGGCGCCACGGCGTTCGCAAGCGCCTCGATGCCGAAGGCGACCGCCATGAACACCCCGATGCCCACGATTGATATCAACCACCATCGCTTCTGCCGGGGCGGCAAGAGGCCAAGGCGTTCGATCGTTTCGCGCGGCGATCGGCGGATGAAGATCCCGACGCCAACACACGCCAGGATCAGAAAGGGAATGTCCTGCGCGAGAAGCTCGCCATAGGTCAGGGGAGGCTGCGCCGTGACCTGGGTGCCCAGCTGCTGGGCCACCAGCAGTAGTCCGAGAACGACCGTCAGGTAAATAACCGGCGAACCGGGCCGGATCGGCACAATGCGAGCCACGGCGCGCTGAACCGCCGGCCACAGGAAGATCAGTCCGAGAGCGCCGGCGGCCGCGAACGGCACCAGGGTCTGTTCGGCTTGCTGAAACGTGCCGGCGGACTCTGTGCCGGAGGCGATGGCGAGGAGGTGGAGCAGCGATCCCGCCAGTCCAACCAGTAGCGAGAGTCCAGCCAGGATGCCACCGGCGACCAGCGTGAGGATGCGCGGGGTGGCGTGGCGCTCGCCGAAATTGGCGAGCACGTAGAGCGCGATGATCGCGCCGACGAAGGCGATGATGAACAGATCGGTCTGGAGGTCGGCCGGAGCGATCAGGAGTGTCAGGATTTTGCGGGCGGCGTTGACCCTTGGGCTTTGCCTTGCCGAATGTCAATCAGCTGCTGCACCAGGTCGATCGGAACTGGGAAGACGATCACGGTGTTCCGTTCGACCCCGATCTCGGTCAGGGTCTGCAGGTAGCGGAGCTGCAGGGCGCTTGGTTGGGTGGCAATCACGCCCGCGGCGTCGGTCAGCTTTTGCGCCGCCTCGAACTCGCCCTCGGCATGGATGATCTTGGCTCGTTTTTCGCGCTCGGCCTCGGCCTGCTTGGCCATGGCACGCTGCATCGTCTGCGGGAGCTCTACATCCTTGATCTCGACGGTCGAAACCTTGATGCCCCAGGGCTCGGTTTGCTCGTCGATGATGTGCTGCAGCCTGCTATTGATCTTTTCCCGGTTGGCGAGAAGCTCATCCAGCGAAGACTGGCCGAGCACGCTCCGTAATGTCGTTTGTGCTATTTGTGAAGTGGCATTGATGAAGTTCGCGACCTTGGTAACCGCGTTGCGGGGATCCACGACCATGAAGTAGATGACGGCGTTGACCTTGATGGTCACGTTGTCGAGCGTGATCACCTCCTGGGGCGGCACCTCCAGGGTGACGGTACGCAGGTCGATCTTCACCAGCCGGTCGATGCCGAACGGAATGATGAGGCGCAAGCCTGGGCCCTTCAGAGCCATCAAACGGCCGAGGCGGAAGAGAACGCCCCGCTCGTACTCGTTGATGATGCGGATCGCGGAGCTCAAGCCGATCAGGACAACGAGAACGATGATGCCGAGAACGATCAGCGCGAAAATGCCCACGGGTCCCTCCTCGATAGTGCGCTGTTCCTCATGTTACGGGTCGCCACCTATGACGCGGCCTGCGGGCCCTCCGCCCGCAAAGACTGCTGCTGTTGCAGGGGTTCGACGCGCAATCGAAGTCCATCGACCGCAACCACCCGTACCGGCGTCCCCGCCTCCAGCGTGCCGCTCGTCGAGGCGGCCTGCCAGAGGGCGCCGTTTGTAAAGACCATGCCGCTAGGGCTCAACGGTTCTCGCACGGTGCCGATGCTGCCGACCATCGACTCTTCACCGGCCTCGTAGGGACGGCGCCGCGCCTCGATCAGCTTGCGCAGGATGAAGAGGAAGATCCCGGCGATGACGAGGACGGTAATGATGAGCAGTGGGATATTGACGCCCTCTGCCAGAAAGCTGGTGTTGATCAGCAACAGGCCGCCTAGCGTCATCGCGACAATGCCGCCAGTCGTCAGGACGCCATGTGTTACTGCCTTGAGATCGACCACGAAGAGGACGACCGCAGTCAGGATGAGGATGACCCCCGCGATATTGATCGGGAGGTCGAACAATGACAGGGCGGCCAGCACGCCGGCGATCACCCCGATCACCCCGGGCAGGAACAATCCAGGATGCGTGACCCAGAAGCCGATACCGATGATGGCCAGCAGGAAGAGGAGGTAGACGAGGTTCGGGTCGGCGACGGCTTGCAGGAACTGGTCGAAGCCACTCATGTCGTATCGTTCGATGCCGGCCCGGGCGGTCTGCAGCGTATAGGTGTGACCGCCCTTGTCGACCGCGCGACCGTCGAGATCCTGCAGCAGCGTGTCGAGGTCGCGGGTTTCGAGGTCGACCACGCCCAGTTTCAGGGCGTCATCGGCCGGCGCGTTGATGCTCTGCCGCACGGCCTTCTCCGCCCAGTCGGCGTTGCGATGGTGCAGCGTGGCGAGGGCCCGGATGTACGCGGCCGCGTCGTTCTCGATCTTCTGGGATTCGATGTCCGGGGCCGTCGACGTGCCGCCGCTCGCGCTCGGACTCGCCGCCGGGCTCGCTGCCGGATTGCTACCGCCGAGGCTCACCGGATGGGCGGATCCGATGTTGGTGCCGGGTGCCATCACCGCGATGTCGGCGGCCTCGGTGATGTAGAGGCCGGCGGAGGCGGCGCGCGCCCCCGACGGCGAAACGAACACTACGACCGGCACCGGAGCCCCAAGGATCTTCTTGATGATGTCGCGCATCGAGGTATCCAGCCCGCCCGGGGTGTCCATTTGGATGATCAGCGCGTTGGCATGGCCGGCGACGGCGCGGTCGACCGCTTTGGAAATATAGCTATCGGTGATCGGGTTGATGACCCCGTTCAGGGTCGCCACCAGGACGTGGGGCGCGGCGGCGCGGGCTGAAACCGCTGGCACGAGAGCGGCCAGCATGACGGCCGCGAGAAAGAGCCGAACGGCCCTCTTCACGACCTGATCATAGGCCCAGTTCGGGGACCCGTCGTTCGTAGAATGAGAGCGTGGCCCAACGCATTGAGCAACGACCCTTAAGTGACGAGGAGGACGAGATCCAGGCGCAGCTCTCGCGCTATCCACGCCTGTCCACCGAGGAAGAGCGCCGGCTCCTAGCGACCCACGGAGCCGATCGCGATGCAGCCAATCGCGTCTTGATCGAGCACAACCTGCACCTCGTGTTAGAGGCCGCGCAGGCGCGCAAGCGCCGAGGCGTGGCCTTCGGCGACCTCTTCCAGGAAGGCACCGTGGGGCTGATCTCGGCCGTCGAGCACTACAAGCCGGCCGATGGGGCCTTCCATGCCCGCCTGGTTCACGTCATCGCAGTGACCATGGATGACGTGCTTGCCCAGACCGACGAGGCCCAGCGCAACGACGAGGCATTCGTCATCGCCTGCCGCCTGCTGGAGTCGGCGCAACGTCTCCTCTCCGAACGGCTGGACCGTCCGGCAACCGCAGCCGAACTGGCCAAGCTGCTGCAGTGGGACGAAGCGCGCGTCACTGTCATCCTCGCGATGCTCGGCGAAGCACGCACGACACACGACCAGGAGCTGCTCGACTACCTCGATGATCTTGACGATCAAGAGGAATAGCAACGCAGCCGAGGCGTAACGTTTGGTCGTGACGGCCGAGCGGACACCGCTTTACGAGGAACACGTCCGCCTCGGTGCCCAGATGACCAACTTCGGTGGCTGGGTCATGCCCCTCCAGTACAGCAGTATCCGCGAGGAACATCGCGCGGTCCGGGAAGCTGTGGGGCTGTTCGATCTCTCGCACATGGGCGAGCTGCGCGTCAAGGATGAGAGCCTCGCGCAGCGGGTCATCACGCGTGACCTCACGCGGCTCAAGCCCGGTCGGATTCAGTACGCCATGCTCTGCAACGAGGCCGCTGGCATCATCGATGATGTCCTTGCCTACGCGATGGCGGATGGCGGCTACCTGTTGGTAGTCAACGCCGGCAATCAGGACGCCGACTTCGACTGGATCCGCAGCCAGGGTGGGGGCGACTCTGTTCTCAATGTCGGGCGTGAATGGGCGTTGATCGGCGTGCAGGGCCCACGAGCCGTCGGCCTGGTGCAGCGACTGACGACATCCGAGCTCGGCGGCGTGAAGTACTACGCCTTCATCGAGGGCAAGGTCGCGAATGTGCCCTGCCTGATTTCGAGGACGGGTTACACGGGTGAAGACGGCTTCGAGCTGTTTTGCGGCACCAGTGACGCGGCGTCGCTTTGGCGGACGCTGCTCGATGAGGGTCAGGCCGATGGCGTCCGGCCCGCCGGCCTCGGGGCACGAGACACCTTGCGCCTGGAAGCGGGGATGCGTCTCCATGGCAACGACATCGACAACAGCACGAATCCACTCGAGGCGGGCCTGGATTGGACACTCAGCCTCGACAAGGACTTCATCGGCCGCGACGCCATCATGCAGGCTCGCGAGCGGGGGCTCAGCAGAAACCTCGTGGGCTTCAAAATGCTGGATCGCAGTATTCCCCGTCACGGCTACGCGGTCGTCGAACACGGCCGGCCGGTTGGGACCGTGACCTCTGGCAACGTCTCCTTCACGCTCGGCTACAACATCGGGATGGCTTACGTGCCGCCGGCTCTGGCCGAGCTGGGGACCCGTATTGACGTGGACGTGCGTGGCACAGCCGCTCCGGCGGAAGTGGTTGCGCTGCCTTTCTACAAGCGGCCTCATCCGAAATGAAGGAAAGGGAGTAACGATGCCAGACCTGAGCGGGATGCGATTCGCGGAGACCCACGAGTGGGTGAAGCAGGAGGGCGACACCGCGACCGTGGGCATCAGCCAATATGCCCAGTCGCAACTCGGCGACGTCATCTACTTGGAGCTGCCTGCGGTCGGTCAGCGACTCGATGCCGGTGCGCGGTTGGGCGTGATCGAATCGGTAAAGGCGGCCTCCGACCTCTACAGTCCGGTCGGCGGCGAGGTCTCCGACGTCAACCAGGACCTCAAGGATCACCCCGAGTATGTCAACCAGGATCCGTACGGCAAAGGATGGGTGATCAAGCTTCGCGATGTGAAGGACAACGCCAAGTTGCTCGACCAGAAGGCGTACGACGCGTTCGTGCAAGGCCAATCCGGCTCGTGACTTACCTCCCGAACGCCGACGCCGAACGCTCCGAGATGCTGAAGGCCCTGGAGCTCGACAGCACCGACGGGTTGTTCAAGCACCTGCCGGCTGCGCTACGCCTCGATCGGATCGAACTTCCCGAGCCGCTCTCCGAGGTGGAGCTCGTCCAGTACTTCCGCGAGCTGGGCCGCCTCAACATGCGGATTCCGCCCTCGCACAGCTTCCTCGGTGCCGGGGCATCGCGGCGGTTCAGTCCGGCGATCGTCAACCAGGTCATCTCCCGGCCGGATTTCTACACCACGTACACGCCCTACCAGGCCGAGGCTAGCCAGGGCACCTTGCAGGCGACCTACGAGTTTCAGACCATGATCACGCTGCTGACCGGCCTCGACGTCGCCAATGCCTCCCTCTACGATGGCGCGACGGCGCTGGCGGAAGCGACCGCGATGGCGGTCGCGCATACGGGCCGGCAGAACGTGGTGGTGGCCGGTGCCCTACACCCGGAGTACGCGCAGGTGCTGCAGACCTACTCCGACGCCCAACAGTACGAAATCATCCGGGTCGCGCCCGGCGGGGATGGACGCGTTGACCCCTCGAAGCTCGAACAGGCGGTCAGTGCCACGACGGCAGCGGTCATCCTGCAGCAACCCAACTTCTTCGGCGTGCTGGAGGAGCCTCAGCCGATCAGCGACATCACCCATCGCGCCGGCGCCTTGCTAATCGCCTGCGTCGATCCGATCTCACTCGGCGTGCTGGCGGCGCCGGGAGACTATGGTGCCGACCTGGCGGTCGGTGATGGGCAACCACTCGGGATTCCCCTGTCGTTCGGTGGTCCCTACGTCGGCTTCATCGCGTGCACGGAAGCGCTGATGCGACGGATGCCGGGACGACTGGTCGGTGCGACCGTCGATGCGCAGGGTCGCCGGGGCTACGTGCTCACGCTCCAGGCCCGCGAGCAGCACATCCGGCGCGAGCACGCGACCTCCAACATCACAACCAACCATGCCTTGATGGCGATCGCCGCCACCGTCTACCTCGCCCACATGGGTGGCGAAGGCCTGAAGCAGCTCGCCGAACTGAGCGCGCAGCGCGCCCATCACCTGGCTGCTGAACTGGTCGAACGCAACGGCTACCGCCTGGCTTTCGACGGGCCGTTTCTGTGGGAGTTCGTCGTGCACACGCCCTACCCCGCCGACCAGACGCAAGCGTTCATGCTGGAACGCGGCGTCCTCCCAGGACTGCCGCTCGGCCGGTTCTTCCCAGAACTCTCGGATGCGCTTCTGGTGTCGACGACCGAGCTCAACCAGCCCCGCGCGATCGAGCGTTACCTCGAGGTCCTGGCATGAGCGAGCCGCTGCTTTTCGAGCTGGGTAGCCAGGAGCGGCCGAGCCCGCGACTCCCGGCTGTCGGTGTCAAGACGAGACCGCTTGACGAGATCGTGCCGCCGGCGCTCCGGCGGCAGTCAGCGCTTCCGATCGCGTCGCTCAGCGAGCCGGAGGTCGCGCGGCATTATGGCCGGCTCGGGCGACTGAACTTCAACCTCCACCAGGGGCTCTATCCGCTGGGCTCCTGCACGATGAAATACAACCCGGCGGTCAACGAAGCACTGGCGCGACTCGATGACTTCGCCGACCTCCATCCCTACCACCCGCCGGCCCGCGCCCAGGGGGCGCTCCGACTGATGTGGGAGCTGGAGCGAGCGCTGCTGGCGCTAACGGCGATGGATCGGATGAGCCTGCAGCCGGCCGCGGGCGCCCACGGCGAATGGACCGGGCTTCGTATGATCCAGGCGTATCACCGCAGTCGCGGCGAAACGCGGGACGAGGTGCTGGTGCCGGACAGCGCCCATGGGACCAACCCCGCGAGTGCCACCCTTTCCCACTTGAAGACCATAACGGTCAAATCAGGTCCCGACGGCCTGGTCGACCTGGAGGACTTCAAGAGCAAAATCTCGACACGCGCGGCGGCCGTGATGCTCACCAATCCGAACACGGCCGGTCTTTTCGAAAAGGACATCGTCGAGATCGCCCGACTCGCCCACGAACAGGGCGTCCAGCTCTATTACGATGGCGCGAATCTGAACGCCATGGTTGGTGTGGTCCGGCCCGGCGACATGGGCTTCGACGTCGTCCACCTCAACCTGCACAAGACCTTCTCCACCCCGCACGGTGGCGGCGGTCCCGGCGCGGGACCGGTCGGCGTGAAATCTCACCTCGTTCCCTTCCTGCCGGTCCCCACCGTGGAGCGGACCGATGAAGGGTTCCGCTTCGAGTACGAGCGCGCGCAGTCGATCGGAAAAGTCCGCTCCTTCTACGGCAACTTCGGCATGCTTCTCCGCGCCTACGCCTACATTCGCACCTACGGCAACACCATCGATGAGGTGGCGCACAACGCCGTGCTCAACGCCAGCTATCTAAGACATCACCTGCGGCGGTTGTTCGACGACGCCTTCAGCGGCCCGTCGATGCATGAGTTCGTCCTCACGGCGAAAAAGGCGAAGGGCCAGGGCGTGTCGGCGAAAGATATCGCCAAGCGCCTCATCGACCTTGGGGTTCATCCGCCGACCATCTACTTTCCACTGATCGTGCCGGAAGCGCTCATGATCGAGCCGACCGAAACGGAATCAAAAGCCTCGCTCGATGGGTTCATCGCTGCCATGGAGCAGATCGTCGAGGAGATCGCAAAGGATCCGGAGGTCGTCAAGACCGCCCCGCATGACGGCCCGGTCGGACGCCTCGACGAGGTCCGGGCCGCCCGTCAGCTGGATCTCCGCTGGCGGCCACCCGTCGCGAAGGGCGCTCCGGTCGTCGCGTCGTGATGTGCGGCTGCGCCGTCAGGAGGTCATGTAGGCGTTCGGTCATCAGCCCGGCCGCGGCCCACAGCGGGAAGTAGTCGAACCGGATCAGCCCGCTGAGCTGCCAGCGAGCGTCTGAGTAATCCCAGGGCGCCCGGCCCACGAGCCGGCGGAGCAGCCGCCCGCTGAGGTACTCGGCCGCATGGAACCCGCTGCCATAGACGAGGGCTCGACCCCAGAGGGGCACGCGACCACGCATGGCCCGGTGGACGGGCTCGAATAACGGCTGGATCAGGGCATAGATCGGGAACATCAGTGGGCTGGTGTGGGGACGGAGCCGGTGCATCCGCGCTGCGCTTGTACAGGCGGTGAAAAACAGCTCCCCAACGCAGCCGGCAGCGCCATAAACCACCGCCCGGAGCACCGGTCTCAGCGGAGCCTGCCCGGAGCTGCCTTTAGGCGCGAACATAGGTCAATTCTGGCAGGCTCATTGGGTATAATTTGAATACGCGATTTGCTGAATCCTAAGGAACAAACGACGGCTGCCTATGACGCCAAGGCCATCCAGGTTCTGGAGGGTTTGGAGCCGGTCAGACGCCGTCCCGGAATGTACATTGGGTCCACCGACAATCGTGGGCTCCACCACCTCATTTACGAGATCGTCGACAACTCCATCGATGAGGCACTGGCCGGCTTCTGCACCCGGATCGAGGTAACGCTCCACGCGGACGGCTCCGCCTCGGTCGCCGACAACGGCCGCGGCATCCCGGTCGACATCATGAAGGACCAGGGCAAGCCGGCCCTCGAGGTCGTCATGACCAAGCTGCACGCGGGCGGCAAGTTCGGTGGCGGCGGCTACAAGGTGTCGGGTGGGCTGCACGGGGTCGGCCTTTCGGTCGTCAACGCACTTTCCGAACGGCTCCAGGTGACCGTCATGCGCCACGGCAAGCAGCACTTCCAGGAATATCGGCGGGGCGGCCCGGTCGCGCCACTGAAGGTCGTCGGCAAGGCCGACACCACTGGGGCCTACATTCGCTTCTGGCCCGATCCCGAAGTCTTCGAGGAGCTCGGCTTTCATTGGGACATCGTGTCGCACCGGCTGCGCGAGCTGGCCTTCCTCAACAAAGGGCTGACGATCCTGCTCCGCGACGAACGCGTTGACCTCGATTACACCTTCTACTTCGAGGGCGGCATCAGCGCCTTCGTCAAGTACCTCAACCGTGACAAGGGCTGGGTGAACCTGCGGCCGCTCCATGTCGAGCGGGAGATCGACGGGAACACGGTTGAGGTCGCGCTCCAGTACAACCAGGGCTTCACCGAGAACGTCCTGGCGTTCGCCAACGACATCAATACGGTCGAGGGTGGGAGCCACGTGACCGGCTTCCGCTCCGCATTGACCTCGGTTCTCAACAAGTACGCGCGCAAAATCAATCTGATGCGCGAACAGGACCCGAACCTGACGGGCGAAGACGTTCGCGAAGGGCTCACCGCCGTCATCAGCGTCAAGATCCGCGAACCGCAATTCGAAGGCCAGACCAAGACCAAGCTGGGTAACTCCGAGGTGCGCGGCCAGGTCGAGACCGTTTTTTCCGAGTCCTTCACGCAATACCTCGAAGAAAATCCGCCCGACGCTCGACGGATCGTCGAGAAGTGCCTGGTGGCCGCGCGCGCGAGGGATGCGGCCAAGCGTGCCCGCGAGCTGGTGCAGCGCAAGTCACTGCTCGAGTCCTCGACCCTGCCGGGCAAGCTGGCCGATTGCTCCGAACGCGATCCCGCTCTGTGTGAGATCTACCTGGTCGAGGGTGACTCCGCAGGTGGCTCAGCGAAGGGCGCGCGCGACCGTCGCTTCCAGGCAATCCTGCCACTGCGCGGCAAGATCCTCAACGTGGAGAAGGCCCGCGAGGACAAGATCCTCACGTCCGAACAGATCCGCAACCTGATCACCGCGCTCGGAACCGGGATTGGCGAGAAGTTCGACATCAATAAATTGCGCTACCACCACGTCATCATCATGACCGATGCTGACGTCGATGGTTCTCACATCCGCACGCTGCTGCTCACCTTTTTCTTCCGCTACATGGTTCAAGTGATCGTCGGAAAGTACCTCTACATCGCGCAGCCGCCGCTGTACAAGATCACGCGCGGCAAACAGATCTCGTACGCGTACACCGACGAGCAGAAGAACCGCAAACTTTCGCAGATGGAGGGGAAACCGGAGGTCGCGCGCTACAAAGGTCTCGGTGAGATGAACCCCGAGCAGCTTTGGGAAACCACTATGAATCCCCAGAATCGCATGCTGCTGCGGGTCGAGATCGAAGACGCGGTCGAAGCCGACAAGATCTTCGACGTCCTGATGGGCACCGAAGTGGATCCACGCAAACGCTTCATCCAGACGCACGCCAAGACCGTGCGCAACCTGGACATCTAGACGCCCGTTAACCGGGCGGGGTCTCATGAAAATCGCGCTTGACGCTATGGGCGGTGATTTCGCCCCGGAGCAGGTAGTGGCGGGCGGCGTCCAGGCTCATCGCGAGCTGGGCGTCGAAGTGATCTTTGTCGGCGTCAAGGAGAAGGTGGACGCCGCGCTCGCCGTGTCGGGAGCCGGGAAGTGGGCCGAAATCGAGGACGCGCCCGAGGTGATCGGCATGGACGAGCATCCGGTGCAAGCGGTTCGAACGAAGAAGAACTCGTCGATTGTCCGGGCCTGCACGATGGTCGAGGACGGGCGGGCTAGCGGCTTCGTCAGCGCTGGAAACAGCGGGGCGGTGATGGCGGCGGCGCTCTTCGGCCTACACCGTATCGCCGGCATCGACCGGCCGGCGATCGGCTCCATCATCCCGACCGCCGGCGGAAAAAACTGCTTCCTCCTCGATGTCGGCGCCAACGCGGATGCCAAGCCGGAGCACCTCGTCCAGTACGCGCTGATGGGGAGCATCTATGCCGAGAAGCTGATGGCGCTCCAGACGCCAAGGGTGGCGCTGCTCAGCAATGGCGAGGAGGCCGGCAAGGGCAACCAGCTCGTTCAAGCCAGCGAACCCTTGCTTCGCGCGCTACAAGGGATCAATTTCATCGGCAACATCGAAGGCAAGGACATCTTCAAAGGAAAGGCCGACGTCGTGGTCACAGACGGCTTCAGCGGCAACATCCTGATCAAGACGGCGGAAGGGGCCGCTGAGTTCGTCTTCCAGAGCATGCGTGACGCGGTCCAGGGCGACCCGCTCGCGACGCTTGGTGGGCTCCTGATCCGTCCCAAGCTCCGGGCGGTCCGCCGCCGCGCCGATTGGCGCGAGTTCGGCGGGGCCGTTCTCCTGGGCGTCAACGGCGTCGCCGTGATCGCCCATGGCCGCTCAGATGCGCGGGCGACCTACAATGCGGTTCGGGTGGCGCGGGACGCTGTCGACCGGGGGGTGGTCGCGACGATTGCGGCAGCGGTACCGTCCATCTCGGTCAAGCCGCAACAATCGGCGCCTAAATCTGCCCCTCTCGTAACATGACCTGATGGAAGGGAATGGGGCCCGGCGGGAGCATCGCGTGGTGGTCACCGGCATGGGCGTATTGGCCCCGAACGGGAACAACCTTGCGGAGTTCTGGGACAGCTTGATCGAGGGACGCTCCGGCCTTGGGATTGCGACCTCGTTCGACGTCTCGGACCTGCCTGTGAAGACGGTGGCCGAGCTGAAGAATTTTGATCCGCGCCACTACATGGATTTCAAAGAAGCCAAGCGCATGGCCCGCTTCAGCCAGGTAGGTGTCGCCGCGGCCAAGATGGCGATCGACCAGTCTGGTATCGAGTTGGCGAAAGAGGATCGCACCCGCATCGGCTGCGAGCTGGGCACCGGGATTGGTGGCTTCAAGGAGATCTCGGAAGAAATCGAAGCTTTCGCGCTCCGCGGTGAGCGCGGCCCGGACCGCATCTCACCTTTCTTCGTGCCGCGCGTCATCCCCAACATGGCATCCTGCCAGATTGCGATCCAGTTTGGCCTCGAGGGCCCCAACAACACCGACACCACCGCCTGCGCGGCGTCGACGCAGGCGCTGGGGAATGCCTACCGGGTCCTGCAACGCGGCGATGCCGACGTCATGCTCGCCGGCGGCGCCGAAGCCAATCTGTGTCGCTTCGGGCTGGCTTCGTTCGCCGCGATGAGAGTCCTCTCGGTCCAGTCGGAGGACCCCGCGAAGGCCAGCCGGCCGTTCGACGCCCACCGCGACGGCTTCGTTCCCGGCGAGGGGGCAGGCATGCTGGTCCTGGAGACGCTCGAACATGCCCAGGGCCGCGGGGCCGAGATCTACGGCGAGATCATCGGCTTCGCGGTCACCGATGATGCCTTCCACATCGTGATGCCGGAAGAAGACGGGGACGGTCCTGCCCGCGCCATGGCGAAGGCGCTCGAGGATGCCCACATCGGTCCCCAGGACGTCGACTACATCAACGCCCACGGCACTTCGACGCAATTGAACGACAAGTCCGAGACGGCGGCCATCAAGCGGGTGATGGGAGACCGGGCCAAGCGGATCCCGATCTCGAGCACGAAGTCGATGATCGGTCATCTGCTGGGTGCCGCCGGCGCGGTCGAGGCGATCGCCTCCATCTTGAGCATCAACCACGGGATCGTCCATCCGACCATCAACCTGGAGCACCCGGATCCCGATTGTGACCTCGACTACGTACCCAATTCGCCACGCCGCCACGAAATCCGGGTCGCCATGTCGAACTCCTTCGGCTTCGGCGGCCAGAATGCCTGCATCGTGCTCAAGCGCTTTGACAATAATTAGAACCAACTCCGTCCTCGTAGAGGTCTAAATGGAACCGCTCAACATCGGTACCGTCTTGCCGCTGCAGCTCGAGAACGAGATGCGCTCGAGCTACATGGACTATGCGATGAGCGTCATCGTCAGCCGTGCGCTGCCCGATGTTCGCGATGGTCTGAAGCCCGTCCATCGCCGCATCCTCTACGCGATGCAGGACCAGGGGATGACCCCCGGCGCCCGCTACCAGAAGTGTGCGGCGATCATCGGCGAGGTTCTCAAGCATTACCACCCACACGGCGATATGTCCGTGTATGACAGCCTGGTGAGACTCGCGCAGGATTTCTCACTGCGCTACCCGCTAGTCGATGGCCAGGGCAACTTCGGCTCGATCGATGGTGACTCGGCGGCCGCCTACCGCTACACGGAAGCGCGGCTCGCCCCGATTGCCGCCGAGTTGCTCGTCGACCTCGAGAAGAACACCGTCGACTTTGGCGACAACTACTCGGCGACCAAGCAGGAGCCGCTCGTGCTCCCCGCGCGCCTGCCCAACCTGATGGTTAACGGCTCATCGGGGATTGCCGTCGGCATGACGACCAATATTCCGCCCCACAACCTCGGCGAAGTCTGCGACGCCGAGATCTATCTGATCGAGCATCCAGATGCGACCACTGAAGACCTGATGAAGATCGTCCGAGGGCCGGACTTCCCGACCGGCGGCATCATCATCGGGCGCGAAGGCGTCGCTGCCGCCTATGGCACCGGTCACGGCCGCCTGATCGTCCGCGCGCGCCATACCTTCGAGGAGGCCAAGAACGGCCGCGAGCGAATCATCATCACGGAAATCCCGTACATGGTCAACAAGGCCACGCTTGTCACGCGGATCGCGGACCTCGTCGGCGAGCGGAAGCTGGAAGGCATCGCCGACCTTAACGACGAATCAGATCGGCAGGGTATGCGGATCGTGATCGAGCTCAAGAAAGACGCGCGGGCCCTGACGGTGCTCAACAACCTCTACAAGCACACTGCCCTACAGACGACCTTCGGTGTGATCTCGCTGGCGCTGGTGGATGGGCGGCCGGTGGTCCTCAACCTCAAGGCGCTGCTCCAGCATCACATCGATCATCGCCGCGACGTCCTGACGCGCCGTACCCGCTACGAGCTCGAGCGGGCGCGCGAACGGGCTCACCTCCTCGAAGGTCTCAAGATCGCCCTGGACAACCTGGACGCCGTCATCAAGACGATCCGTGAGTCGCAGGACGAGAAGACTGCGCAGGACCGTTTGCAGGAACGCTTCAAGCTTTCCGAGCGGCAATCGAAGGCGATCGTCGACATGCGGTTGGGCCGCCTCACACGCCTCGAGCGCAACAAGGTCATGGAGGAGTACGAGGAGGTCATCAAGCGGATCGCGTATCTCGAAGATCTCCTTCAGCACGAACCGAAGATCATGCTGCTGATCAAGGACGACCTGACGGAGCTCAAGAAGAAGTACGGCGATGCCCGCCGGACCACGCTCGACTTCCAGGGCTCCGTCGAGCTCAACGAAGAAGACCTGGTCCCCAAAGAAGATGTCGTGGTGACCCTGACGCATCGCGGCTACGTCAAGCGGGTGCCGGCCACGACCTATCGGCCGCAACGCCGGGGCGGCAAGGGCATCCTCGGCGCGGCCCGCGTGGAGTCGGACTTCGTGGAGCACCTGGCGATCGCCTCGACGCACTCCGACATGCTGTTCTTCACCAACCACGGCTCGGTCTTCCGGCTGCGGGTCCATGAGATCCCCGATGTCAACCGGCAGGCCAAGGGGCTGCCCGCGGCAAACCTGATCGACATCGACCCCAAGGACAAGATCACCGCCGTGATCGGCATCACCGACTGGGCCGAAGACCGCTACCTGGTGATGGTGACCAAGCAGGGCACGATAAAGAAGACGCCGGCCCGGCTCTACAGCCAGGTTCGCCGCAATGGGCTGATCGCCATCAACCTGACCGAGGGCGATGAGCTCAACTGGGTCAAGCTGAGCTCAGGCTCCGATGAGCTGATCATCGCCACCACCGACGGGAAAGCGGTCCGCTTCAGCGAGAAGCAGGTGCGCCCCATGGGTCGGGATACGACGGGCGTTCGCGGGATCACGTTGCGGAAGGACGCGCTGGTAGCCGGCTTCGACATCGTCCGGAAAGACGCCCACCTGCTGGTGGTCTCCGAGCGCGGCTACGGCAAGCTCACGCCGCTGGACGAATATCCGGCCCACTCGCGTGGCGGCCAGGGCGTCTATACGATGGCAGTCACGGAGCGGACCGGTCCGCTGGTCGGGATGCGGGTGGTCGTCAATCCCGAAGAGGAGCAGCTGATCGTCATCTCCGAAGGCGGCCAGGTGATCCGCACACCAATCGAGAACATCCGCGTCGCCGGGCGGCAGACGCAAGGCGTGATCATCATGCGGCTCGATGAGGGCGACACCGTCGCCACCATCGCGGGTGTCGGCGGAACGGAGGAGGCCGAAGAGTAGCACTCCTATACGTCGGCATCGCCTGCGCCGCTGTCGGCCTGGTGCTCCTCGTCTTTGCGACCGTGTCCGTGTGGCGTGCTTACCGCAATGCGTCGCGTCGCGCGGCAGAGCTAACGACCTATGCGTCCCAGCAGGCGATCGAGCTGGAACGGGCTGCGGCGCAGCTCAACGAGCACGGCTTTGCCCTCGAGCACACCGCGTCCGAACTCTTCCCCAAGATCCAGCGGATTCTCGCATTCGTGGAGCAACCGCTGGTCGCGGCCACCCTCCCGTGGCTGATCCGGCGAGCGCTCGCCCGACCCTACCGCCGCCGCTAACTATTCGGCGACGACCCGATCCTTCCCGGTCCGCTTCGCCGTCAGCAGGTTCTCGTCGGCGCGCTTGAAGAAGGAGAAGGCGTTGTCCTCTTCGGGCCGGTAGGAGGTGACGCCGGCACTGACGGTCAGGCTCTGCGGCGGCACGCCGTGCGGCTCATCGCCGAAGGGGCTGTTGCGGATTTCGGTGAGCACGCGCTCGGCGACGCCGCGGGCGGTGTCCAGGTCGCCCTCCGGCACGATGATGCAGAACTCGTCGCCGCCGTAACGGACGACCACGTTCGCTTTGCGGCTGTGGCGCTGGATGAGATCGGCGAGGTGCCGAAGCACGCGGTCGCCGACCGGGTGGCCGTAGCTGTCGTTGATCTGTTTGAAG
>DATNMN010000247.1:0-4919 GCA_035602295.1 Candidatus Dormiibacterota bacterium | reverse complement strand
GCATCAGGTCGGTCACTTTGACGGGTCGTTGTTTCTTACGCTGCTCGATCCGGGGGTGGAGGACTGGCGTGTAGATTTTTGACATGGCCTCAATTTACCCGCTTCGCTTGAGCAGCCCCAGGCGCTTGGCCCGGACCTCGGCGCGGTTGAAGCACCAGACGGAGGCCGGCACCAGGATGACACCCATCAGCAACAGGATGCCGATATCGGGGAGTGCTCCAGCCAGCGAAAGCCCGTGGAGCAGCGACTCCCGGACCCCATCGAGGGTGTAGGTCAGGGGCGAGAGGACGCCGACGATGTGCAGGGGCGCCGGCAACACGGTGATCGGGTAGTAGACGCCGGAGATCAGCAGCAGGACGCCCTGCACCGCGAAGGCCATCTGCTCCCCCTTCTCAGGGGACAGCAGGGGAAGCACCGACGTGAAGATCCCCAGCCCGAGCAGTGGCAGCGTGGCGGCGGCGAAGATCGCCAGCGCCGCCAGCCAGTTGGCATGCGACAAATCGAGCTTGAAGAAAAAGACCAGCGCGATGCCGATGGCCGCCGTCCGGGCGATCCCGTAGATCAGTGAGGCGGCCGACATGCCCAGCAGGTGCGTCAGCCGCTTGATCGGCGCCATGAAGGTGTACTCGATGGTTCCCTCCCACCGCTCCCAGGTGATGGCGAAGGCGATTTCGAAGAACACCAGCGAGAGGTAGGTCCAGAGCAGTGCCCCGACCAACAGGTAGAGCTGCGTTTGATGCAGGTTTGCCTGCCCAGGCTCCAGGCCGAGCGTCGACAGCCCCGCCGCAAGGTAGCCGATGCTGAGCACGCTGACCAGGTTGTAGAGCAACCAGACCGCCTCCCACAGCCAGTACCGCCGGTAGAGGTTCTTCTGTCGCTCGATGAAACCGACGAAGGCGTTCAGCTCCCAGCGGAGCGAATTCCCGATCATTCGTCCTTTTCCTCCTCGTCCTCTTCGAGCCGCTTCCCGGTCAACTTCATGAAGGCATCCTCCAGGCTGCCGCCAACCTCACCGGCATGGGCGCGGATGAGTTCGGCCGGCGTGCCCTCGGCCAGGACCCGGCCCTGGTCGAGCACGAGCACGTGGTCGCAGAGCACCTGGGCCTCCTCGAGGTCGTGGGTGCACAGCAGCACGGTGGCCGCTCGATCTCGGCGGATCGTTCGCACCAACTCCTGGACCTCGCGCTTCGAACGCGGATCGAGCCCGGTGGTCGGCTCATCCATCAGCAGGAGCGATGGCGATGTCAGAAAGCTTCGGGCGATGGCGATCTTCTGCTGCTGGCCGCGCGACAGTTGCTTCATCGGCTTGTCGAGCGTGTCGAGCGGCAGACCGAGGCGATCCAGCATGCCTTCCACCCGGGCACGCGTCCCAGTGCCGCCGCTGCCGTAGAGGCGCGCGGCGTACAGCATGTTCTCCCAGGGACTCATCTCTTTGAAGAACGATGCCTCGACCGAGACACGGTTGATGTGGCGGCGCACATCGTCCGGCTGCCTCACGACGTCGTAGCCAAACACCGACGCTGTTCCGGCGTCCGGCGTCATCAGGGTCGCCAGGACGCGGATCAAGGTCGACTTGCCACTCCCGTTCGCCCCCAGGATGCCCGTGATTCGACCGGTGTCGACGCGCATCGACACCTGGTCGAGCGCCAGCTTTACCTTCTTGACCTTGCCGCGGCCAAAGAGGCGGCGCGCCGGCTCCCCAAAGCGCTTCGTGATGCCGTGCAGCTCGACTGCCGCCGTATTCAATTCGCTCGCCTTGATGGCCATGCCTTCAACTCCTGACATTGCTGCCGATGAACAACAAAAAACCGTGGGCCAAGGGCCTCACGGTCGAAAGCGCTGTCGTCGGTGTCTAGTTCAGTCGGCTTTCAATGCCATGCGGCCCCATGTAGGCAGGCTCCGCCCTCGGTGAAGACGATCATGCCTGCTTTGGTTCGCCACATAGCCTCCGTACAGTACTCCAGGGACCTGACGAAAGTCAACCGGCGGACGGCGCCGGTTCGGCCGCAGGCGGTGACGCCGTCCCGTCCATCGAGTCGGCCAGATACTGGGCGAGATCCTTCACCTGCAACTGACTCTCGACGCCCTTGGCCGAGATCCCGTCGCGGAACATCGTCAGGCAGAACGGACAGGCGGTGGCGACGCGGGGCGCCTCGGTCCGCAGCGTCTGCTCGACGCGTTCGTGGTTAATGCGCTTGCCGATCTTCTCTTCCATCCACATGCGGCCGCCCCCGGCGCCGCAGCAGAACCCACGCTTGTGATGACGCTCGATCTCCACCAGCTCGGCTCCCGGAATGGCCTCCACGACCGCACGTGGGGGGTCGTAGATGTCGTTCCAGCGGCCGAGGTAACAGGAGTCGTGGTACGTGAACTTGCCCTCGATCGCTTTGCTCGGCGTGAGCCGGCCCTCCTTGATCAGGCTGGCCAGCAGCTGCGTGTGGTGGACGACTTCGTAGGCCCCACCGAACTGTGGGAACTCATTCTTGATGGTGTTGAAGCAGTGGGGGCAGGTTGCGAGGACCTTTCTCACCTTCGCGGCATTCATCGCCTCGATGTTTTGTTGGGCTTGCGTCTGGTAGAGGTACTCGTTGCCGATCCGCCGCGCCGGGTCGCCGTTGCAGGTCTCCTGCGGACCGAGGATGGCAAAGTCCACGCCTGCCTTCTGGAGCAGCCCGACGAACGCCCGGGCGACTGCGCGGTTCGCCTCATCGTAGGACGCGGCGCAGCCGACGAAGTAGAGATACTCCGCGTCCGGCTTCTCCTCGATCGTCCTGACGTTGAGGCCCTTCGCCCAGTCGGATCGCTGGGCGCGCGGCATGCCGTAGGGGTTGCCCTGGCTCTCGATGCTCCGCAGCGCCCCCTGGGCTTCCTTGGGAAATTTGCTTTCTTCCAACACCAGGCTGCGGCGCATGTCGATGATCTTCGGCACGTGCTCGATCAGCACTGGGCATTCCTGCTGACAGGCGCCACAGGCCACGCACGACCAGATCTCGTCCTCCTTGATCGCCTCGCCGATTAATTTCTGCGACTGCTCGGGTGCCTGGCGCTGCCCCGGCGGCGCGTCGCGGACGGTTTTGAAGAGGTTCTCCCGGGCATCGACGATGATCATCTTGGGATTGAGGGGCTTGCCCGTGAGAAATGCGGGGCACTGCTCCTGGCAGCGACCGCATTCGGTGCACGAGTACAGGTCCAGCAGGTTCTTCCACGACCATTGGGTCGCGGCGCTGACACCGAAATGCTCGGCATGCTCGAGATCGATCGGCGTCAGCGCGGCGCCGGCCTTCGGCGGCAGCTTGCAGAAGAACACGTTTGGGATAGCGACGAAGATGTGCAGGTGTTTCGAGCTCGGGATGTACACGAGGAAGGCGAGCACCGCCAGGATGTGCATCCAGAAGAAGACCTCGTGCGCCGGGATCGCGGCGGAGCCCTGCCAGCCCAGGCCTTCGAACCCGCGGGCAATCACTGAGGACACCGGTCGCCAGGCCGCCGACGGATCGCCGCCTTCGGCCACGCGGGCAGCGTTCTGGCCGAGCATCCCGATCATGATGGTGGCGATCAGCCCGAGGATGATCAGCGCGTCGCCTTCGTTGCTCTCGTGAAACTGGCGTGGCCGGATGACGAGTCGATTGACCAGCGCCATCAGCACGCCGACCAGCACCAGGATGCCGAAGAGATCCTGCAAGAACGCGATCCAGGTCGTGCCGCCAATCGCCGCCAGGCTGAACCCCGGGAAAATGCCCTCGCCGAAGGCCTGGATGATGGCGGTCAGCAGGACGACGAAGCCGTAAAAAATGAAGAGATGGAGGATGCCCGAGTAGAGGTTGCGGAACATCCGGGTGTGGAGACCGACGTAGCTGAGGACGCTGCGAACGCGCTCGGGGATATGGTCGAACCGGTTCTCGGTCGGACCGAGCCGCAAGATCCGATAGAGTTGGCGCGCCCGGATGGTGAAGTAAGCGATCGCGACCAGCAGCACGGCCAGCACCGCGATCGATTTCACCGGGACCATCGCTGATAATCGTACGGTCTGGCGCTGATATGAGAGTCCTCGGCCTTACTGGCGGAATTGGGTCCGGCAAGTCGATGGTTACGCAGATGTTTGCCCGGCTCGGGGCAGCGGTGATCGACGCGGACCAGTTGGCGCGCGAAGTGGTCGAGCCCGGACAGCCCGCCCTTCGGGAGATCGCGGCGGCGTTCGGACCGGACGTGCTCTTGCCCGACGGGCGTCTCGATCGCCCCAAGCTCGCCGGCATCATCTTCGCCGACCCAGCCGAGCGCGCCAAGCTCGACGCCATCACCCACCCACGCATCCGCGCCCGAATGGACGCGGAGGTAAAGGCCCGACGATCGGGGCCCGGCGTCCTGATCGTTGACATCCCGCTGCTGTACGAGAACGACCGCAGCAATTCAGTGGAGCGCGTGATCGTCGTCTGGGTCGACCCACAGACCCAACTGCGGCGGATCCGTCAGCGAGACGGGCTTTCAGCCCAAGCCGCCAACCAGCGGATCGCCGCCCAGATGCCCTTGGACTCAAAACGTGCCCGCGCCGACCACGTCATCGATAACAGCGGCAGCCGAGAGGACACGCAGCGCCAGGTCGAGGCGATCTACCGACTGTACGCGCCCGCGGCGACGGCGCCGCAGTAAGCGTCAGCTGGCTTTACGGTGCCGCCCAGCAGGCTCGCGGCGCTCTGATAGTTCGCGGCGCTCACTCGCTACTTCGCGCTCCCGCAAGTCGATCTCGATCGGTTGCCGCACGCGAACCGCGAAGCGCGTGAGCCAGACGACCGCCAGACCAACCACGAACAGCACCGTGCCCGGCGCGGCGTCGGATAGTTTGCTCTTGGCGCCGATCACCTCACCCACCCAGCTGCTCGACCCGGTCACCCCGTGGAAGAACAGCAGGATCCCGCCGATGA
>DATNMN010000246.1:0-9950 GCA_035602295.1 Candidatus Dormiibacterota bacterium | reverse complement strand
CAGTAGCCCCGAATACGACCTGTATTCGACGGCTGCAAGGTCGGGTCGGGCTCCCGGTTATACCGCCGGGGTGCCTTCCTTGCCCACGCCTCCGTTGCCGGCGATTCTGGTCGTCGTGGCCATCGGCGTGCTGCTCTTGCTGCGGCTCGTCGGCGGCTCCATGCCGTGGGGCCAGTTGATGATCGCCGTTGGCCCGGACGGCCGCCCGATGCGGCCACGCGTCAAGTGGCACCTCTGGACGATCTGCCGCGGCGAGCCGCCCCTGATGACGGCAGCCCTCGGCGCTGTCTCCATCGTGCTCGGGGCCCTGGCACTGTTCTTCGTCGGGCCGGAGCTGGCGGAGGCGATCACACACCCGATGGCCCGCTGGCTGGTCTACCTATTGATGTTCACGCTGGCTGCAGCTGGGACCGTCGTCCCCATCGGGATCGTCGTCCTCGTCCGCGGTGCCCTCGACCTTGCCGCGCGACGGTCCTCCATGGTCGGCGTGGTGGTCAGCATGCGCCGGGACGTTGGGCTGTTCGGACGCACCTACCGAGTTGCCGTGCAGGCCGGGGATCGAGTCATGACCAAGAAACTCTGGGCCGAGGCCTTTCGGGTCAACCGCCATGCGTTCGATCAATTGCGGCCAGGTGACCGCGTCACCATCGAGTACTCACCACACCTGCGTTACGTCTACCACATGGTGCTGCCGGAACCGCTGAAAAAAGCGGTAAGTTAGCTAGACTCTTCCATCGTGACGCGACCACTGCATGTGGCGTTCGTGTGGCACATGCACCAGCCGTATTACAAGGATGACCTGCAGAACCAGTTCCTCCTCCCCTGGGTGCGGTTGCGTTGCGCCAAGGACTATTACAAGATGCCCGCCCTGCTCGCTGACTACCCGGCCATCAAGCAGACCTTCAACCTCGTGCCGGCGCTGGTCGCCCAGGTGCAGGATTACGCCGACGGTCGTTTTTCCGACGTCTACCTCGAGCTTGCGCGACGTCCGGTGTCGGAGCTGAGCGCCGATGAGCGCGCCTTCGTCGCTCGCTGGATGACCGAGTCCAGCCAGATCCGTCGCGTCCGCGAGTACCCGCGTTATGTCGAGTTGGTGCGAAAGCGGGAGCAGGCATGGCCGCGCGGTTCCCTTGACCTGGCACGGCTCTTCAGCGATGTCGAGCTGCGCGACCTGCAGGTCTGGTTCAACCTCTCCTGGATCGGCCCGGAAGTGATGGAGCGCGATCCCGTCATCGGCGAGCTGGTCAGAAAAGGCCGCGACTTCACCGAAGCCGACAAGGAGCCGATCTTCAGCGCGCAGCTGGAGCTGCTGCGCAAGGTGCTCCCCGCCTATCGCGTGCTCCAGGATCGCGGCCAGGCCGAGCTGATCACGAGCCCCACCTACCATCCGATCTTGCCGCTGATCGCCGACCTCGGCATCGCGCGCGTCGCGCGACCTGACCTTTTGATGCCCCGGCGGCCCTTCGCGCATCCCGACGATGCCGCCGAACAGCTCCGGCGCGGGGTCGAGGCCCATACCCGCAGCTTTGGGATACGGCCACGCGGCATGTGGCCACCGGAGGCGGCCATCTCCGATGACATCGTGCGGCTGGCCGCTGACCAGGGCATCGAGTGGATGCTCAGCGATGAGGCGATCCTGGCCCGGTCGCTCTCGAGCGCGATCACCCGAGACGGCGAGGGCCAGGTGATGCAACCGGACGTGCTCTATGCGCCCTATCGCGCGCAGGCTGGTGGTTCGCCGATTCACCTGTTGTTCCGCGACGGGCGGTTGTCCAACGCGATCGGCTTCGAGTACCAGAATTCGGCTCCTGACGAGGCAGCCACGGACCTGGTCGATCGGCTCAAGGTTATCGGGCAGCGTCAGAAGGCCAGCCCGTTCCTCGCCGTGATCGCCCTCGACGGCGAGAATTGCTGGGATTTCTACGAGGCGAACGGCAACCCCTTCCTGCGTTCGCTCTACGCGCGCTTGTGCCGCGAGCCCGAGGTGAAGACTGTGACCGTGTCGGAGTTTCTCTCGGAATTCCCGGCGGACCGATCGCTGGCGCGCGTCCACCCGGGTTCATGGATCAACGCCTCGTTCGATACCTGGGTCGGCGACCAGGAGCACAACACCGCCTGGGACATGCTCGCCGACGCCCGCAATCTCCTCAGCCAACGCGAGCGCGACGCGGTCGACCAGGAGGAGCTGAAGGCGGCGCGCCGAGAGGTGCTGATCGCGGAGGGGAGCGACTGGTTCTGGTGGTTTGGCCGCTCGCACGATTCCGGTATGGACGAGATCTGGGACAGCCTCTTTCGGCTTCACCTGCGCAACATCTATATGTTGCTTGGCGAGCGTCCGCCGGCAAGCCTGTACCAGCCGATCGTCAAGGCCGCGGGGGGAGCCGCCACCAAGCGGCCGGATCGGAAGATCAGCCCCAAGCTCAACGGCAGCGTCGACCAGGACGAATGGAACGCGGGCGGCTATGTCGACGTGACGGCGCTCTTCGGCGCCATGCACCCGCCGCGCGGCGCGGTGCGGCGGATCTGGTTCGGCCATGATGATCGCAACCTCTATTTGCGCTTCGACCTCCTCGACCGCCGGGCGACGCCGTCGACGAAGCTGGAGATGTTCTTTTCCGGGAGTCTGGCGTCGGCGGGGTTGGCGTCGACCGACTTCGGCTTCCAGCCGGCCTTCCGGCTCACGGTGCAGCGACGGGACGGCGACGTCGAGCTCGAGCTTCGCGAGGTGACGCCGGGAGGCGGGGAGCCTCGCTGGAGCGGCCGCGCCGATGTGGGCGATACGATCGCGTTCGCGGTGCCCTTCCATGCCCTCGGCCACGACCCCGGTGATACCCTCCACATGGTGGCGCTCGCCCATCAGGACGGCGAACCGGTGGAACAGCTGCCGCCGACCGGCTCGATCGCGGTCCGCGTGCCGGGTGATGTCTCGAGCGGAGCACCGGACCGGCCGTTGAAGATCCTGCTGGTGTCGGCCGAGGTCGCGCCCTTTGCCAAGGTCGGCGGCCTCGCCGATGTCGCGGGTGCCCTGCCGAAAGCGCTGCGGGCCATGGGGCACGACGTCCGGGTGGTGATGCCGCGCTATGGCAGCATCGATGTCGACAAGTACGGCCTGCGCAAAGTCGTGACCAATCTCGGCGTTCCCCTAGCGCACCAGCCGGTCAACGCCGACGTGCTCGAGGGACGGATCGGCGGCGACGTACCGATCTACTTCATCGACAACCCGCAATTCTTCGGCCGCGAAGGCATGTACGGCTTCTGGGACGACGACGCGCGCTTCATCTATTTCAGCCGGGCGGCGCTCGAAATGTTGCGGCCGCTCGATTTTCAACCCGACGTGATCCACGTCAACGACTGGCATACCGCCGTGATCCCGAACATGCTGGCTCGGCTCTATGCCGGCGACCCGTTCTTTGCCGATGTCGCGACCGTCCTCACCATCCACAACCTTGCCTTCCAGGGCGTCTTCGGCTACGGCACCCTTCACCTGGCGGACCTCGAACAATGGGGCCTGATCAAGCCCGGGATGCCAGGGCTCGACGACATCGTCAACCTGCTCGGGCGCGGCCTCTACTTCTCGGACGTCGTCAACACCGTTAGCAATCGGTATGCGGAAGAGATCCTCACGCCGGAGTACGGCGAAAAGATGGACCCGCTGCTACGGGTCTTTCGCGGCAAGCTGCACGGCATCATCAACGGCATCGACTACGAGGTCTTCAACCCGTCCGTCGACACCTCGATCGCGGCTCGCTACGACATGGGCAGCGTCGCCAAGAAGGTCGAGAACAAGCTGGCGCTCCAGAAGGAGGTCGGGCTCCCCCAGGACCCGTCGATCCCGGTCGTCGGCCTGATCTCACGACTTTACGACCAGAAGGGCCTCGACCTGATCGCGAACATCATGTGGGGGCTGATGCGACTGAACCTCCAGCTGGTCGTGCTAGGCGCCGGCGACGCCCGCTACGAGGAGATGTTCCGCGCCAGCGCTCGCGACAACCCGCAAAAGGTCTCGGCCACCATCGGCTTCAAGCCGGTGCTGGCGCAGCACATCTATGCGGGCTCGGACATGTTCCTGATGCCGTCGCGCTTCGAGCCCTGCGGTCTCGGACAGCTGATCAGCCTTCGGTACGGAACCATTCCGATCGTGCGCGCCACCGGCGGCCTGGCCGACACGATCGACGATTGGGACCCGGTACGGCAGACCGGCAACGGCTTCGTCTTCAGCGCCTACGACCACTGGGACCTCTACGCCCAGGTGGTACGGGCCCTGGAAAGCTTCCGCCAGCCGCAGCTCTGGCAGCGGCTGCAGGCCAATGCGATGTCGACCGACGTCAGCTGGGCCAACTCGGCCGAGAAGTATGTTCGCCTTTACCGGGCGGCGATTACGAACCACGCCGAGGCCCGGGAGTACTCGGCCGCCGCCACCGATCCCTACGGCTGGTAACGGGCCGGCGACCCGCCAAAGGCGGGCTCCGTCTAATAGACGTTAATATTTGGACGGTTTTCTTGATGTCTTGACATCAGGTAGGTCATGATTGGGGCGATTCGGCTTCCTCGACGGTAGAAAACGCCGACACACATCAACCCCTGGAAGGGAGGTAATTGACGTACATGGATGTATCAATCGGTCGATTCCGATGGCTACGAGTGCCTGCAGTCGTTACGGTGATCGGGCTGCTCGTAGCGGCCTGTGGAACGTCCACATCGAGCACGAGCAACCTGGCGAAGGACCAGACGCTGCGGCTTAACAACAATACCGAGCCCAACAGCCTCGACCCCGGACAGGAGCAGTACAGTTACGAGGGCTCGATCGGCGCCTCGATTAGCGAGGCCCTGCTGAAAATCAAACCCGATCTGTCCGATGCCGCCCCAGCGACGGCGGCGAGCTACAGCGTCTCGACCGATGGGTTGACCTGGACCTTCAAGATCCGTTCGAACGCCAAGTGGAGCGACGGCAAGCCGGTCACCGGCGCCGACTTCGTCTACGCCTGGCAGCGGATCCTTGACCCGCGCCTCGCGGCCTCGTACGCCGATCCCTTCTTCGATGGCACCATCGCGGGCGGCGCGAACTATCTCAACCTCGATCCGTCGAAGCCGGCGGATGTGGCAAAGATCCCGGCCTTCCTCAGCGGGCTCGGCCTCTCGGCGCCTGACGCCAGCACCTTCGTCGTCAAGCTGCAGGCGCCGTCCCCGTTCTTCAAGTGGATCGCCAGCCTCTGGATGTCGGCCCCCGTTCGTAAGGACGTCGTGGACCAGTACGGTTCCGACAAGTGGGCCACCTCGCCGACCTCGCTGATCACCAACGGCCAGTACAAGGTCTCGGAGTGGGTCTCAAAGGACCACATCACGCTCGTCCCCAACACCAATTACTGGGGCGGTCAGCCGACTGTGACCAAGATCATCAACTACATGATTACGGACGATAACCAGGCTTACGCGAAGTACCTGAACGGCGAGCTGGATGAGGTGACCGTCCCGCTGGCGAACACCCAGCTGGTCAAGGGCGATCCCAAGCTGAGCAAGGAGATCAAGTTCGTTCCGCAGCTCACCCTGTTCTGGATGGACTTCAACACCCGGAAGGCGCCCTTCAACAACAAGGATGCCCGCCTGGCATTCTCCAAGGCCGTCGACCGCAACGCGCTGGTCACCAACGTGCTGCAGCAAAGGTCGACCGCCGCCTCCTACTTCATTCCCAAAGGAATGAACGGCTACCGGCCTGACCTTGGCACCACGCAGGCCTTCGACGCGGCGGCGGCCAAGACCCTGTTGACTAGCGCGGTCGGTGATCCGAGCAAGATCACGATCGATTTCTTGATCCGGAACAGTACCGCCAACAAGCAGATCGGCGAGTTCCTCGCCGCCCAGCTGCAGACCAACCTGGGCGTCAAGGTGAACCAGATCGTCATCGACAGCAAGACGGTCACCACCCGGCTCCGGGCGCACAACTACCAGCTATACGTCGGCGGCTGGGGCGCCGACTACCCCGATGACCAGGACTGGTTCGACATTTGGATGACCGGCAGCGGCAACGTGTTCGGCGGCTGGAGCAACCCGGCCTACGACGCCCTCGTGAAGCAGGCCGACACCACAGCGGATGCGACGAAGCGGCAGAGCCTCTACGATCAGGCGCAAAAGATCCTGATCGACGAAGCCGGCGGCGGCTTCCTGTACCAGCGCAACTACATGTACCTGGTCAAGCCCTATGTCCAGGGCCTGACAACGACCGCGCAAGACTTCACGAACGTCGGCGACTGGTTCTGGGGTAAGGTCTCGCTCGCCTCACACTAGAAAGAGAGAAACTTGGCTGTAGCACAGGGCGCCCCACCGCGGGGCGCCCTCATCTCCTTCAAGATTCCGCGGGGCCGAGGGGTCAGCCTCACCCTGTACATCATCCGGCGGATCCTGTGGTTGGTCCCGGTTCTCTTCTTCGTCATCACGATCACCTTCGTGCTGATGCATTTGGCCCCAGGCAGCCCCTGGGACAGGGAAGGGAAGCAACTGTCGGCGGCGGTCGTTCGGAACCTGAACGCGAAGTACGGTCTCAGCGATCCGTTTCTCGTCCAGTACTTGCGCTACCTCGTGAACGTGGTGCATTTCGACTTCGGTCTCTCGTTCCAGTACGAGGATCAGCCGGTCAGCGCCCTGATCCTCAGGAGCTGGCCGCCCACCGCGGTGATCGGGGCGCTCGCCTTCGTCATGATTGTGATCTTCGGGATCGGCATCGGCGTCGTCGCCGCCTTGCGGCAGAACACCTGGGTCGATTACGCGGTGGTCGGCTTCAGCACCATCGGAGCGTCGACGCCGGCGTTCGTCCTCGGCATCATCCTGATCATCATCTTTTCGGTCTCGCTCTACCGCATCACCGGCGGCAACTTCTCCCTCCCGACCGGCGGCTTTGCCCTTGACCAGCACCTCATCATGCCGGTCGTCACGCTGGCGACGTTACCGATTGCCTTTATCGCCAGGCTGACGCGCGCCAGTACGCTCGAGGTGCTCCGCCAGGATTACATCCGCACCGCATGGGCAAAAGGCCTGCGCGAGCGGCTGGTGGTCACCAAGCACGTCTTGAAGAACTCGCTGATCCCCGTCGTCTCGGCGCTGGGGCCAACCTTCGCGGTGCTCATCACCGGCTCCGTCATCGTCGAGAGCGTGTTCGCCATTCCCGGGATCGGCCGCGCCTTCGTGGTCGCCGTCAGCTCGCGGGATTACCCGATGATCCTGGCGACCACCATCCTCTTCTCGGTGATCGTGGCGCTGGCCAATCTGGTTGTCGATCTCCTTTACACCGTGATCGACCCGCGGGTGAGGCTCGGCTGATGGCTGCCGCGGCCGCCGTCTCGCTGGAGCAAATCGATTGGGAAAATCCCGAGCAGATCGGGCTCTGGCAGGACGCCTGGCAGCGCTTCCGCCGCAACCCGATCGCGGTCGGCGGGTTGATCTTCGTCTGTCTCCTCGTGCTCGACGCCCTGCTGGCGCCGCTGCTGGTGGCGGTCCACGTCATCGCCGATCCGCTGAAGCAGGACGTGGCCAACTCCTATGCCGGCTTCAGCCTCCAGCATCCCCTCGGGACTGACTATCTCGGCCGCGACCTGATGAGCCGCGTCATGTTCGGCGCTCGCATCTCGCTCACGATCGGGCTGACCGTACAGGTGATCTATCTGTTGATTGGTGGGACTATCGGGCTGGTTTCCGGCTACCTCGGCGGTCGGGTGGATAACCTGCTGATGCGGTTCGTCGACATCTGGTACGCGTTCCCGGATCTGCTCTTCCTGCTGGTCGTGGTCTCGATCTTCCAGCCGAGCCTGTTCGTCATCTTCGGCGCCATCGGGATCATCGGCTGGGTCGACCTCGCTCGGCTGATCCGCGGCCAGGTGCTCTCCCTCAAGGAGAAGGAGTTCGTCGAGGGCGCGCGGGCCGCCGGGAGCGGGCCGTCGAAGATCATCCTCCGGCATCTGCTGCCGAACACGCTCGGCCCGATCATCGTCAGCCTGACGTTCGGCATCCCACGGGCGATCTTCCTCGAGGCCACCCTCAGCTACCTGGGGGTCGGCATCCCGCCCCCAACCCCGAGCTGGGGCATCATGATCTCGGACGGCAACCAGGCGATCTTCGCCTACCCGCACCAGGTGCTGGTGCCCGCGCTGGCGCTGGCCATCACCATGCTGTCGTTCAGTTTTATCGGCGATGGATTGAGAGACGCGATCGACCCCCGAATGCGAAGATAGGGCGGATGGCAGCCCCTATCTTGCGGGTCGAGGACCTGCGGACGCAGTTCTTCACCTCCCGGGGAATTGTCCATGCGGTCGACGGGATCAGCTTCAATGTCGCCCGTGGGGAGACGGTGGGCATCGTCGGGGAGTCGGGCTCGGGGAAGACGATGACCGCTTTTTCCATCCTCCGGCTGGTGCCGGACCCCGGCCGGATCGTCTCGGGGCGAATCCTGTTCAAGGACCAGGACGTCGTCCAGATGAACGATGACGACGTCCGTGAGTTCCGCGGCAACGACGTCGCGATGATCTTCCAGGACCCAATGACGTCGATGAACCCGGTGACCAGGGTTGGGACTCAGATCGACGAGGCGATGAGCGCCCACGAGCGATTTTCCAAGAAGCAAGCGCAGGACCGCGTCGTTCCGCTGCTCCAGAAAGTACGGATCCCCGAGGCGATCCAGCGGGCGAAGGACTACCCGCACCAGTTCTCAGGCGGCATGCGGCAGCGGGCCATGATCGCCATGGGCCTCTCCAACGAGCCGGAACTGCTGATCGCCGACGAGCCGACCACCGCCCTCGACGTCACCGTGCAGGCGCAGATCATTCAGCTGCTGAAGCAGCTCAACCGCGAGGTGGGGGCGGCCATCATCCTGATCACCCACAACATGGCGCTGGTCGCCAGCCTCTGCCAGCGGATCATCGTGATGTACGCCGGCCGGATCGTCGAGGAAGGGCCGGTCGAGCAGATCTTCGACAGCCCCCAGCATCCCTATACCTGGTCGCTGTTGCGGTCCGTCCCGCGGGTCGACGTGGCCCGCGCCGAGCGCCTGGTCAGCATCAAAGGCTTGCCACCCGACCTGGTCCGCCTGCCTCCCGGCTGCAAATTCCACCCACGCTGCCGCTTCAAAGTCGAGAAGTGCGAGCGGGAGGAGCCGCCACTCGAGCAAGTGGCGCCCGACCAGGTGGCTCGATGCTGGGTGCTGATGCGCAACGTGCCCCAGGAGCAGCGAGACGAAACCAAGGCGGGCGAAGTGTCGCATCAGGCGGCCAGCGAGCTCAAGCAGGCCGGATCCGGGTGAAAGTGGCCGAGGCCAGTCCCTCGACCGAGCGCCGCGTCGACCCCGTCATCCTGCGAGTGGAGAACGTCTACAAGCATTTCCCCGTCGGCGGCATGGGCGGCGCGGTGGTCCGTGCCGTCGATGGCGTCAGCTTTGAAATTCGACGGGGGGAGACGCTCGGCCTGGTGGGGGAGTCCGGGAGCGGCAAGTCGACGCTGGGCCGGGTGATCACCGCCTTGCACGCGGCCAGCGGCGGGAGCGTCCTCTTCGAAGGGAAGGACGTGACCAAGCTGCGCGGCGGCAAGTTGCGGCAGATCCGGCGGCAGCTGCAGATCATCTTCCAGGACCCGTTCGCCTCGCTCGACCCGCGCATGACGGTTGGCGAGATCATCGCCGAACCGCTCGACAACTACGGGCTGGCGCGCGGCCGGCAGCGGCAGTTGCGCATCCAGGAGCTCTTGCGGGTGGTCGGTCTGAACCCGAACTTCACGAACCGCTACCCGCACGAGTTCTCGGGCGGCCAGCGGCAGCGCATCGGCATCGCCAAGGCGCTGGCGCTGAACCCGTCGCTGATCGTGTGCGACGAGCCGGTCTCAGCGCTCGACGTCTCGATCCAGGCGCAGATCATCAACCTGCTGCAGGACCTGCAGCGGGAGTTCAACCTCACCTATCTCTTCATCGCGCACGA
>DATNMN010000245.1:0-4370 GCA_035602295.1 Candidatus Dormiibacterota bacterium | reverse complement strand
AATCCCCGGTTGACTACGCTACTTACGCAGCGTAAGCCAGTTGACGATTGGCGTTTATAGCCTTGCCGCTTTTACGTGCTCGGCGACACGGCTCGCCATCTTGCAGACCACTACCCCGTCGAGACCTGGCGCCCCCGCCAGCCTGTCGGAGCACCTCAAATTCTACCCCTCTTTTTCGGCCCAAAAACCCCTACGGCCTTCTTCGTAGCCCGGTACGCCGGACGGACGGCGCGAACCCACCGTCGTAACTTGGGCCATTACGCGCCTGGCCCAGGCTGATCGCATGACGACGCTTTGGCGTTGGCTCAAGACCGCGGAAAGTAAATCGGGTCAGAACCTCGTGGAGTACTCGCTGATCCTCTGCCTGGTTGTGGTTGTCCTCATCGTCATCGTGATGCTGATCGGCAACCAGGTGCAGAACATGTATTGCAACATCTCCGGCGGCCTGGGCGCTTAGACTCGGGTTCGCACGGCACGGTCCATTTCCCGTCGGGCATCGCGGGCCGCGATCGTCTCGCGCTTGTCGTACTGACGCTTACCTTTGGCCAGGCCGATCTCCAGCTTGACCCGGTTTCCCTTCCAGTAGAGACGCAGCGGGACCAGCGTCAAACCCTTCTGCTTGAGCGTGATCTCCAGGCGGATGATTTCCGCTTTGTGAAGCAGCAGCTTGCGCTCGCGCTTGGATTCGTGATTACTGCTCTGCCCGCGTGCATAAGGACTGATGTGCACGTTGACCAGGTAGGCCTCTCCCCTACCGAACCGCACGTAACCCTCGCGCAGGTTGGCGCCGCCCTCACGCAACGACTTGATCTCGGTGCCCACCAGTTGCATCCCGGCCTCGACCGATTCCAGGATGAAGTAGTTGTGGTAGGCGGCCCGATTGCTAGCGATGGTGGTGTCGGCGTCGCGCTTCTTCTTCCCCATCAGCGCCGCCCTCGCGCCCAGGCGGCGGCCGTCATCCGCCGGCCGCCCGCCGGCTGGACCTCGTCGACGACGTAGGTGCCCTCGGCCGTCGATACCGCGATGCCGTCCCCCGCGGCACCGTCCGCATGGCCGCGGATCACCTTCACCTCGGCACCGTTGAGCGTGATCCAGCAGCCGAGCCGTTCGCTCAGCGCCCGCACGCGCCGATCGATTTCCTGGGCAGACATGGTCGCGGGGTTAAGCTTGCCATCCTCCGATTTCAGCCGCGGGGCGTGCGTCGCTCCCTCTGCCGGCTGGGGAACCGGGGTGATCGCACCACGCTGCAGCTTGTCGAGCGTTTCGACCATCAAGCCAGCCCCGACCTCGGCCAGCTGGCCCTCGAGCCGGCTCGCCGTCAGGTCCGGCGGAATCGGCACGCGCGACTGCGCGAGGATTCCACCGGTGTCCACGCCAGCGTCCATCTGCATGATGGTGACGCCGGTCTCCGTATCGCCGCTCAGAATCGACCATTCGATGGGCGCGGGACCGCGGTGGCGCGGCAACAAGGAGGCATGCACGTTGAGTGTTCCCAGCGGCGGCGTGTTGAGCAGGCTCCCCGGGAGGATTTGCCCATACGCCACCACGACCATGACATCCGCGCCCACCTCGCGAATCCGGGCTTGGGCTACCTCGTCCCTGATACGCTCGGGCTGAAAGACGTCGAGGCCAAGCTCCAGCGCCAGCCGCTTGGTGCCGGATTGAAGCAACTGGAGGCCGCGGCCCGCCGCGCGGTCGGGCTGGGTGACGACCAGGGCGATATCGTGCCCCGCCTCCTTCAGACGATTCAAGGTCGGCAGGCCGAACGCCGCGGTGCCCGCAAAGACGATGCGCAGCTTAGGCGCCGACGAGTTCCGCTTCCTTCTCCTGCTCCTGCGGCTCGACCTTGCGCAGGGTGTCGAGGCTGGTCAAACGATCGGTGAACAATATGCCGTCGAGGTGGTCGATCTCGTGCTGGATGGCGCGCGCCAGCAGCGCATCGCCCTTGACCTTGACCAGCTTGCCCTGCCGGTTCAGCCCCCGAGCCACCACCTGCATGTAGCGCTTGACCTCACCCACATAACCGGGCACGGAAAGGCAGCCCTCGAGGCCGATCTGCTCACCCTCCCACTTGACCATCTCGGGGTTGACCAGGGTGTGCAGGTTGGTATCGGTCTTGATCACCACTACCCGCAGCCCAACGCCGACCTGGGGGGCCGCCAGCCCAACGCCGGGCGCGGCGATCATGGTATCGACCATGTCGTCGATCAGCCTGCGGATGCTGCTATCGACGCGTGGCACCCGCTTCGCCTTCTGGCGAAGGATCGGCGCTTCCTGAGTCAGGATGGGAAGAACAGCCATGATTAGTAACTTACATCGGGTCGACGTCGAGGCTCCAGCCCCGGCCTCGCGGTAAGCCGTCTGCCGCTCGGTGCAGATCGCTCCCTTTGAGGGTCAGCTCGAAGCGGAATTCGTCCTTGAGCCGATAGACGAACGCGGGAGATGGTCCGAGGACCTCGATGTCGCCCAAATTGAGCAGGGCGATTGTAGCACGCAGATGTTCGGCGGCCGTCTTGGCCTCGAGCTCCGCGCGAGCCTCGTCGCGATGCCCGTAGGTGGCCACGATCAGCTCGCCGAAGGGTGGAAATCGATAGGCGCGCCGGACCTCGAGCTCCTCGCGATAGAACCCCCGGTAGTCGTGGTAACGAGCATGGCGAATGGCGGGATGCTCGGGCGTGTAGGTCTGAATGAACACCTGCGACGCGCCCGTCCCCCGCCCAGCCCGGCCCGCGACCTGGGTCAGAAGGCTGAAGGTGCGTTCCGAGGAGCGGTAGTCCGGGAAGTGGAGGCCGGTATCGGCATTGACCACGCCAACCGTTGTGACGCCGGGGAGGTCGAGGCCTTTCGCCACCACCTGGGTACCGACGAGGATGTCGGCCTCACCGGAAACCATGCGGTCAAACACGAGGTCCGCGGCATCCGCCGTTTTCATCACATCGCGGTCAAGCCGCAGCACCCGGGCCGCCGGAAACAAGGTCTGCACCTCGTGCTCGACCCGCTCGGTGCCGATGCCGAAGCTCTTGATGTAGCGGCTGCCGCACGCGGGACACCGCCGCGGCATCGGTTCGCTGCTGCCGCAGTAGTGACACTGCAGACGGTTCAGGCTGGCGTGGTAGACAAGGGCGACGCTGCAGTGCGGACACTCGCGCACCGCCCCGCAATCGCGGCACAGCACGAAGGTTGCCAGGCCGCGCCGGTTCAGAAACAGGATGGACTGCTCCTGCCGTGCCAGCGAGCCGCCGATCGCCGCCTGCAGCTCGCGGCTCAGCGGGCTGAACTGCTGGGCGGCGAGTTCCGCCCGCATGTCGACCACCGTGACCGGCGGCAGGGAGCGTCCCTGGGCGCGGTGCGGCAGTTCGAGCAAGTGCTCCCGGCCCGAAAGTGCCGCGCTGTAGGTCGCCACACTCGGCGTGGCACTCCCGAGCACCAGCACCGACCGAGTGCGCCGTGCCAGCCATCGCGCGACGGTCGGTGCATGGTAGCGGGGCATCCGTTCCTGCTTGAAGGCCGACGACTCTTCCTCGTCGATCAGGATCAGTCGCAAGCGCGGCAGCGGTGCAAACACCGCGGCGCGCGGCCCGATCACGATGTCGGCTTCGCCGCGCCGGATGCGCCACCACTCGGCACCGCGCTCCGCCTCGGTCAAACCGCTGTGCAGCACGGCAAGCCGGCCGGGGAAACGCGCCGCGAAGCGCCCGACGGTCTGCGGCGTAAGCGCGATCTCGGGCACCAGCACCAAAGCCTGCCCTTCGGCCGCCAGGACTTCCTCGAGCAGCGCCAGGTAGACCTCGGTCTTGCCGCTGCCGGTCACGCCGTGCAATAGGAACACCTCCGACTCCTGGCGCGCAATCGCGACACTGATCCGTTCGCGCGCCGCGAGCTGCGCCGGCTCGAGCCGGATGGCCGCCGACACGGTGACTTCATTCGCCTTCTGCAGGATCCGGCTTTGCCGGCGCCGCTTGACCGACCGTCGCACGATGGCGCGGACCCGGGGCGGTACGACGGCGCGAATCACCTCGTCGAGCGGCACCAGGTAATGCGACGCGACGAAACCGGCCAGCTCCACCAGGACCGCGGGCAGCACCGGCTCGGCGTCGATCAGCGCCTCGATCGGTTTCAGCTCCAACACCGCCGGGGCCTGGTCCAGTGCGTAGACGAAGCCGGTGACGCTTCGCTTGCCGAATGGCACCCGGACCCGGTGCCCGACCTCGATTACGCCGGTCAGCTCCGTCGGGACGGCGTAATCGAAGAGGCCGCTGTGACTGCCGACGCGCGCATCGACCGCGACCTGGGCGACCTGGCGAACCGCGGTCTCAGGCGCGGCCGTTGCGAGAGGCATCAATGGCATCCCAGATCCGTCCGGCTACCTC
>DATNMN010000244.1:0-3779 GCA_035602295.1 Candidatus Dormiibacterota bacterium | reverse complement strand
GTCGGCGATGCGGCAACCGGCCTCGCAGCGCGCCGGCGCTTAGACGCAGACCAGTTTGCGCTCCTCGTCGGGCCGCTTGGGGTCGCGCTTCCCTGGCTGAAGGACGCCGCCAGCCAGACCTAGCTGATCAGGCAAACCTTGTAGTTACTTCCCGGCTCGGGACCGCATACAACTAAGGCGCTCGACCGCGCCTTGGACGCGAAGGCTTGCTACTTGCAGACTGCCGAATTGTCTTTCCCAAGGTTTGTTCTTATTAAAGAAAACCCGGTTTTGCTTTCATAGCAGAGCGCCTTTTAGGCCGATAGGAAAGCGGTCTTTCGCAGCGTGCCGCCAGGCACTGAACCGATCCCGGACCGGCCTGGACGCTCGTGGCGTCCTCGGTTACCTCGCGCCGCCGGAAGCCGCGCGAGCGAATCCAGCGAACAACCGCTGGACCCAAGGCAGGTCATCGATCTCCTCGGGATGCCACTGAACCGCGATTAGAAAACGGCGCTCATCCGACTCCAGTGATTCGATGACGCCGTCTTCGGACGTCCCTGTTGCCTTGAGCGGGGCAGCGACAACTTTGACCGCCTGGTGGTGCAGGCTGTTGACCTCGATGCTGGTCTCATCGATCAGCTGCGCCAGCCGCGACGATGGATCCAGACGCACCCGATGAAGCAGGGCGTTCCGCGCCCGACCATCGGCGTCGGAATGCTCGACCGTCGTGACGCCCTGATGGCGGAGGTCCTGGTAGAGACTGCCACCCAGTGCCACGTTCAGCAGCTGTTGGCCGCGACAGATGCCGAGCGTGGGCAGGTCATCGGCAAACGCCCAGCGCGCCAGCGTCAACTCGATCCGATCCCGCGGCGGCTCGACCACATTGAGGTTACCGATCGGCTCCTCGCCGTACTCGTGCGGCGCGACGTCCGCGCCGCCCGGAAAGACAATCCCATCGAGCCGGTCGTAGATCGCGCGCAGCCGGTCTTCGTCGTCCAGGACCGGGATTAGCACCGGCGCACAACCCGCCGCCGACAGGGCCCGCACGTAACTCTGGTTGATGCCGAAGCGCGGCGGCTTGGGCCCCGGCGGGATGGCCAGCGTTGGCAGACCGATCAGCGGGAAGCGGCTCAACTCGTGAACGTAAACGCTTTGAGGTGGAGCGCTGGCGCGCGGGAGGCGCCGATGAACTCTCCGATCTGCAGCTTGGTTGTCTTGCCGACCGCGAGCGTTCCCTCGAGCGCTTCCAGCATGCTCTGCGTGAAGCGAAGATCTTTTACCGGCCGCGTGACCTTGCCGTTTTCGATGAGGAAGGTACCGTCGCGAGTCATCCCGGTGATGATCGACAGCTTCGGGTGCACGATCCGCACATACCAGAACCGGGTGACCCAGATGCCGCGCTTGATGCCCGAGAGGAGATCCGGCTTGGCGACCGAGCCCGGCTGCATGAAGAGGTTGACGGCGTATGGGCCTTCGGTGTTTGGCGCGGGCAGGCCGTGGCCCGTCGACTGGCGGCCTTCTTGGGTCGCCGTCATCATGTCGTAGACGAGACCGCTGGCGACACCGTTCTTGATCAGGTCGACATGTTGCTTGGGCACGCCTTCGAAATCGAAGGGCGCCGGAAGGCCCGACGGATCGAGGCCATCGTCCCAGATCGTGATCGCCTCACCGGTGATGCGCTCGCCCAGCCGCATGAAGCTGCGATCTTCCTCCACCGCGAGCGCGCTGAACCCGGTGAAGCTCATGAACTCGAGCATCTCGGCCACGGCGTACTCTTCGAGCACGACCTCGTAGACGCCCGGATCGATGGGTTGGGCATTCTGGTTGCGCTGCGCCTTGTCGATGACCTCGTCGGCCACCTCGTTCTTATCGATGTCCTTCACGTCGATGGCACCGCGATCGGCATAGCCCGAGCCAGCCTCCCCCATCACCACCGAGTTGATGGTGGCCTCGGTCGAGCGGTGATGGTGATAGACACCGAGCGAGTTGGCGATGGCGAACTGCTCGGCTCCGGTGCTGAAAGCGCCGAAGGCCTTGAGCCCGGCCCGCTTCGCTTTGGCGCAGATCGCCTCCACGAAGTCCGCACGCTCTTCCGGCGTCGCCCCCGCGGTCGCGTCCGACCAGGCCTCGACCGGCCGGCTCTTGACGGGCCCCGGCAAGGGCACGACCTCGCCCTTTGATTGCAGGTCGGCGATGGCGATGGCTCGCTTGAGGACGTCGGCCGCGGCCTTCTCGTTCATCTGGTTGATCGAGGCCACCCCGGTCTTGCCGTCCTTGACCACCCGGACCCGCACGCTGACGTCGCGCTCGGCGACGTTCTGGTGGATCCCGTTGTTGGCGAAGCGGGTGAGCGCGCTGTCCCACTCGGTGACCATGACCTCGGTCTGCGCCGCGGGCGAAGCCTGCAGCAACTTGTCGATGAAGCGCTTGACCTCAGCCTGTTCCGTGAGCCGCGCGGTTTCCATGCTTTTCATTTCAGGATGCCGACCTTGACGTGCTGGAAGCGCGCCGGTGACGCGCCGTGCGCGACGTGGGCCGTCTGCGGTGGCTGGCCTTTGCCGCAGTTGGCCAGGCCCCACACCTTCCATTCGGAGCGACCGGCGACCGCGTCGCAGGAGTTCCAGAACTCGGGTGTGATGCCGGCGTATGTCGCGTTCTTGAGCAACCGGCCCCGCTTGCCGTTGACGATCTCGTACGCGAGCTGGGTGCCGAACTGAAAGTTGAGGCGCTTGTCGTCGATGCTCCAGCTGCGGTTGGTTTCCATGTAGACGCCATCCTTGGTCTCCGCGATCATCAGCTCGAGCGAGGAGTCGCCCGGCTGCAGGTTGACGTTCGTCATGCGAATGAGGGGTATCCGGTTCCAGCCGTCGGCACGCATCGTGCCATTGCTCTGCTGGCCGAGAACGCTCGCGGTCTCCCGTGAAGTCAGGTAGCCGACGAACAAACCCTCTTTGATCAGGAACGATTGCTGGGCGGGCACACCTTCGTCGTCCCAGCCAAAGGTCCCCAGCCCGGTCGGCGTCAGGGCATCGGCTGTGATCGTCACCTGGGCCGAGCCGTACTGGAGGTGATTCAGTTTCTCGGGCGTCATGAAGCTGGTTCCGGCATAGGCCGCCTCCATGCCAAACACGCGGTCCAGTTCCGTTGGGTGGCCGCACGACTCGTGGATCTGCAGCGCCGTCTGGCTGGCGTCGAGGATCAACGTCTTGACGCCACTCGGGCATTGCGGTGCGGTCAGCAGCGCCACCGCCTCCTCACCGATGCGCTGACCGTGGCGATCAAGCTGCAGCGCGGTGATGTACTCGTAGCCCCCGGAGCCCTGGTGCCGGCCGAAGGAGTTCGGATAGGAGCGATTCTGCACATCGTCCGGTGAGGTCGCCGTTGCCTCGATGCCCGCCCCGCTTTCGTAGAGCTCTTGTTCGATGAAGGCGCCCTCGGTCGAGGCGAACACTTTCCGCTGCCGAAGGAACTCCATCGAGCCCTCGCGAATGCCGACGCCTTTGACGGCGCCCATCGCAGAATCGGCCCGCAGCAGCAGGTCGACCTTTTCGCTGAGCGGCACGGTGAACGGGTCGCGCTCGAGCGGCGTCCGATAGTGACCGCGCGAGGTGACCGGCGGGCCCAGGTCGACTGGTGCCGACCGGACACGAGCACTCGCCCGAGCGATCCGGATGGCGCGATCGACGACCTCGTCGATTTCGTTCTTATTTAGCCGGGAGCTGCCGGCGAATCCCCAGGCGCCGTCCACCAGGACGCGCACGCCAAAGCCCTCGCTGGCATCGTCGGACACGGCGGCGAGC
>DATNMN010000243.1:0-5416 GCA_035602295.1 Candidatus Dormiibacterota bacterium | reverse complement strand
GCGGCCGGTCTGGCGCTGGCGACCTGCCGGTTGCGTTCTTTCATGTCGACGACCGGCCTGCTGTACCTGGCGATGATCGCCATCCTCCCCGGCCAATTGCTGGGCCAGCTGCTCTTCTTTGTGGCGGCTTCCGCCTGATAGCCGGACTGCCACCTTGGCGATAGCCCGGGGGTCGGGTTTCTCGGGCGCCTGACGGCTTGGTCTGGCGCGCCAAGGCGGCCTAGAATCCCTCGACGCCGACTCAGATCACAAGGGGGATTTGAATTGTCACGTTCCGTCACACGCGCCACGCTGATCATCAGCATTCCGCTCTTAGCGGTCGCCGCTGCCGCCATGGTGGGATCCCATCAGAGCCACTCGGTCGTCGCCGGGCGGCTCACCGCGGTCAACGTGGCCTTCCTTCGGCCCCGGCACTCTGGCGTCAACGACCTGGGAAGGCTGGTCGACGACCCGCCCCCGGCTCCGCCGCCGGCCGCCGCGCCAGGACCGGCCGCCGCGCCCGCGCCGGTTGCCGCCCGTCCGAAGCCCGTTCCGCCGCCTCCCCCCCGGCCGGTGCCTCCTCCCGTCTCGCCCGTCGGCGGCGCCGCCGGCGTCGAGTTCAGCCTGATCAACCAGGACCGGGCGGCGAACGGGGTGGCTTCCCTGCGCTTCGGCGGCGCCCTGGCGCGGGTCGCCCAGTATCGGGCCCAGGACATGTTGAATCGGGGTTACTTCTCCCACTACGACCCGGCGACCGGCCAGCTCGCTTTCGCCGCCCTCATGCACCTTTGGGGCATCCCGTATATGACGGCCGGGGAAAATATCGCATGGTCGACGAACCCCTCGATGGCCGAGATCAACACCATGTTCATGAACTCGCCCGACCACCGGGCGAACATCCTGAAGGGTGCCTACCATCAGGTTGGCGTCGGCGTCGCCAGCAACGGCGCCAAGACCATGGTCGTCGAGGTCTTTTCGAACTAGACGCCCGATCGACCGCCTGAATACAGCTCGGGAATTTTCAGGGTCGAATCTGGGTTACCCTTGATAGACCGTCCAAGTCAAGGGAGAGACATGAGTAAAGCAGTTAAGGTAACGACCGCCACCTTCGAAGAGCAGGTCCTCCTCTCAGAGCAGCCAGTCATCGTGGACTTTTATGCCGATTGGTGTGGCCCATGCAAGATGTTGTCGCCCGTCCTGGAGCAGCTCGCGATCGAGCACACCGACGTCAAGATCACCAAGGTCAACGTCGACGAGGAGCCTGCCCTGGCCGAGCGCTACCGGGTCCGCGGGATTCCGTACGTGGCGATGTTCCGCGACGGCAAGCTGGCCGAGCAGGTTGTCGGGTACAAGCCGAAGGCCGCGCTCGAAGCCGACCTCGGCCTCAACGGCAAGCTCGCCTAAGTCGCAGCGCACTCCTCACAGGGGCAGATCGCCCGTAGAAAGCTGAGGCCGTAGATCCCGGTACTGTGGCCGTCCTTCCAGTACGGACGGATCCCGAACAGGCCGACGGGCTCCACCTGGGCGAGCTCGACCTGGTCGTCCCGTAGGGCGACGGTGCTGGCGATTTTCCCGGGCATCCCCATTTCGCCGGCACATTCGGCGCAGGGGCACTTCCAGCGAAGCAGCTCGAAGTCGTACGCCGACTGATGGCCATCGGCCCACTCGATCGTGAGCAGCCGGCGGGCACGGTCCGCCAGGATGTCGAGCGGCCGCTCGCGATCAGCGGTGTCGCTCGTGTCGAGGCTGGCGCTAGGCGGCTTCGTCGTCTCCGGGAGCGAGGATGAGGTCGAGATCCTGCCAGTTGGGCACGCGCCGCAGCTCGGCGAGCTGCAGCATCACCCGGCCCTGCGCCTCGAAGACGGCGTCATGGACCGCGTTGAGGTCCTCGGCATCGATCCGCCGGAGCCGATCCGCGAGTTCGGCGTCGTGGCGCGCGGCGTAGGCCACCACCTGCTCCCGGATGTCCTCGGGGAGGAGGCGCTCGTTGGCCAGCCGGAGCTCCTCCAGCCGATCGAGGAGCGTGTCCAACGCCGTAATGCGCCAGTAGGCGAGCCGAACCGGCGCGTGTGTCAGCTCCGCTTCGGCAGCGGCCTGCGACATCGCGCGAACCGCGGATGCGTAGTCGGGCGCCTGGGTCGTCATTGTCATACTTGGAAGCACTGGTAACTCCTGTGAACGCCCGTCGTCGGGCCTGTCACTCCTACCCTGTCCCGGACCCCAATAAACACAACGAGGGCGGAAATTCCGCCCTACATTTGCGGGAATCCAGACCCGTTCAGTATAAGTTGCCGCCAAAACGCCGTCAATCGGGTCTTCGCCTTAGGCGGGTACCTGCGCCAGCCGCCCTAGCTAGATTTGGACTCTCGGGAGAAGCCTGGTGTCTGTCCGCGGCGTTTTTCCCGGCGTAGGTACAGGCGATCGGGGCCGCCGGCCGGTCCCGCTGGGAGGATGGTAAAGAGCTCAAACCCGTCCTCAGACAGCTGGTTGGCTTCCTCGACGGTGTTGACAACCTTGTATTCGAACGCCATTCAGCGCCTAAGCATAACGGGTCACAGCTCGCCGATTACGCGGATGCCAGCGGCCGATCCGATGATGGCCGCTCTGGCCATACCAAGGAAGAGCCCATGTTCGATCACACCCGGGATGGCGCGCAGCGCCAGCCCCAGCCCGGCATCGACGACCCCGAAGCTGGTGTCCAGGACCAGGTTGTCGTTGTCCGTCCGATAGGGCTTGCCTGCCGCTAGCCGCAGCTCCGGCCGGCCCCCGAGCGATTCGATCGAACGGCTGGTCGCTTCCCATAGGAACGGCAGGATCTCGACCGGCACCGGGCCGCGCCCCAGGCGGCCGACGAGCTTGCTTTCGTCAGCCACCAGGATGAAGCGCCGACTGGCGTGGGCAACGATCTTCTCGCGCAGAAGCGCACCACCACGGCCCTTGATGCAATTGACGGCCGGGTCGATCTCGTCAGCGCCGTCGACCGCCAGATCGAGGCCGCCATCGATCCGGTCGGTGATGGGGATGCCTGCCGCCTTCGCGAGCCCACCGCTCTCTACCGACGTCACGACGGCCTGCACCTTGAGGCCCTCTCGTACCCTGCGGCCCAGCGCGTCGATGAAGTAGCGAGCGGTGCTGCCGGTACCCAGACCGACGATCGTCCCCGGCCGCACCAGCTCGAGGGCGCGCTCGGCGGCAGCCCGTTTGTAAGACTCGACTTCAGCGTGCGCGGTTGCCATTTAGTTGATAGAACCGATGTCAGGTAGAATCAACGAGATGGGGCGGCTGATGAAGAGCGTGCCGGGGCGCGTGCTCCAGAAGTTCCTCGAGGACCAGGCGCCGAACTGGGCGGTGCTGATCGCCTGGAACGCGCTCTTTGCCATGTTCCCCATCGTCGTCTTTGCGGCCGCCGCCATTGGCTTTCTCGTCGACAAGTTCGGCTTCGCCTCGAAGGCGTTCTATGACTACCTCCTCCAGGCCATTCCCAACCAGGACGCCAAGTCCGCGGCCGCCGATGCCCTCGTGCATTTTCAAAAACAGCAAGGCATCCTCCTGCTGGTTGGCTTGATCGGCCTGCTCTGGGGTGGCTCCGCCTTGTTCGGCACGATGGAGCAGGCGTTCGCCGTGATCTACCACACCAGACCCCGCGATTTTCTTCCGCAGAAACTCCTCAGCTTCGCGATGGTCTTTCTCTTCATCATCACCGCCGGTCCCATCGTGGCGAGTTCCGCCATCTTACCGGCGCTGAAGCACATCCCCCAGATCCCGGGTGTTCTCTATAGCGGTCCGGCCGCGTTCGTCATCCAGTTCATCATCGGTTTGGTCACCGGCTTCATCCTGTTCGCCGTGATCTATTATGTCGTCCCCAACCGAAAGCAGACGATGATCCGGGTACTGCCGGGTGCGCTCCTCGCGGGCTTCCTATTTGAGCTCGTGACGCTGCTCTTTCCGGCATATATCGCCCTGACGAACAGCGTCGCCACCTATGGAAAGGAGTTCGGGCTGTTCTTCCTGCTGCTGACCTTCTTTTTCTTCTTCGGCCTGATCACGATGGTCGGCGTCGAGGTCAACAGCGTGATTTACCCGGTGCCGATCGATCTGCCCGGCACAGACATTCACGCCGTCGCGTTCCCCGAATCCGGGCCGGAGGGTGAACGCCGCCAGATGGCGACCAACGGACAATCCCGGAACGGGCGCCGGGGTATTCCGGCTCGGGCGGCCCTCGGAATGGCCGTCGTGGCCTCGGTTGTGGGCGTCCTGCTCGGACGGCGCAGCGCCAACTCCGACTGACGCCCCACGGCCGTGAATTGACCGCACACTAAAATTGTCGCGTGGCCGTTGAAGCAATCGTCCCTCCGCGGCCAGCGTCGGCCAAGGAGGCCTCACCAGGCAGGGCCTGGTGGATCGAGCCGGCCCTCACGGTCGCTTGTTACAGCGCTTTCGTCATCTACGCCACCTGGTCGGTGTTCTCCGGCACCGTTGTGGCGTACACACCCTACGTCTCTCCCTTCTTCTCCACCTGGCTCGGCTTTGGCCTGTTCAAAGTCCCGATCATCGGGATCCTGATCCCCTTCCTGGCGGCCATCCCGCTTGGCCTCCGGGGCAGCTGCTATTACTACCGTAAGTCCTACTTTCGGTCGTTCTTCTGGGACCCGCCGGCCTGCGCCATCCAGGAATTGAAGCGCGGCCGGTACCACGGCGAGACCCGTTTCCCATGGGTGCTCAACAACTATCACCGGTATTTTTTGCTGCTGAGCCTGGTCGTCTTGCTGTTTCTTTGGGTGGACGTCGTGCGCGCGTTCGTGTTCCACGGGCATTTCTTCCTCGGCCTGGGCTCACTGGTGATGCTGGTCAACGTCATGCTGCTCAGCCTCTACAGCCTCACCTGCCATTCGTTCCGGTATCTGATGGGCGGTCGGATCGATCGTTTCTCGCGCGTGCCGGCCGGCCGCGTGTGGCAACGGATCGTGATGCTGCTGAACCGGGCGAACCCGCAGCATGGGGCATGGGCCTGGTACAGCATGTTCTCCGTCGCGCTCACGGACGTGTACATCCGGCTGTTGATGGCCGGCGTCATTCACGAGCCCAGGGTGATTTTCTGAGCGAGACGTACGACACCCTGACGACGGATGTGCTCGTGATCGGAGCCGGTGGTGCCGGCATGCGCGCCGCGATCGAAGCATCGGCGGCCGGCGCGCGGGTGGCCGTGGTGTGCAAGTCGCTGCTGGGCAAGGCCCACACGGTCATGGCCGAAGGTGGCATCGCCGCCGCGCTTGCCAACGTCGACCCGGATGACAATTGGCAGGTCCATTTCCAGGACACGATGCGCGGCGGCCAGCTGATCAACAACTGGCGGATGGCCGAGCTGCATGCCCGCGAGTCGCCGGAGCGCGTCTACGAGCTCGAGACCTATGGGGCCATCTTCGACCGGACACCCGAT
>DATNMN010000242.1:0-2962 GCA_035602295.1 Candidatus Dormiibacterota bacterium | reverse complement strand
GCCTACTGGCCCAGACCGCCCGAGATGTTGCAGAACACGTTCTTGACCTGGTTGCCGAGGATGATCAGCACTACGATGACCACGACAGCGATCAAGACGAGGATAAGGGCGTACTCGACCATACCCTGCCCTTCCTCACGGTTGAGCAGATTGCGAATCTTGTTGTAGATGGTGGCAAACATTGATTTCACCTCCTGTGAAAGAGACTGGGCCCAGTGTGGCATCCGTCGGCCCTCAGGAGGTCGAAAGCGCGAACAGACTCCGTGCGGAAGCTGTAACGGCTGGGTAAAACCGGGCGTTCCCTCATCTCATTTCCGTAGACGCCTCGGTCATTTGGCTCGGCGTCGCTGTTAACCCCCTACCGGCAGGTGGCGCGCTCATGGACGGTCCTACGACTGCCCTTTCTTAATCTCCGCCGAGGCATCGAGGCGGGCGGCGACGACGCTTTCGAGGCGATCCGAACTGGTCGCGTGCTGCGTGACTGCGGCGAGGAAGTCGCCCGATTCCAGTCGCAGCAATCGTGACGCTGTCACCGCCCTGACGGTCGCGCTTCGGGTTGTCCCTTTCACGAGCGCGATCTCGCCAAAATGGTCGCCGGCCTTGAGCAGTCTGATACCGGTTGCCCCATGCACGACCTCCAGCTCGCCGGCTTCGACCAGGTAGAACTGTTCGCCCTGGTCTCCCTCGCGGATGATGTCGACTCCCGCCGCGACCTGCTCCGCCTGGAGTCGGCGCGCCACGCGCTCGATAGCGATCACACTGAGCGGCGCAAAGAGCGGGCTCTGCTTGAGGAGTGCAAGCCGTTCAGCCGGGATCACACCGACGCGATCCAGCCGGCGCAATTGGCGCCATGCGATGACGACCAGCACCGGCAAAAGGCCGCCGGCCAAAAGTAAGCTCAAGCGCGGTCCAACGGCAGCGACCAGGAAGCCGGTGACCACGGCACCGAGCCCGTTCGTGACCCGGATCAACGCCTCGAAGACGCCCAGGATGCGCGCGATGGTGCGCTCCGGGGCAATGCGCTGCAAGATGCTGAAGCCGGCGACATCCTCGATAAGGTTGCCGACGCCCACCGTCGCGAGCAACCCGACCACCACCGGCAGCGGCGGCTGCAGGGCGAGGATCACCAGTGGGACCCCCCAGAGCAGGAGGCCAAGGCCAAACCAGCTGGCCATCCGGCGCTGGCCGACCAGCCGCACCGCGACAACGGAACCAAGCAGCCCGCCAATGCCGAGCGCGGCGAAGAGCCAGCCGACCCCCGAGTTCCCAAGGCGCAACCCCTCGATGGCGAGCACAACAATCAGCACGTTGAGTGCCCCTCTGACGAACGGCTGCGCGATGAACAGCGACACCAGCAAGCGGACGTCGCGCTCTCGCGCGAGGGTCGTAAAGCCCGCCACGATCTCGTCGAGGAACTTCCGGTGCGCGCCACGCCAGCGGACCGGGGCGGCGCGCGGAATCCCCAGCACCGAGATGGCCGCGGCCAGCGAAACGACGGCCATCACCCAGAACACGGCTGTCGGGCTGGAGAGTCCAAGCAGGATACCGACGAGTGCGGGTCCGATCAGCGTCGCGGCGGCCTCGACGGTGCTCCCCACCAGGTTGGAGGCGGTGAGTTCATCGGGCGTTTGTGCGAGCGTGGGCAACAGGGCCCCCTGATAGGCACGGAATGGCGCCGAGACAATTGCCAGGGCCACCGCCAACGCGTAGACCAACAAATCCGGTCCCCGCACCATCGTGACGATCGCCGTTGTTGCCAGGATCAACCCAATGATCAGTTCCTCTACGGCGAGCAGGAGCCGCCGCGGAAATCGATCCCCGAGCCCGGCCGTAAAGGGCGCCGTGGCAGCTGCCGGCAACAGGCGAATCAGGGTGACCAGCCCGACACCCGCGGCGCCGCTCCGGGAGAACGCGAACACCGAAATGGCCACGGTGTATGCCCAGTCCACGGTCACCCACCCTCCCCAGGCCAGTTGAAGCCTGCGGAGACCCGGGTTGCCCACCACCGCCAGGAAGGCCCGGACGGCGACCCCTGATTGGCGTGCTTGAGCGCCGATGTCCAATACCTTAGGCTGCAAGCATGCAGGGCAAAGCGGACCGGCTAAAGGCGGTGCCCCTGTTTTCTCACTGCTCGAAGCGGGAGCTCGACTTCCTGTCCAGCCGCGTCGATGAGATCAACCTCCCAGCCGGAAAGACGCTCCTGGTCCAGGGCCAGCCGACCGATACCTTCTACGTCCTGCTCAACGGCGAGGTCGAGGTGTCCGTCGACGGCCGGCCGGTCAAGCGGTTGAAGGCGGGCGACTTTTTCGGCGAGATCGGGATGCTCGACCGCGGCCTGGCCACGGCGAGCGTGACCACCACGCAACCTGCCGAGACGCTGGCGCTGAGCCATGCCCAGTTTCGCGACGCGATCAAGGGGAATGACGCCCTGGTGCTGCAGGTCATGGCGGCCATGGCGCAGCGGCTCCGCGAGAACGCCACCCAGCTCGTCTAGCGGGGAAAACCCAATGCCCGACGGCGTCCGACTGCTTGCCAGCACGACGCTGTTCCGTGGCTTTTCCGAAGCGGAGCTCGAGCCTCTCGGCGCCCGGCTGCAACCTCGCAGCTTTCCCCGGGGCGCCTACGTCTTTCGCGAGGGTGATCCTGGACACGCCTTCTACGTGATCGCCGACGGCCAGGTGAAGATCGCCCACCTCGGCCGTCAGGGTGAGGAGATCGTGTTTGCGCTGCTCGCGGCCGGCGACACGTTCGGGGAGCTGGCGCTGTTTGACGAGGAGTCCACCCGAACCGCCGACGCCCAGGCCACGGAGCCGACCGATTGCCTGGTCCTGAACCGGGAGCCATTCATGACATTTGCCGAGACCCATCCCCCACTGATGCGGCATCTGATCAGGGTCCTCAGTGTCTACCTGCGGCGGGCGGACGAAGCCCTCGCCGAGGCGGCCTTCCTGGATATCACCGG
>DATNMN010000241.1:0-17294 GCA_035602295.1 Candidatus Dormiibacterota bacterium | reverse complement strand
TCGTCGAGGCGTCGTTTATAGGCGGCCGCAACGCGGCTGAAGGTGCCCGGGTAAAGGTCCTTGGCGGCTGGCTGTTCCAAATAAAAAGGGCGGGAGCCCAGCTCCCGCCCCTCAGGATAATCAGTCGTTAATCGCGCTCGCCTTTGGCGCAGGTCGTCGGTGTCTCCTGGATGACGGTGATCTGGATCGTCTCCGTGATCGTGATCAGCACGGTCTGGCACGTCACGGTGATGGTGCCGGTCGAGTGGCCATCACCCAGGGCAATGATTGCGATCGTGTTGAACTCGGCGAGCTCGTTCTCTTCGTCCTGTGGTGTCACGAACTTGAGGTGGGCGAAGCGGTCCTGGTCGCTCTTGATGGCGGCAACGATCGGCGCGACGCTACCGTGGATCTGCGACTTCGCCGTCGCCAGCTGCGGCTGGACCTTGGCGGCGACCTGCGAGCTGGTAACCGCCTTGGTGACCTGCGTGCCGCAAGAGGACTCGGTCGCGTTGAGCTTGCCAATGAGGTCATCGCCAGCTTTCTTGACCGCGCTGACCAGCACGACCTTCGCGTGCTCGTCAACCGGCTGAATCACGGCGACCGTGTTGTGGTCGTCGTGCGAGACGATGATCAACGTCGTGGGGACAGCCGCTACGGTCAGCACACTCACTGCGGTAATGGTGATGATCCGTTCGCTGATCCACGCGGTCAGGATCGTGAACATTACGCTGGCCTCCTTGAGGATCGACTCCTCTGTGAAGATGAACGCCGGATAAAAGCCGGTCATCGACGCCGGATGGCGGCTGTTACCGTCCTGTACCGGGGCGGTCAAGCGTCGCGACGTCACCGTCGGTGGCCCGTCACTTGCCGGCCCCCCCGGTGCCAGCTTTGTGTTGACGCCTAAACTTGAGCGCGGCTATACTTCTGCGCTATATGGGCTCCAGGCAGAGGGGGTGCAATCCAGTTGTCGGAGATCAAGGTTCGCGAGAACGAGACCTTTGAGAGCGCCCTGCGCCGCTTCAACAAGAAGATCAAGCAGAACGGTGTACTCTCGGAAGTCCGCCGGCGTGAGCACTACGAAAAGCCCAGCGTAAAGCGCAAAAAGAAGATCGCGGCGGCGCGCAAGCGGCGGGCTCGCACCACGTAATCTGACCCGCCGAAAGGCCGAGGCGATCCTGGTGAACATATGAGGCAGCGCGGCTCCTCAGCGATCGATCAACTCCGCCGGCGCGGGCGCCTGTTCGCGCGCGATCTCCGGCTGGGGCATATCGGCGCCGGTGGGCGCTGGCCGCCGTATCTGCGTTCGGGGGTCATCACACTGGTGCTGGCGCTCGCCACCGCGCTTGTGGTGGCCCAGAACTTCCTGCCCAACCGGCTCAACCTCCGCGCGGGTGACGTGTCCAGCGCGGACGTTGTCTCCCAACGCTCGGTTCGCTACGAGAGCCAGACCAGGCGCGAGGAGGCGCGGACCGCTGCATTGGCGCAAGTCCCCGACCAGTTCGACGGAGCGGTCAGCAGTCAGCAGCGACAGGCGGTCGATTCGCTCGCGACCAAGGTCGCCGAGCTGCGCGCGTCCTCGAGCTCAGGGCCCGACCGGTCGGCGCAGTTGAGCCTGCTGGAGCCACAACTGAGTGATGCACAACGGCAGTACCTCCTGCAGGCGGATGAGGGAACCGTCGCCTCCGTCTTCAAGAGTGCCGGCGATATCCTGCAGGCCCTCGAGAGCAACGGGATCAAGGCCGACACACTCAAGAGCGCCCAGGACACGGCGCAGACCCGGGCCGCGGCGCTTCACCTTGACGCCACGGGCGCCTCGGTCGTTGCGACCCTGGTGCGAGCGCATTTGAAGGTGAACTTCCTCTCCGCGGAGACGACGCTCAAACGCCAGCAGGCGAGCGATGCGGTGCCGTCCGTCTTCGTCAACGTGGCCCAAGGTCAGACGATCATCCGATACGGCGACCTGGTCACCCCCTTTCAGCTGGAAGAGGCGCAAGCGGTCGGGCTGCTCGCGCCCACGACCGACTGGGCCCGCATCCTTGCCGTCTTCATGCTGGTCATCATCCTGTTCGCCGTCGCACTGGGATATCTCGGGCAGTTCCGGCCCGCGATTCTTCGCGATCCACGACAGCTCGCAACACTCGGCGGGTTGATGCTGGTGCTGCTGGTCGTGGCCAAGGTCGTCGTGCCGATCAATCCCAACGCGCAGTACATGGTGCCAATGGCGGCAGTTCCGCTTCTGGTCGCCGCCCTGATGGACACCGGGCTCGGCATCATCGTCGCCCTCGCCGTCGGCTTACTGACCGGCATCATCGCGGACAATGTTCTGCCCCTGACCCTCGTCGGATTCCTGGGTGGCGCCATCGGGTCGATCTACGTGCATCGGCTCGAGCGGCTCGGTCAGTGGGTCACCGCCGGCATCCTGGTTGCCGCTGCGCAGTTCGTGGCACTGGTCTCTCTCTCCCTGATCGAGCGCCACCAGTCGCTGGACGAGATCCTGGCGATCGGCGCGCTCGCGCTCGTCAACGGCCTGGTCTCGGCCCTGATCGCCGCCGGGTCACTCACCTTCCTGGGGGAGATCACGCGCGTCATCACGCCTATGAAGCTGCTGGAGTTGATGACCCCCAACAACCCGCTGCTGAAGCGGCTGATGGTGAGCGCGCCGGGCACCTACAACCACTCGATCGTCGCCGCCAACCTTGCGGAGACGGCGGCCGAGGCGGTCGGCGCCAACCCGGTGCTGGCGCGGGTCGGCTGCTACTTCCACGACATCGGGAAGATCCGCCGGCCCCACTTCTTCGTCGAGAACCAGGCTGACATCGGCAACATCCACGAGAACCTGTCGCCGACGACGAGCTCCGACATCCTCAATGCCCACGTCACCGAGGGCGTTGAGCTGCTCAAGCAGTACCGTTTTCCGACGGCGATCCGCGAAATCGTTCAGCAGCACCAGGGCACGACGGTGAAGCGCTACTTCTACCGCCAGGCGCTCGAGCAGGGGCTCGACGTCCGAGAGGACGACTTCCGCTATCCGGGCCCGCGGCCTCGGTCCAAGGAAGCGGCCATCGTGATGATCGCCGACACGATCGAGGCGTCGGCCCGCACCTTGAAGGATCGCAGCACTGAAGGAATCCGCGACCACGTGCACCGCATGGTCCAGGGATTTATCCGAGACGCGCAGCTCGACGAATGCGATCTGTCGTTCCGCGATCTCCACCTCGTGGAGGAAGCGATGTCGAACATGGTGGTCAGCATCTACCATGCCCGGATCGAGTATCCGGCCGCGGTGCAAGAGACCGCGACCGCCGGCGCGGCGGTCGATACGACGGGGGGCGGTCACGACGGCACCCTCGACGCCGAAGACAAGACGATTCCGTTACCGCGGCCGGCGGCGCGCCCCCGCCCGAGCCCCTCGTAACGCTCGTCGAATTCAACCCGCGCTCGCAGGGGCGCCCCGGCGCAATGTTGACCACCTGATTTCGATATGTATGCAGTGGTGCTTTCGGGCTCGGTTATCGTCCTTGCCTACGTGGCGGCGGCTGCCGTGATCATCCCCGCCATCTCGATGATCGGCTTCGGCAGGGTTCCCAAGTTCCTTCGCCGTGGCACGAACCCCAGCAAGACGCGGACCCGGATGGAGGGTGGCGGCCTCTTCTTGATCGGTGCCTTCATCCTGACCGATGCGCTGGCCGCCGACCTCGGCCGCCGGTCAGAGGTTCCGCAGGACTGGATCCTCTTGGTCTGGGTCCTGCTGGCCGCGGGTCTGATCGGCATCCGCCTGCTGGCGGGTCGCGCCGACAGCGGCGCCGGCAAGCCCGCCGCGTAACCGACCCGCAGCCCGGTTACGATACTCGCGTGCTCATCCAGATGAGCCGTTGGGGTCCGGCATCGCTTGCTGCCGGCGTGGATCTGGATGGACTCAAGAAGGTGCTGCAATCGGGGGCGCGGATGCTCAAGGTCCCGGAGGAGACGGTGACGGTGCTGACGCTCACGGGAGATGCGCACCTCCAGGAGTACAACCGACGCTACCGGGGACTGGATGAGCCGACGGATGTGCTCGCTTTCGCCGCACAGGAGAAGCCGGTCGACCAGCGTTTCCAGGCGCCCCCGGGGACCGAGCACTGGCTCGGCGACATCGTGATCTCTCTGCCTCGTGCCCGCCAGCAGGCAAGCGAGGCCCGTCACCCGGTAAATGACGAGGTGCGCCTCCTCGCCGTGCACGGCTTCTTGCACCTGCTTGGCTATGACCATGCCGAACCGGATGAGGAAACTGCGATGACGGCGCTGACCAACAGGATCCTGGCAGCCGCGCCGTGACGCCGCGCTCCGACGCCGAGTTCGAAGCGGAACGGATTGGCAGCCCAGGCCGGGCGCGCCGGGTCGACCTGCGGCGAACGATCTACAGCTTCCGTCACGCCGTCCGTGGTTTCGCCTGGGCGCTGACGACACAGGCGAACTTGCGCGTGCACCTCATCGCGGCGGTAGTCGCGCTGATTGGGGCGCTGCTGCTGCGCTTTTCGGCGATCGAGTTCGTCGGCCTCGTCCTCTGCTTTGCCGTCGTGATCGCAGCGGAGCTTTTCAATACGGCGTTCGAAGTGCTGATCGATTACGCGTGGCCGGAGCATCACCCGATGATCGGGCGGGCCAAGGACGTCGCGGCGGCCGCGGTCCTGATGGCCGCGGCGGGGGCCGCGGTGGTCGGTATCCTCCTCTTTGCGCGACACATCTTTCATCTATCGTGACCTCCGCCGCGGCGGTGGTGAAGGGCGCGCTCGACGCCCTTGAGGCGCGGGACTGGGACGGGTTCGCCCGCCGATTGCATCCCGATGTCGTGCATCGAACCCCCGGCGTACCCGAGCCGATCCTGGGACGCGATGCCTTCGTCCTGCTCAGCCGTCAGGCGGTGGCGCGGGCGCCGGACGTCAGCTTCGAAATCGAGCGGCTGGTTACGGAGGGTGACACGGTGGTCGTGATCGGGGAGTGGAGGTTTACCGGTCCGGAGGGCCCCGTCCGCCAACCCTCGGTCAGCGTCATCGATCTCCAGGACGGCCTCATCTGGCGGGATCTGGAGTATCTCGGGCTCGCAACCTGAAATTCCGGACGGCCGGCGAAGTTACACGACTGTGACGGCGCGGATCGCGGTCATCGACGACGAGGCGCCCAACCGCTCCTACCTGGAAACGCTGCTGGGCACGGCCGGCTTCGAGGTACAGGTGGCCGCCGGTGGCGACGAAGGCGTCGCGCTGGTCGAGAAGGAGCGTCCCGACCTGGTGCTTCTCGACCTCATGATGCCCGAGGTCGACGGCTTCGCCGTTTGCGAGCGGATCCGCAAGGGGCCCGCCGGCGCCGGCACGCAGATCATCGTGCTGTCCGCGCTCGACGCGGTCGACGGAAAGGTGCGAGCCCTCGAGCTGGGTGCCGACGACTACCTGGTGAAGCCGGTCGAGTCTCGGGAGCTCGTGTCTCGCATCAAGGTGATGATCGATCGCGCCGACCGGCTCCGGCAGCAGGGGTCGCAGGCGCGGGGCCGGCTGATCGTGGTCGCCGGCGCCAAGGGCGGCATCGGCACCAGCACCGTCGCCATCAACCTGGCGGCATCCCAGGCAGCCATCAAAGGTGCGGACGCCGTGGTCCTCGCGGACCTGGCGGTCCCGGTGGGGACGCTGGGCAGCATGCTGAACATCGAGGTGGCCGACGGCTGGGCCTGGGGCGAGGGTCTGGGCGAGGGCGCCAGTGTCCATCGGCTGCGCAGCTACCTGATGCGCAACCCGCAGATTCCGTTCCGCTTACTCCCGGGCGTGCGTCGTGGTTCGGCATACCGCGACGTCTCGACCGACGCGATCAGCAACTTCGCCACGACACTGCGTGGGCTGGCCGAGACGATCGTCGTCGACCTCGGGAACCAGCCGTCACCGTTTGCGCCGCCACTGCTTCGCGAGGCCGACGTCATTTGCGTCGTGGTCGAGCCGGAGGTGATCTGCGTCGAGCTGACCGGACCGTTCCTGGACCGGCTGCGCTCGACTGGTATCCTCAGCCATCGCATTCGGCTCGTGATTTCGAACCCGCACGGCAGCCTGCAACTGAGTCGAGCCGAGGTGGCGGCCGCCTTGTTGAAGATCGAGGTGGCGGGGATGATCCTTTACCAGCGCGATGACTTCTCGGCGGCAAGCAAGCGTCGTCTCCCGATTGTCGTCCAGCAGCCGCAGGGTCCGGCTGCCACGCAGTTCAAGGAACTTCTGCAGGCACTCACCGCGGTCTGATCGCCGATCGTCCGCCAGGCACCGAAGTAAACTGAACAGCATTCGCGCCACTCCACCTGCTATAGAACCGCGCCGTCGCGCCGTTCTACAGGTCTCCGCTCTCCAGTACCCCGAATTCCGCCGCTATTTCGTCGGCCAGGCGGTGTCGGTCGTTGGCACCTGGATGCAATCGGTGGCGGCGGCCTGGCTGGTGTTGCAGCTCTCGCACAACTCGGCCCTGGCCCTGGCGCTGTTTGGGGCGTTCAGCTACGGCCCGGTCCTCGTGTTCGGCCTTTACGCCGGCACGCTCGTCGACCGATTCGCGCATCGCGATGTGCTGCTGCTGACCCAGGTGATCTCCATCGTGGGCGCCGTGCTTTATGCGGCGCTGACCTCGACACACAGCATCACCCTGCCAATTGTCATGGCGCTCGCCGCGGTCCTGGGTATGAACCAGGCGCTGTATTTCCCGGCGCGCCAGGCAACCGTGCTCGAGATGGTGGGTCGAGGCGAGCTCGCCAGCGCGGTCGCGCTCAACTCGATCGCCTTCAACCTGGCCCGCATCGTTGGCCCGGCGCTGGGCGGCATCGTGATCGCGACCCTAGGCGTCGCCGCCTGCTTCTGGCTCAATGCCTTCAGCTACCTGGGCGTGATCGTCGCGCTGCTCACCATTCGTCGCCGGCCTTTGACTCCGGGGCCGCCGCAGACCGCGATCCAACTGATCGGTGAAGCGTTGCGGTATGTCGTCCGCACGCCCTCGTTGGCCGGCCTCTTCCTGCTGCTCTTTGTCGCCGGCACCTTCGGTGCGAATTTCAACCTCGTGCTGCCGCTCTTCACCCGCGTGGTCCTGCACGCGAATGCCGACACCCTCGGTTACCTGTTTGCGGCGCAGGGCGTTGGATCATTGATCGGCGCCGTGACCATGACGCTCGCCGGCGGGTTCCTGCTCGAGCCGCGCCGCATCGTCCTGGGCGCCCTGCTCTTCGCGGCCATGGAGCTGGCCTTCGTAATCGTCCCGGGTTTCACGCAGGCGATCATCCTGCTGGTCGTCATCGGCTGGTCGTTTGCCATCTACTCGATTGGGACCAACACCATCGTGCAGGTGCGAGCGCCCGACCGGATGCAGGGTCGCATGGTCAGCCTTTACTCGGTGCTCTTTATCGGGGTGACGCCGATCGGCAACGTCTTCGCCGCCATCGTCGCGCACTTCCTCGGACCATCAGCGGCCGTCTGGCTCGGTGGCGCACTGACCGCCGCCGGCGGCCTGGCGGTGATGGTCTACTTCCTCACGAGACCCGATTGAACTCGGTCATGGCGCGGTCGATCCCGTGCTCGACGGTGAACAGGACGGCGTCGGCGGTCCGGCCAACGATCGCCGGGAGCTGAGCGCGTTCCTCGGATGTAAACGGGCTCAAGACGTAGTCGACACCGTCACCTGGCGGCCGGCCGATGCCGACCCGGAACCGGATGAAGTCCTGGGTACCAAAGGAACCGATTACCGAATCGATCCCGTGGTTGCCCGCCGAGCTGCCGCCCTTGCGAAGGCGCAGCCGGCCGAAGGGATGGTCGAGGTCATCGTGGATGACCAGCGTCCGCTCCAGCGGCACATCATATTTCGCGCGCAAAGCCTTGGCCGCCACGCCCGACAGGTTCATCGACGTCTGCGGCTTGGCCAGCACCAGCTCGCGCTCGCCGACCCGGATCCGGCCGGTGATCGACTTGGCGGCTCGGTCCGACACGCGGCCGCCGTGGCGGCGCGCCAGCTCGTCGACGACCAGGAAGCCGATGTTGTGCCGCGACCGCTCGTACTCCCGGCCGGGGTTGCCCAGGCCGATTACCAGCCAGCGATCGGACGCCGGCGGCGGTGCCGGTTTGCGGCGGAACATCGCCCCGTAGCGTAATTCACCCAAAAGGGGATCCCCGCAGCGGCGTTGCATTGGGGCCAGCCGTGGACGCCCATGAACGTGTAATCGGCCCGCGATCGATTCGCGCCCGTCTGTGGGCGGCGGGCCTGCTCGCGCTGCTGGTCGCGATCGTCGCCTGGTTCCTGCCGGCCCAGCCCTACCAGGCACCCTGGGCCTGGATCAGCTTCATCGGCATGTGCATCGTCGATGATTTCCTGCTTGGCTCGCGCGAGGATGCGAGCTGGGGCGAACTGCCGAAGCTCGCGCTCCTGGCGGCGGTCATCGTGTTCCGGCGGCATCCGGAGATTACGGTGCTGGTGGCGGCCGTCGCGGCGCCCCTCGGGAGCCTCCTCAAGGGTCAGACGTGGATGACCCAGCTGACCGCCACCGCGCAGTGGGTGCTCGCCGCCGTCATCGGCGCGGCGACCTTCCGGCTGATCGGGTTCGGCGATACACCTCATTTCCTGGTGGCGACCGCCGCGCTGATGGCCGTCTACTTCGGCCTGGGGCCGGTGCTCAGTGCCTTCATGCAGGCCCGCCTGACCGCCACGGATTTCGCCCGGGCGTTCGCCGGCCATCGCCGGCTCGCCATCCCGCTCGAGCTGGTGGCCACGGGGCTCGCGCTCGCCTGGCGCACCCCGGCGCTCGAACCGGCCGCCTTGAAGGTGGCCGACGGCGCGCTGGTCGCCGTGGCCGGCCTCTTCGCCGGCTACCTCCTCGGTGGCCGATCGAGCCGCGTCTTTGCCGCCGGCCCACCGGTGCCGGTTCGTCCCCTCGTCGTGGCTGGAGCCCTGCTCCTTGTCAGCGTACTGACGCCGTCACCATTCGCGTGGCTGCTTCCCCTCGGCCTCGCCGTCGTCGCCGGTATCTGGGCGGTCTGGCGACGGGTTTACCCGGTCGCATGCGGCGCCCTCGGTGCCTACTGCAACGAAATCGTGCGGGCCGCCAATGGCGGCTTCATGCCGGTGGATGGGCACGGCGTGTTGGCCGAGGTTGGCAGCCGCACGAATACCTACGTCTTGGCCGATGCGCACACCAACTTCGGCTGGTTGGATGATCGCTTTCATCTGCCGGCGCCGTTCCCGGGGATCGCCAGCGCGGGCGACATCCTGATCGCGATCGCGATGGCATGGTTGATCGCCAGCCTGATGCTGCGAGCCCCGCGCGAGCTCGCTACCGATGATGACATCGAGGCATCCGAAGTCGCGGCCGCCGCCTGAGGCGGGACCCGTTAGGCCGCACGGCCCTTGCGTGAACGGTCTTTGCATGGTTCCGTGTTTTAAGGATGGGGATCTGGCTGTTGCTGCTCGCGCTCCTTGGTTCGGTCGCGGGCGGACCTGGCCTTCCACGCACGGGTTCAGTGATGCATCCGGTCGAGGTCTACGAGCTGGTGCGGCCGGCACCGCCGCCCACGATCAAGGCTCGTTCTGCCATTCTCATGGATCTCGACAGCGGCAGCGTGGTGTATCAGCTCGACGCGCATGGCCGCCATGCCCCGGCCAGCCTGTTGAAGGTGGCGACGGCGTTGGTTGCACTCGAGCACCTTCGGCTCGACCAGCTGGTCACGGTCCCGGTATCGATCAATCAGCTCCCGTGGGACTCGACGCGGATGGGGCTGCGCCCGGGTGAGCGGCTGACCGTTCGCGAGCTGCTCTACGGTCTCTTTCTGAACTCGGGGAATGACGCCGCCATCACGCTTGCGGAGGCTGCCATGCCACGCGCGAGCTTCATCGCACTGATGAATGCGAAGGCCGCGCAGCTCCGATTGGCCGACACCCACTTCGTCAACCCCATCGGACTCGACGACCCGGGTCAGTACACCTCGGCCGCCGACCTGGCGAGGACGTCGATCGAGTTGGTCAGGCAGTTTCCGGAAGTTGCCGCGATCGCGTCGACCGCGAGCCTGACGCTCCCCGCCACTGCCACGCACCACGCGTATGCCCTTTACAACCTGAACCAACTGATCCGCACCTATGCGGGCGCGACCGGGCTGAAAACCGGCTGGACCGGACGGGCCGGCGGCTGCCTGATTGCTACCGCCACTCGTAGCGGTCGGCATCTGCTCGTGGTGCTGATGGCGTCGCCGTCGATCTTCGCCGAGGCGGCGACGTTGCTCGACTATGGCTTCGCGTTTCAAGCGGCGGAACCGATGGTAAGCTGACCTGCGAACGCCCCGGCTCGGTGCCGAGGGCGCATTTTTGCATGGTTCGACGTCGGTGACGGACACGCTGCTCGAATTGATCGACCGCCTCCCGGCCCGTGGCCGGCTCGAGGCATGGTGGAGCGCGCCCATCGGCGGCCTGGAGGCGCACGGGGTTCCGTCGAGTGCCCTGCCGGTTTTTGCGGCGTGGCTGGCGATGCGCGCGCAGCGGCCGGTGCTGGCCGTGGTGTCCGACCCGGAAAGCTCCTTCCAGGAGGCGGGCGCGTGGTTTCGCGAGGACGTGCGCACGGTCGTGTTTCCCGCGGTCGAAACGCTGCCCTTCGACCGGCTTGCACCCGATGAGGAAACGGTGCGGCGCCGGTTGGAGGCGATCGATGCGCTCGGCCATGGCGAGCCGGTGGTCTGCTTTACCTCCTGGGCCGCGATGACGCGGCCGACGCTGGCGCCCGACGCATTGCGACGCTGGAGTTTCACCCTGAAGCCGGGGGAGACGTACTCACTCGATGACTTGCTGCACCGGCTGACGACGCTTGGGTACCGGCGCGAGCCGCTGGTCCAGGCGCGCGGCGAGTTCAGCCTGCGGGGAGGAATCCTCGACATCTTTCCGCCCGACCGGCGGCGTCCGCTCCGCGCCGAGCTGTTCGGTGACGAGCTCGAGTCGCTTCGCGAGTTCGAGGTCGAGTCGCAGGGTTCGGTCGGGAGCATCGCGACCGCGCGAATTCTTCCTGCGGCCGAACTGATCCTGACTGTCGAATCGATCGCCGCGGCCGATGCCGCGCTGCGCCAACTCGACTTCAACAACACGCTGCCCGAGGTGCGCGACCAATGGCTGGCCGACATCGAGCGCGTCAGGTCGGGCGCCTACTTCGACGGCATCGAAGGCTTCCAGGCGTATCTCGATCCATCGCAGCCGACGTTGTTGAGCCATCTCCCGCCCGACGCACTGATCGTGTCGATGGACGGCCGGCGAGCGCTCGCGCAGGCGGACCAACGCGAGCAGGAATTGCAGGAGCTGTTCGGGGTCGAGATCGACCGAGGGGAGCTGCCGCAGGGGCTGCGGCCCGGGCTGGTCGCGATCAAGAGCCTGCGCGACGCGGCACTCACCTGGCGGCGGCTCGAGATTGCGAGGGGCGCCGACCTGGGCACGATCGATCTGGGGTTCGAGCCGGTCGACGCCTACGCCGGACGCATCGACGCCTTTTCTGACCGTGTCAGGACAGATGCGCGCGCAAAAGCACGGGTGCTGATCGTGACGCAGCAAGAACCGAGGCTTCGCGAGCTGCTCGAAGATCGCGATGTCTACCCGGCCGGCGGGGCCTTTCTCTGGTCACAAACCCCTCTGTCGCCAGGCCTGGTCGTTCTCGGCAACCAACCGGTGGCCCAGGGCTTCCGCGTCCCATCGCAGCAGCTGGAGGTCTACGGCGACACCGACCTCTTCGGCGGACTGCGCCAGCGAGTCCGCCGCGGCGTCGTGCGCGCGCGCTCGGCCACCTGGGACCTCGAGTTCGAGCCAGGCGATCTGATCGTGCATGTCGACCACGGCATCGGTCGCTTTACCGGCATGCGGCTGATGGGCGAAGACGGACAGGAGCGCGAGTACATGCAGCTCGAGTACGCAGACGGCGACAAGCTGTTCATCCCGGTCGAGCATCTGGATCGCGTCCAGAAATACGTCGGCGGCGGGGATGCGGCGCCCAGGCTGCAGCGCCTCGGTTCGGGCGACTGGGATCGGGCCAAGCGCAAGGTGCGCGAATCGGTGGAGGCTGTCGCCCACGACCTGCTCGACCTCTACTCCAAGCGGCAGCTCGTCGAGGGTCATGCCTTTTCCGAGGACGGGCCGTGGCAGCAGGAGCTGGAACAGTCGTTCCCTTACGACGAGACGCCGGACCAGATCCGGGTGCTGCAAGAGATCAAGGCCGACATGGAGGACTCGCGTCCGATGGACCGGCTGTTGTGCGGCGACGTCGGCTTTGGAAAGACGGAGCTGGCGGTGCGCGCCGCCTTCAAAGCCGTGATGGACGGCAAGCAGGTAGCGATCCTGGTGCCGACCACGGTGCTCGCGCAGCAGCATTACCTCACCTTCGGCGACCGGTTCCAGTCCTTTCCGGTCAAGGTCGACATGCTCTCGCGCTTCCGCTCCGACGCAGAGGCGACCGAGATCCTGCGCCGGCTGCAGATCGGCGAGGTCGACGTGGTGATCGGCACCCATCGCCTGCTGCAGAAAGACGTCCGCTTCAAAGATCTCGGGCTGGTCATCCTCGACGAGGAGCAGCGCTTCGGCGTCATGCAGAAGGAGAAGCTCAAGCAGCTGCGCGCCTCCGTCGATGTGCTCTCGCTCTCGGCGACGCCCATCCCACGGACGCTGCACATGGCGCTGGCCGGCATCCGCGACCTCTCCGTCATCCAGACACCGCCGGAGGAACGGCTGCCGATCAAGACCTTCGTGACCGCGGACGACGATGACCTGATCAAGGAAGTCATCCAGCGCGAGCTGCAGCGAGGCGGCCAGGTCTTCTACGTCTACAACCGGGTGCAGACGATCAAGAAGGCCGAAGAGCGGGTCAAGCGGCTGGTGCCGCAGGCGCGCGTGCTGGTGGGTCACGGGCAGATGCCGGAGACCACCCTGGCCGACGTGATGGTGAAGTTCGTCAAAGGTGAGGCGGACGTGCTGGTGTGCTCGACCATCATCGAATCGGGGCTGGATATCCCGAACGCGAACACGATCGTGGTGGTGGACTCGCACCGCATGGGCCTGGCGCAGCTCTATCAACTGCGCGGCCGGGTCGGACGTGCCGGCCAACGCGCCTACGCCTACTTTCTCTACAACCCCACGAGGTCGCACACGGAGAACGCCGACAGGCGGCTCGATGTGATTGCCGAGCTCCACGACCTGGGCTCCGGGTTCAAGCTGGCGCTCAAGGACCTGGAGATTCGAGGCGCCGGGAACTTGCTCGGCGTCGAGCAGCATGGCGCGATCGCGGCCGTCGGGCTGGAGCTGTACAACTCCATGCTGCGCGAGGCGGTCGAGTCGCAGAAGACCGGGATGCCGGTCGAGATGCCCGCGGGACTCACGCTGGATCTGCCGATCGAACACTTCCTGCCGAAGGAGTACGTACCCGATGAAAAGCTGCGCCTGCAGGTCTACCACGATCTCGCGGAGATTGAGGACGAGGAGGGACTGGCGGCCGCCGAGCGCAACCTGGTTGATCGCTTCGGCAAGCTGCCGACGCCGGTGCGCAACCTTCTTTATGCATTGCGCGTCAAGCGGCTGGCGCGTGCCGCCGGCGTCGCGGCGGTCGAGACCGACGGTCACTGGCTCGTGATGCGGCTGCCGGCCGGCTGGAACGGCGACGAGCGACGGCTGGAGGCGCAGTTCCGATCAATCCTCTATGTGCGATTCGGCAAGGTGCGAATTTCGCTGTCCCAGGCCGGCCCCCAGTGGAAAGAGCGCCTGGTCGACGTCCTGGGCGAGGTCGAACGCCTGGGACGGGTCGCGCTCGCAGTCTGACAACGTAGACTACGGCCACCGCCCGACGCTCACCGTTACTTATCAAGGCAATTGGAGGCGTTTTCATGGCGAAAGAGTTCAAGGCCTTCTTGCTTCGTGGAAACATGCTTGACCTCGCCGTCGCCGTGGTCCTGGGCGCCGCGTTTGGCGCTGTGATCTCCGCCCTGGTCAAGGATTTGATCACGCCACTGATCGCCGCGTTCGCGGGCAAGCCAGACTTTTCGAACCTCACTTTCACCGTCAACGGCAGCGTCTTTCGCTACGGCGACTTCTTCAATGCCGTCCTGGCCTTCGTGCTGGTTGCCATCGCTGTCTTCTTCTTCGTGGTTCTTCCGCTCAACCGGTTGATCGCCCGGTTGCGCCAGGATCCACCAGGGGACCCGTCCACCCGCAAGTGCCCAGAATGCCTCAGCGTGATCCCGATCGCGGCACACCGCTGCGCGTTCTGCACCTCGCCCGTTCCGGCGTGAATCGCCAGGTCTTCACCACCGGGCGCAAATGGGAGCGCATCGTCGGCTACGCGCGCGCCGTGCGCGTGGGCCCGGTGATCGAGATCTCGGGCTGCGCGCCGACTGCCGATGACGGGTCGACGGTGGGCGAGGGCAACGTCTACGAGCAGACCCGGCAGTGCCTGCGCGTCATCGGTGAGGCGCTCGCCGGCGTGGGCGCCGGCTTCGATGATGTGACGCGCACCCGTATCTTCACGACCGTGCCGCGTCGCTGGCGCGACATCGGGCGCGCGCACGGCGAGGTCTTCGGCGCGATCAAGCCGGTCACGTCGCTGATCGGGGTCAGGGGGTTCCTCGATCCCAAGTGGCTGGTGGAGGTCGAGGCCAGCGCCTATCGTGTCGACCGGTAGGCGAGCGCGGCGAACCGCGCTCTGGGGCATCATTGCCGCCGTCTTCTTGGTGGGAACCGGCGTCGGGTCGGTTCTGCCGATCCTGCCGCTCTTCCTGCGTGAGCGCGGTGGCTCCTACGCGATGGTCGGCGTGGTGGTGGGCGCGAACCTGGTCGCTCAGTTCATCGGCCAGTACCCAGCAGGCCGGCTTTCCGACCGATTCGGCCGCGCACCGCTGATGATCGGCGGCCTGCTGGTCGCAGGGTTGGCGATCGCCGCCTTCGCGCTGCCGCTGTCGATCGGCTGGCTGATCGCGCTGCGCTTCATCCAAGGGCTGGGGGCGGCGGCCTTTCGCCCGGGGTCGCGCGCCGTGGTCGCCGACCTGGTGCCAGAAGGCGAGCGTGGCATCGCCTATGGCTGGTTGTCAGGAGCGGACATGGGCGGGCTGATCTTCGGCCCGGCCCTCGGTGGCATCCTCGCGGTGTTCGGGCGGGCTACGGTGTTCGAGGCGACCGGTCTCGCCATGTTGCTTGCGGCGGTCGTGGTCGCGTTTGCGCTCGATCCTCGCCGCCTACCGCCGATGACCTCCGCGCGGACGATAGGCCCCGCACCCTCGAGCGAGATGCTGCGCGCCGGTGTCGCCGCGGTGCGCGGCCTGGTGATGGTGTCGATCGGCATCGGCTTCCTGTATGGCGTCTACAACGTGGTCTGGAGCCTCTTCATGAAGTCGATCGGCGCCACCGACTGGGAGGTCGGTCTGTCGTTTTCCCTCTTCGCGCTGCCCCTGGTGCTAACGGCGCCGCTGGCGGGGTGGGCGGCCGATCGCGTTGACCGTCGCTGGCTGGGCACCGGGTCGACCGCGACCAGCTGCCTGATCGCTCCGATCTATCCGCTGCTGCACAGCGTGCCGGCGGTGATCGGGGTCGGTGTCCTCGAGGCGAGCGCGGCGGCGTTTGCCGAGCCGGCGATCAATGCCTACCTGATGAGTGCAGTGGCCCCCGACCAGCGCGGACGGGCGGCCGGTACCGTCGGGACAGCGGAAACCGCGGCAAAGGCGGTCGGGGCGCTGCTCGGCGGCGGTCTGTTCGGGCTTGGCGTCGCCGTGCCGTTCGTGTTGTCGGCGGTGGTGGGCGTGGGCTTCATCCTGGCGGGCCTTCCGTGGCTGCGCGCGGCCGGCCGCGATGCCGGCATGCGACCGGCCCTGGCAGTGACGGGAAATGGCTGACGATATCGAGCGCGTCGCGGCACTGGTCGAGGTCGTCCGGCGGCTGCGCGCGCCCGACGGCTGTCCCTGGGACCGCGAGCAGACCCCGGCTTCATTGCGCGCCACCATGCTCGAGGAGGCGTACGAGGTGCTCGAGGCGATTGATGAAAAGTCGATGACGAAGCTTCGCGAAGAGCTGGGTGACGTCCTGCTCCAGGTGCTGATGCAGTCGGTGATTGCGGAAGAGACGGGAGAATTCACGCTGGGCGAGGTGGCGGACACTGTCCGCGAGAAGCTGGTTCGGCGTCATCCGCACGTGTTCGGGTCGACGGTGGTCAGCGGTTCCGAGGAAGTGGTTCGAAACTGGGAAACGCTGAAGGCCAAAGAGTACGGGCGCGAATCCGCGCTCGACGGCGTGCAGCGGTCGCTCCCAGCCCTGCAGTGGGCCTGGTCATTACAACGCCGCGCGGCGAATGTCGGATTCGACTGGCCGGACGTCGAGGGTGCCCTCGACAAGATCCGGGAGGAGCTGGAGGAGCTGCGCCAGGCATCGACCGTCGAGGAACGGGAGGCCGAGTTCGGCGACCTCCTGTTCACCATGGTCAACGTCGCCCGCAAGCTGGGCATCAACCCCGAGGACGCGCTCCGCGGTACGACCGGGCGGTTCGAGGCGCGCTTTCGCATGATGGAGCAGGCCGCCCGCGCCGACGGGCAGGCGCTCAAGGACCTGCCGATCGAGGAATTGGATCGGTACTGGGAGGCCGCCAAGCGCAACGGATGACGCCAAACCGAGTTGACGGCCTTGCCAAGCCCGGGGGGCGTCCCTATAATCTGTCCGTTTTCGGGCTGGCTTGACCATCCAAGAGTTCCAGATCACGTCTTGAGCACCTCCGAACCCAAAGCCTCCCGCGCAAAGGTTCACATCGCTGCGCCCGATCGCTTGATCTGGATCGTTGTCGCTGCGATCGTTCTATGGGGAGTGTGGGCGTTCGGATCCGAGCTGATGTTGAACCTGCGGCTGAACCACGAGGTCCAGTCGTTGCGTAACGGCAACGCGCAAGTGGCCGCCTCGAACGAGCAGACGAGGACGCAGCTCGCCGCTGGTGGATCGCCCGCCGCGATGGAGGAGGCCGCTCGCAAAGCGGGGTTCTCCCGACCCGGCGAGCAGGTTTATGTCATCGTTAAGCCCAGTGACTCGGCATTGCCGGCGACGGTGGGAGCATCGGCCGGACCGGGCGTCGCGGCGAGTCCAGCGATTCGGGGACCAGTGGCGAAGCATGACGGCGGTGTGATCGGCAAAATCCAGGAATGGTGGAGGAGTTTATGGCATTAGGAGGGTCTGCGGGTTAGGTGGCAGTGACGCCTGGGACGGTGGTGGACGGGACGGTCGTGGGGATTACGAACTTCGGGGCCTTCGTACAGATCGAGGGGGCGGGGACGGGGTTGGTTCACATTTCGGAG
>DATNMN010000240.1:0-12047 GCA_035602295.1 Candidatus Dormiibacterota bacterium | reverse complement strand
GGCGCCAGTATACACGGATTTGTATAACTGCGCCGACAAGCTCGCCGAGCCTGGCTCCTATCATTCCTCCGATGCAGCACCTCTGGGCCCCCTGGCGTAAGGAATTCATCAAGGGCCCCAAGCCCGCCGGCTGTTTTTTCTGTGAGGCGGCCGCCGCCGATCCCGCGCAGGATGCCGATCACCTGCTCCTCGCCCGCACGGACCTGGCGCTGGCGATCCTGAATCGCTATCCATACAACAACGGGCACCTGATGGTCGCCCCTAAGGCACACCTGGCTAACCTGGAAGAGCTGCCTCCGGCCGCGGCGACCGAGGTTATGGCCCTGACGCAGCGCGCGCTGCGCGTCCTGCGCCAGGTGCTCTCGCCGCACGGCTTCAACCTTGGGATCAACGGCGGCAAGGTCGCCGGCGCGGGCGTCGCCGACCACGTGCACCAGCACGTCGTCCCGCGCTGGGATGGCGATACCAATTTCATGCCCATCCTCGCCGATACCAAGATCCTTAACGAGAGCCTTACGACCAGTTACCGGGAGTTGCGGGCCGGTTTCGATCGGCTGCCGTAACGGCCACCGTTATTCGATCGCGGCTCAATTAGGGCCGAACGGCGGATGAGCCACACGCAAAGCGGTGCTACCGTCGTTCCAAGCCATGAAAAGACGCCGCCGCAACAGCAAGGGACAGGCCCTCATCGAATATGCATTCCTGATGGTGTTGCTGGCGACGATCTCCTTCGCGGTCATCATCCTGGCGGGCACGCAGCTCCAGTCTGCCTTTAGCGACGTCACCTACGAGTTCAACCATCTCACGGACACCAGCACCCTCGCGCCCAACGGGACGACAACTCTGCCGCCAGGTGTCTCACCTCCCGCCAACTCCTGTAACACCGGTCAGCACTCCGAGCTGAGAGGCCACAAATGGAAGTGCCAGAATGACCAACACTAGAGATTTCGAGCGACGCGGCGCCGTGACCCCTCGTGGGCTGAACCGGCTCCTGGCCAACCGCCAGCTCTGGAAGCACGCGATTTACGGGATCGCGCTGATCACCTACCTGTGCTCCTTCCTCTTCTTCGGGCTCGCCGTGGGCAACATGCGCGAGACCGGTGGCAGTCTCACCACCGTAATCGACCTGATCGTGGCGCTCTATTTCCTGGTCCAGGTGATTTTCTTGTTCGTGCTCTCCGGCGTGGTCGAACGCCGCCGGCAGGCCCAGCCGATCGGCTTCCCGGATCGCCGAGGCTAGATCCGCTCGATAATCGTCGCGATGCCCATCCCGTAGCCGATGCACATCGTGCTCAGCCCGTAACGCGCATCCTGTCGCTCTAGCTCATGCAGCAGCGTCGTGATCAGACGGGCGCCACTGGCGCCGAGGGGGTGGCCGAGCGCAATCGCCCCGCCCGAGTAATTCACCTTCTCCATGTCGGCGCCGGTCTCATGCTGCCACGCCAGGACGACCGGGGCGAAGGCCTCGTTGACTTCAAAGAGATCGATGTCCTTGAGTTCCAGTCCGGCCTTTTTCAGCACCTTCGCCGTCGCCGGTATCGGGCCGGTCAGCATGATCGTCGGCTCCGAGCCGACAATGGCCTGCGCCACGATTCGCGCCCGCGGCTTGAGCCCCAGCTGCTTGGCCTTTTCCTCGGTCATGACCAGCACCGCCGCGGCGCCGTCGCTGATCTGGCTGGAATTGCCCGCCGTGACCACGCCATCCTCCTGGAATGAGGCCTTGAGCTGCGACATCTTCTCGTGTGACGGTGGGATCCGAACCCCCTCGTCGACGGCGAATTCATAGCTGCTGCCGTTCTGCTTCACCTGGACCGGGAAGATCTCCCGCGCGAACCGTCCTTCCTTGATCGCGTGGCCAGCCTTGATGTGGCTCTGGTAGGCGAACTCATCCAGCTGCTGGCGATCGAATCCCCACTTCTTGGCAATCATCTCGGCTGAATTGCCTTGCGGGATGATCTCGAACAGATCCATGAGCTTGGGGCTGACGGGACCTTCACCGGGGCCAAAGGCGTCGGAGCCCATCGGCACGCGGGACATGTTCTCCACGCCGGCGCCGATCACGATGTCCTGGGCACCGGACATCACTCCCTGGGCGGCGAAGTTGACGGCTTGCTGGCCCGAGCCGCAGAAGCGATTGATCGTCGTCCCTGGGACCTCGATGGGAAACCCCGCGATCAAAGCGGCGGCGCGGGCGATATTCATGCCCTGCTCGCCGGTCTGGGTAACGCAACCGGCTACGACGTCGTCGACCTGCGCCGGATCGACGCCGGCACGGGTGACAAGTTCACGCAGCGTCAGCGCCAGCAGATCGTCCGGCCGCACCGGGCTCAGCGAGCCACCTCGGCGGCCGATCGCGGTCCGGACGGCTTCAACTATTACAGCTTGGCTCATGGAACGGGACTCCCTTTCGTGATGAGGCTTCGCAGCCCCTACCAGTCTAAACCCCGAGTTCGCTTAGAATGTTCCGGCACATGCGAGCTTTCACGGGACGGGCCTTTTGGGCTCGGTAATCAAGAAGCGCAGAAAGAAAATGCGCAAACACAAGCACAAGAAGATGCTCAAGGCGACCCGTTGGCAGCGGCGGACGAAGTAGCGAGCGTTTGAACTAAGTTCTCCAGGTGCGCCTGGGAGGTTTCACCCGGGTAGCGGTTGACGACGACGCCGCGCTGGTCGACGAACACGAACGAGGGCGGCGAGTCGATCTGGTAGGCCGCAGCCAGGCTGCCCGAATCGTCATACAGGCTCGGGTACGGCACCTTGAACTCGGCCACGAAGGCACGGGCCAAGGCTCGATCGTGGTCCAACAGGTCGACCCCGACAAAGCGGATGCCCTGACTGGCGTATTTGGCCGCCAGTGTATTCAAGCCGGGCTGCTCCTGGCGGCACGGTCCGCACCAGGCCGCCCAGAAGACCAGGACGGTCTTCGACTGGCGGAAGTCGACGGACAGGGCGTCACCCGCCAACGTCTGGCCTGAGAGCGCCGGCGCCGCGGCACCAACCCGCCCGTTGGGCGCCGCCTGCGAAACGTCCGGCTGCAGCGTGCATCCGGCCAGCACCAGGAGAACTAGCAACAGCGACGCGGGCCTCCTCAGCATTTCCCTCCGCCGCTGGGGGAGGGTAGGGTGGGGGCCCAGCAAAATTAGTTGACCGTGCCGGGTTGGGTTTCCCCGAGCGGCCGCCGGAACCCGAGCCCCGGGGTCGATGGCCGGGCTGCCGCCGGCAGCAGGGCCTTATCGAGCACTTCGTCCACGTGCTTGACCATCACCAGCTCCATCGATTGCTTGACCTCGTCGGGCACTTCGTGCAGGTCTTTGCGATTCTTCTCCGGCAGGATGAAGACCTTGATGCCGGCGCGATGCGCCGCCAGCAATTTTTCTTTCAGGCCCCCGATCGGCAACACCTTGCCACGCAGGGTGATCTCGCCGGTCATCGCGACCTCGCGTCGCACCGGCCGGTCGGTCAGGACCGAGACGATCGCGGTTGCCATCGTGATGCCCGCCGACGGTCCGTCCTTGGGAATGGCCCCGGCCGGCACATGGATATGGAAGAAGTGGTCCTCGAAGAAGCCCGGCTTGAGGCCCAGCTCGACGGCGTGCGAGCGCGCGTAGCTCACCGCCGCCCGCGCTGACTCCTCCATGACCTTGCCGATCTGCCCGGTCAGGGCGAACTCGCCGCGTCCCTGCATCAGGATCGCCTCGACCGTCATCACGTCGCCGCCGTATTCGTTGACCGCCACTCCGGTGACGGCGCCCACCTGGTCTTCCAGCTCAGCGACACCAAACTCGAACCGTGGTGGCCCAAGGTAGGCCATCAGGTCGCTGGGCTCGACGGTCACTTTTTCGGTCTCGCCTTCGGCGATGCGACGGGGGATCTTCCGGGCGATGTTCGCGATCTCGCGCTCCAGATTCCGCACTCCAGCTTCATGGGTGTACTCGCGAATTAGCATGCGCAAGCTAGCCTCAGGCAACTCCAGGTTCTCGTCCGTAAGACCATGCTCCCGCAGCTGACGCGGCACCAAGAACTGCTTCGCGATATGCATCTTCTCGTCTTCGGTGTAGCCGGGAAGCCGGATGATCTCCATCCGATCACGCAGCGGCGGAATGATCGTGTCCACCACATTCGCGGTCGTGATGAACAGCACATGTGAGAGGTCGTATGGGACCTCCAGGTAATGATCGGAGAAGTCCCGGTTCTGCTCCGGGTCGAGGACCTCCAGTAGGGCGGACGATGGATCACCGCGCCAGTCGGCGCCCACTTTGTCGATCTCATCGAGCATGAAGACCGGGTTGCGCGCACCCGCCACTTTCATCTGTTGAAGAATTCGTCCGGGCATGGCGCCGATGTAGGTGCGACGATGACCCCGGATCTCGGCCTCGTCGTGGATGCCACCCAGGGAAAGCCTGACGAACTTGCGCCCCAGGGCCCGCGCAATCGACTTGCCGAGGCTCGTCTTCCCGACACCGGGCGGCCCGACGAAGCACAAGATCGGCGAGCGAAGGGTCTGCGAGCGCTGGCGGACGGCCATGTATTCCAGGATGCGTTCCTTGATTTTCTCGACGCCATAGTGATCTTCGTCGAGCACCGTGGCAGCGGTCTTGATGTCCCAGGTTTCCTCCGGTGGCGGCCCCCAGGGCAGGGCGATCAACCAATCGACATAGGTCCGGATGATGCCGACCTCGGGCGATGCCGCCGGGATGCTCTGCATCCGGTCGATCTCTTTCAAGGCACGCTCTTTGACGCCATCCGGCATGCCGGCGGCTTCGATCTTCTCGCGCAAGCTGTGCAGCTCAGCGCCTTCTTCGTCTTCGCCAAGCTCTTTGCGAATCGCCTTGAGCTGTTCGCGCAGGATCTGGTCGCGCTGCAGCTTGCCGATCGTGCTCTGGACCTCGTTCTGAATCTTGGCCTTGAGCTCGAGGATCTCGACCTGCTTGCTCAAGAAGAGCGACAGCAGCCGGAGCCGCTCGATGACGTTGGGCGTCTCCAGCATGTGCTGCTTCTGCTCGAGCGTCTGGTCGGGCGCTGCCGAGACCAGGTCGGCCAGGTAGACTGGGTCGTCCGTCTTGGAGACGGTCGCGGCAATCTCGGGCGCGACCGTGGCACCGGACTCGACGTACTTTTCGTAAAGGCTCTTGACCGAGCGCATGTGAGCCTCCACCTCGAGGCCCTCCCCGACCTGGTCCGCGACCGTTTCGATCTCGACTTCGATGAAGGGCTTGAACTGGACGAAACGCACGATGCGCGCGCGCTGCGAACCGGCGACGAGCATCTGCACGCCCGCAGGTGTCTGGCGCATCCCGTTGATCTCGGCGATGGTGCCGATCGCGTAAAGGTCCTGCTCGGTCGTATCGTCGACCTGCGGGTCGCGCTGGGCAACCAGCAGGACCTGCTTGTCCTTCTCCATCGCCGCGGTGATCGCTGCAATCGAGGTGCGCCGCCCGACCGACAGGGGCACGATCAGCTTGGGAAACACGACGTCGTCCCGCAAGGGGACGAGGGGAATCCGCCGCAGCTCGGCGGCGTCCGCCATGTTCTAGACCTGCGCTCCGGCGTCGGTGACGGCCGCCCGCCAGGCCTTGGGCGACGCGATGCCGCCTTCGAGCGCCCGCGGTCCGATCAGCCGCGCGATCTGGTCCTCGTCGAGAACCTCTTCCTGGAGCAAGGCCGCGGCCAGGGTATCGAGCTTGGCGCGGTTCGCGGTGAGGATGCTCTCGGCCGTCTGATAGCCCTCACCGAGCAGGCGGGTGACTTCCTCGTCGATGATCCCGGCCGTCCGCTGGCTGATGTGCGGGGTACCGGCGAGCTCACGGCCGAGGAACACGGCTTGCGGCGAATCGTCAAAGGAGAAGAGGCCCATCTTCTTGCTCATCCCCCAGCTCACCACCATGTGTCGCGCCAGTTCGGTCGCGGTCTCAAGGTCGTTCTGCGCGCCGGTCGTGACCGATCCGAGGCCCAGCTGCTCGGCCGCTCGTCCACCGAGCGCCATCGCGATTCGCGCCTCCAAATATTCCTCTGACAGGTTATGCCGGTCGTCGGTCGGAATCGATTGGGTGACCCCCAGCGCCATGCCACGTGGCACGATCGTGATCTTGTGGACCGGATCGGACTGCGGCTGGTACCAGGCCACCAGCGCGTGGCCTGACTCGTGGTAGGCGATCACGCGGCGCTCTGCCTCGCTGAGGTAGATCTTGCGTTCGGATCCGAGGACCACTCGGTCGAACGACTCTTCGAAGTCTTGCATGGCGACGCTCGTCCGATTGGTGCGCGAGGCGTGCAGGGCCGCTTCGTTGACCAGGTTGGCGAGGTCGGCGCCGACCAGGCCCGGCGTCGAGCGGGCGATGATCTCCAGGTCGACGTCGTCGGCCAGCGGCACGCTGCGGGTGTGCACTTTCAAGATGGCGGCGCGGCCGCGGCGATCGGGTCGGTCGACGACCACCCGCCGGTCAAACCGACCCGGACGGAGCAACGCCGGGTCGAGGACGTCGGCGCGGTTCGACGCGGCGACGACGACCACCGCCTCGCGCTGATCGAAGCCGTCCATCTCGACCAGCAGTTGATTCAAGGTCTGCTCGCGCTCGTCGTTGCCGCCTCCGAGGCCGGCGCCGCGCTGGCGACCGACCGCATCCAACTCATCGACGAAGATGACCGACGGCGAGTGCTTCTTGGCATCTTCGAAGAGGCTGCGCACGCGGGAGGCGCCAACACCGACGAACATCTCGACGAACTCCGACGCTGAAATGCTGAAGAACGGCACTCCGGCCTCGCCGGCGATGGCACGGGCCAGCAGCGTCTTGCCGGTGCCGGGCGGGCCAATCAGCAAAACGCCCTTGGGCATCCGGCCACCTAGCTTCTGGAACTTCCCCGGGTCGCGTAGGAAGTCCACCATCTCCTGTAGCTCGAACTGCGCCTGCTCGACGCCGGCGACATCGTGAAAGGTCGTCTTGGGGGTGCTCGGGTCCTGCAGGCGGGCACGGCTGCGACCAAAGCTGAAGATGCCTTGGGCCGCCTGACCGGATCGCCGTACGAACCAGATCCAGATCGCGATCAGGACGAGGAACGGGAGCAGGCTGAACAACAGGCTGCTGATGCCGCCGGTATCCTGCTTGACCGTCGTGGCGACATGATTGTCCTTAAGGAGTGGATAGAAGGTAGAGTCGGGCAACCCGATGTTGTCGGGGACGGTCGCGTTGAACTGGACGTTGGTGACCCCATTGTTGGTGACCGCGACCTTGAGGTCGCCCTGGGCTGATTGGCCCTGGATGGTGATGTCGGCGACATTGCCGCTCTCGATCTGGGTCACCAGCTGGGAATAGCTCAGGTCGACCCGAGCCGGTCCGCCCAGTTTGAATATGAACGGCGCGGTCAGGATCACGAGATACAGGCTCAGGCCGGCCAGCAGGGCCAGGCGCAGCCAGGAACTGGGCTGCCGTGGGGTTTTGGGCGCTTGCGGGGGTGGCGTCTGATCGGGCCGGAATTGGGCCATATGGCTAGTCTATGCGCGCCTCATGAGAATGAAACAAGCTCGATCAGGCAAAGCCTTCGGTCGCCGGGATATGGTAACCGACGCCTAGCCGAGGCAGGCCTCCGCGGGCGAGGAGCAGACAACCTGAACGTATAATTCCGCCGGGGCGATAGCTCAGCTGGCAGAGCGCCGCACTCGCATTGCGGAGGTCGAGAGTTCGAGTCTCTTTCGCTCCACCAACCCTCAGGCAGCCTGGGGTAGCACGCGGTTTTCGGCATTGACGGCGGGTGCCAGCCGGGGGATGCGGGCAAAGGCGGCCCAGATCAGCAGCGGGGCGGCGCCGGCTACTACGACGACGATCCGGGCCAGCAGCATCTGGTTCATGGGCGCCGCCAGCAGCAGGAAGCAGCCGATGCTGAGTACCCGCCCGATCCCCAGGCACAACTCCTGGTGGACGATGTAGTCGTAGCGCATCGTCGCCGGCGTCGGATCCCGGTCGATCACCTGGAGCGCGACCGGCGCCAGGGCGTTGCCGTGGAGCGGGCCGCCGATCGCCCGCAGTAACCCGAAGGCAACCAGCGCCCAGGCGGTCAGGTAGAGCGGCAACAGGAAGGTCGACAGCACCAGCAACGCGCCCCCGACCAGGCCGCAGGCGATCCGCCGGTGGGGCTTCATGAAGGCGGCCAGCCCGAGGCTGATGACCACGCCCAGCAATCCCATCACGCCGTTGAAGTTGCCTACCTGTTGCTCGTTCTTGAGCACGAGGAACGTCAGGATGGTCAACACGAGTCCCAGCAGGCTGCCGGTGAAGCCGTCGGTCAGTCGAGCGGCGGTGACCCAGCGCCAATCCGGGTTGCGGCGCGCCAGGGTCGCCACCCGGCGGAAGGACAGGCGCGGGCGCACCGCCGATGGCAATCGCCCGGCCAGCACCATGGCCGCCATCAGCAGGACAGCCGCCAGGGCGAAGACCAGCTCGTAGCCACGGTAGGGCCCACCCACGTGGGTGCCCGCGACGATGATCGCGCCCGCCGCGGGGGGCAGCGTCGCGGTCAGGATCCAGCTGGCCGTCGCTTGGGCGCCGAAGTACCGATCCCGATTCCCCTCGCAGGTCGTGTCGTAACTCACCAGGTGGAACCCCGACCAGTAGAAGCCTTCGGCGACACCGCGCAGCAGTCCCAGCACGACGATCCAGTGCGGGGTATCAGCGCCAAGCAGCAGGATCACCAGGTAGGTGAGGCCGTTGCCGAAGAGGCCCAAACGGATGGAGGCGCCCGCGCCCATCCCACGGCAGACCAGGCCGTTGGCCACGAACGCGACTGGAATCATGACCGCGCTCAGCCCGCTGTAGATCGCGATCGGGACCAGGTCGTGACTGGCTCGCCAGAGAAAGATGGCCAGGAAGGTCCCGGCCAGCAAGTTGGCGGCCGTGTAGGCGCCGTGGACCAGCACCATGGTGCCGGCCCGCCGGTCCAGCCCGCTCGATAACCCCGTCCGCCGAAGCACCCGTCCCTCTCTTTTGGCCCGTCCCGCAGGCCCGTATTCGGACAACGCCACGCCTCACAGCCACTTTCCCCGGTCATCGGCCTGTGACGAATACGACGGGGCCGTGACGCCCGCCCGTCCCGCGACCCGGGAGTCAGTCGAAACGTCTCCCGCAACAGGACGGCGGTAGCCTCCGCCTAGACGTTCGATCGAGCGCCACTCAAGGGGGTTGCGACTACGGAAATCAGCGACGTCTACCCGAGCAACGGAGTGCTGCCGCGGCCGGCGGCGGTAGCGCTGCCGGCCGCCACCCACGAGCTGCTGGCATCGCTCCAGCAAGGGGCGATTTCGGCCTCCGCCTACGACACCGCGTTTGTTGCCCGCCTGCGCCAGCCGGACGACCCGAACGCGATGGCGTATCCGCAAACGCTTGGCTATTTGCTGCGCAGCCAGAACGCCGACGGCAGTTTCGGCACCACCCTGCCGATTCCGAAGGACAAGCTGGTCTCGACCCTGAGTTCCCTGGTGGCGCTCGCCGACCTTCCGCAGAACCTTCAGGATGGGGCGGCCCACCGGGCGCGCACGAAAGCGCTGCGCTACCTCTACGAGGACACCGGCAACTGGCAGACCGGTCCGGACATGGCCGGCTTCGAGCTCGTCCTCCCGGCCCTGCTCGACGAAGCCAAGGTTCGAGGACTACCGCTGCCCTTCGAGCGCTTCATGGGGATCTCCGCCCAGCGCGACGCCAAGATCGGCCATATTCCGCCCCGGCTCATCTACAACGTCAAGACGCCCCTCCTGCACTCGATGGAGTACCTCGGTAACCGGCTCGACGTCGAGGCCGCCCGGGCCCAGATGTCCCCCAACGGCTCGTTTGGGAACTCGCCCTCGGCGACCGCGTATTTCCTGCTCAAGACGCGCGACGAGCAGGCGAACGAGTACCTCGCCCTGCTGCTGCGCAACCGGGGCGACGGCAGCATTCCGACGGTCGCACCCTTCGAGGTGTTCGAGATGGCGTGGGTGCTCTACAACCTCGCCCGGGCAGACCACCGTCCCGCCGAAGCGTCGCCGCTGCTGCGCTACCTGGCCCAGTCGCTGACGGATGACGGGGTGGGCGTATCCCGGGAGGGGCTGCGGGCTGACGCCGACGATACCGCGCTTACCCTCAGCGTCCTGCACCGCTACGGGTTCCCGATCTCGGCGGGCCCGCTCCGGCCATTCGAAGGCGTGAACTTCTTCTTTACCTTCCCCCTCGAGCGGGATGCGTCCGTTACCGCCAATGCGCACGTCCTCGAAGTCCTCCAGGTCGTTCAGCCCTTCCCCCGCCAGCATGTGATTCAGCAGAAAGTCGTCAAGTACCTGCGTGATGCGCGCGTAGACGGCGATCATTGGGTCGACAAGTGGCATGGTTCCCCCTTCTATGCCACCGCCCACGCCGTCTTCGCGCTCACCGCGTCGGCACCCGACGCCTGTCTGAAGGCCTTTAGCTGGCTGCGGGACAGCCAGCGCGAGGACGGCTCCTGGGGCTGGTTCTCGCATGGCACCCCGGAAGAGACCGCCTATGCGGTCCAGGCGCTGATGCTGGCGCCGGCCGAGTTCAGGGCCCCCCTGAAGGAGCAGCTGAGCCGGGCTGCCACCTACCTGAATGAAACCGAGGGAGAGCCCGTCATTCCTATGTGGGTCGGCAAGACGCTCTACGGACCCACCCAGGTCGTCCGGTCGGCGGTGCTTTCCGCCCGAATCATGCTGGCGAGGAGCGAACATGTTAGACCGGCGGATTAACCGGCTCAAGGAGACCCTGCTACGGCAGGCGGACGAGCGCGCGGTCATCCGCCACCTCGTCGACGCCAACCCGCGTGGCGACGACATGCTGGGTGAGGTCTGCCGTGCCGCCGTCCTGCTCCATCCGAGTGCCAGCTTCGAGCAGGCACTGACGCTGGCCAGGACCATGGCCTACATCGTCTACATCGACGACTACCTCGAAGAAGAACACCCCGAGCTCGACCTCGCCGATTACCGGCGCGTCTGCCAGAACTTCCTGCTCTGGCCCAACCGCGACCTCAGTCAGATGCCGCTGGTCAACGCCACGGTCACGCGCAAGATCGAGGAGCAGTTCCGCGAGGACGAAGTCCCCGAAGAGTGGACCGCGATGCGCCGGCTGGTCTGGGAGAAGTCGATCTGGACCATGCTCCAGGAGAACCACTGGCTGAAGAACAAAGAGCGCGTCACGCTCGACGCCTACCTGGCCAATGGCATGTACAGCAGCTCCTTCCCCATCGTCCAGGTGTCGATCCTGGCCTTTTCCTACCAGGACGTCTCGCAAGAGCTCAAGAACCGGATCTTCGGCCACATCTGCCAGGCGTCGCGCGTGGTGCGATTGGCGAACGACCTGCGGACGCACGAGCGGGAAGCGGCCCAGGGCCGCTTCAACTCGGTGGACCTGATCTTCGGCTCACCGGCCGAGCGCACGCTCGAGAGCGCGCGGGTGGCCGTGCATCATCTTATGGAGGAAGAGTTCGAACAGCTCAAGAAGGCGATTGCGCGCGAGCGCCGCACCGGGATTACGCAGCAATTCTTGAGCCACCTGATCGACAGCACCCAGGTGCTCCTCGACTTCTACGAAGTCCCACGCACCAAGCCGCGCTCGGATCGGCTCCTTAAGGCGACGGGCTAAGCCGAAACCATGAGCAGCACCATCAACCTCAAGCTGGGTGCACGCAAGCCGACACAGCCGGGGAAGCCGGATGCCTCGGCGATGGAGATGGAGCGCCGCATCATCTGGGTCCGCTGGCTCGCGATTCTGGTCTCGCTCGGCGCGCTTCCCTTCCTGTCAACCAGTCTGAATCCGCAATCGCTGGTGACCCTGGCGGCCCTGATCGGCCTGGGGGCAATCTACAACCTGACGCTGCTCGTCGTCATCCTTCCGCGTAAACCCGGATGGCTGACCAGCGGCTATATCTCGGCAATCGGCGACACCCTGCTCGTGACCGGCGGTGTGGCCGTCACCGGCGGCGTCGCCGTCACGGGCGGCCTGGACTCACCCTTCTTCCTCGCGTATTTCGTCGTGACCGTCACCACGGCCGTGCGCTTCGGCGGGCTGGCCGCC
>DATNMN010000239.1:0-2358 GCA_035602295.1 Candidatus Dormiibacterota bacterium | reverse complement strand
TGACTTCCTTGCCGAGCGCTCCACAGATGAGCAGGGCGACATTCTTCATCGCAGCGTCTCCAGCTCGGGGAACGCCAGGACGGAAATGAAGGAGTCGTTGAAGTCGGCGCGACCGGAAAGCTCGACATACTCGATCTTGTCCGGCAGCTCAAAGGCGATCTGCCGCTCGCGGAAGGAAAGCAGCGACATCTTCGCGCCCTCGCCGGCCGTGTTCCCGACCGACAGGATGCGATCGACGTCGACCGGCGGCACCAGACCGATGATTTTCGCGCTCTCCGGGTTCAGGTAGGAGCCGAACGACCCACCCAATAGGACCTCGTCGAGGTCAGCGGTCGTGACTCCCATCACGTCCATCAACACTTTGATTCCGGTGGCAATCGATCCTTTGCCGAACTGCAGCTCCCGGACGTCACGCTGGCTCAGGTAAACGTTCTCGGCGAGCAGGAAAGCCCGCACGCCGTCGATGGTGATCAGGCGATCGGACAGCGGATGCTCTGGGACCTCTTCGCGGCTCCGCATTTTTCCACCGGCGTCCAGCAGCCCGACCAGCCGGAGCTGCGCCACAGTGTCGACGAGGCCCGAGCCACAGATTCCTTTCGGTGGGATATCGCCGCCGATCACCTGGAGCTCGATGTGATCACTCAAGGTCACGCCTTCGATCGCGCCGTCGGTCGCCCGCATGCCACAGCGAATCTGGCTGCCTTCGAAGGCGGGGCCCGCAGGCGCGGCGGTGCAGAGAACGCGCTTTACCGAGCCGAGCACGATCTCACCGTTGGTCCCGACGTCCACAAACACCCGGAGCTTCTCTTCGCGGGCAAGACCCGTGGCCACGACGCCCGCGACGATGTCCGCGCCCACGTAGGCGCCGATCACCGGCAGGGTCTGGACGTAGCCCCCCGGATGGATGTCGAGACCCACATCGCGGGCCGGAAGGTAGAGCGGTTCCCGGAAGGCGGGGGTGAACGGCATCATCGAGATCGGCGTCGCATCGATGCCCAGTAGCAGATGCAGCATCGTGGCGTTGCCCACGACGACGGTTTCGTAGACGCGGTCCCTCGAAACGCCGGCCGCGTCGTAGAGCTCGCGCAGGACGCCGTTCATTGTCCGCTGGATCGCTTCGCGCAGTTCCGCCTTCGCCTCGTCACCTTGCATCCCATGGCTGATCCGTGAGATGACGTCCGCCCCAAAGGGCGCCTGGCCGTTGAGGGTCGACCGGACGGCCTCCGCCATGCCGGTCCGCAGGTTCATCAGCGTGCCAACGACGGTCGTGGTTCCCAGGTCGAAGGCGACGCCGTAATTTTCGTCGCGCGTGTCGCCCGCTTCGACCGCAACCAGCTGATGGCCGCCGAGGACGGCCGTAACTTTGAACTCTGCAGCCCGGAGGACCCCGGGAAGGGTTCGGAGGGCGCGAAGCTCGGCCTTCATGTCGAAGCCTTCAGCGGTGAGCGCATCGCGGAGTCGCTCGACATCACTGCGCTGGTCTTCCAGATCGGGTTCCGTCAGCTCGACGTACACCTTGCGCACGTTGGGGTCGAGCAGCACCAGTCGGTTGACGCCCATGGTGGCGGCCTTCGGTACCCGAAGCAGCTCCGGCACGGTAACCGTGGTGTCCTCGTAGACCTTGGCCTGGCACGAAAGGCGCCAGCCGGCCTCCACTTCGTTCTGCCTCAACTGCTTCCGATCCGCTGCCGTGATCTCGGCGCCACCCTGCAGCACCTGGACCTTGCACTTGCCGCACGTCCCACGGCCCCCGCAGGTCGAGTCGATCGGCAGTCCGATCCAATGCGCCGCGCTGAAGAGTGTCGTCCCGGGCGGCACCCGGGTCGTCTTGTCGAATGGCTGGTAGACGACCTCGAGCTTTTTCTGGATCACGAGGCCGCCACCGCCTTCTTCTGGTCGGCGCGGAACGCGGAGATCCAGCGCATCGCATACTCGTCGTGGCCGAGCAGCAGGTCGGACGCCTGCACCGCCTTGCGCACCTCCGGGACAAGTGGGTTGGTGATGGCGCAGGTCAGCCCGGCGTGCATCGCAACCGAAAAGAACGCGGCGTTGAGGATGTGCCGGTCGGGCAGACCGAACGACACGTTGGAGGCGCCGCAAATCATGTTGTTGCCGAGTTGCTCCTTGATCAGTCGCATGGTCTCCAGCGTGATCAGCCCGGCCTGCGGATCGGCGGCGACCGTCATCGCGATCGGATCGATGATGACGTCTTCGGCAGGGATGCCGTAGTACTTCGCGCGCTCGATGATGCGGCGGGCGATCTCTACCCGCTCCTGCGGCACCATCGTGATGCCGGTTTCGTCGTTGCTCATGCCGATGACGGCCGCGCCGTATTTCTTGACCACCGGGAGGATCCGA
>DATNMN010000238.1:0-5507 GCA_035602295.1 Candidatus Dormiibacterota bacterium | reverse complement strand
AGCAATGTGCCGAGACCGGCCAGCGTCACCAGTGCACCGGCATAGGTGATGACTTCGGTGGCTGTGATCGAGCCGTCGCGCGCCACATCATCCCTCCCCCGCTGCGGGATGCCTTCAGCACCCCTGCCCTTCTCGGGGAGGGCAGGGTGGGGGCTCATCAGCCAGTGCTCGGAGCTGACGATATGGCGAGCCGGATCCGGTTGCATTTCGGTGCGCTGCGGGGAGGCGTAGTAGGCAGCGTCGGCTTCGTCCCAAGTCTTGGGGCCGGTGTACCGCAGAATCCAGATGAACTCATTGGACTCCGTCGTCCAAGACCCAACGATCTCGAATCCATTGCGGCGTCGAAGCGGGGCGATCAGCCGCCCCCACTCCTCCAGCCAAGCCTCCATCTCGCCGGGCTTGATCGTGTACATCCGTAGTGATCCGGCATACCCAGCCCTACCGCGGTTCGGAGTTTAGGCTATGCGTGGATGGCCGAGGTGGGTGACGAGCGCCGGATTGTGACCGCGCTGTTCGCGGATGTCGCCGGGTCGACGGCGCTCGGCGAACGCCTCGACCCCGAAGAGGCGAAGCTGGTGATCGGCGGCGCAATCAGCCGGGCCATCCGCGCCGTCGAAGCCTATGGCGGGACGGTAAGCAGCCTCATGGGCGATGGTTTGCTGGCGCTCTTCGGCGCGCCGGTTGCCCACGAGGATGACCCGGAGCGGGCGGTTCGGGCGGGACTCGACATAATGGCTGCCGCGCGCGAATACGCCGACGAGGTCCGGCGCGGCTGGGGCGTCGAGGGTTTCGCGATGCGGGTTGGCATCCATACGGGCGAGGTCGTCGCCGGCCGGGTGGGCGCAGGGAACCGGGTCGAATACAGCGTGATGGGCGACACGGTGAATACAGCAGCACGGCTCGAGGCCGCCGCAGGCGGTGACGGCATCCTCGTTTCCGAGGTCACGCAACGACAGGTCGCCAACCAATTCGACTGGGGCGAGACGCGAAGTCTTCAGCTGAAAGGAAAGGCCGAGCTGGTCGTGGCGTATCCCGTCACCGGGCTGCGCGAGCAGCCGGGAGGCAGAGCGGCTGAACCGGCAACGCCTATGGTCGGCCGCGAGCCAGAGGTGCGCGTGTTGCTGGAGCTCGTCGAGCGGCTGCGCGGCGGCCGAGGGTCGGTCCTGTTCATTGTCGGCGACCCCGGCATCGGCAAGAGCCGGCTCGCCGCCGAGCTCCGCCAGCGCTCAGGGCCTGCGGGTGGGTACGCCTGGATGGAGGGGCGATGCGTTTCGTACGGCGAGTCGCTGCCCTACTGGCCCTACCGAGACCTGCTGCGCAACTGGCTCGAGGCGAGCCCAACGGAGCCCGAGCTGCGACTGCGGGTGAGACTGCGCCGGAAGACGGAAGAAGCGTTCCCGGGGCGGGGCTCCGACACCTATCCATACCTTGCGACCGTACTCGGCCTCAACCTCGAACCCGAGGCCGCCGCACAGCTCAAACCTCTGTCGCCCGAATCCCTGCAATTCCGAACCTTCGAGGTCTTCACCGAGCTGCTCGAGCGCATTGCCGCGAATGGTCCAGTGGTCGTCTCGCTCGACGACTTGCATTGGGCCGACCCGACATCCCTGGCCCTCACCGAGCGGCTTCTTCCGCTGGCTGAGGGCGCGCCGATCATGCTGGTGATCAGTCAACGACCGGAAACGGACCACGCATCCTGGCTGTTGAAGGAGAAAGCCGCCCGAGAATATCGTCATCTCTTTCGAGAGGTAACCCTGCAGCCGCTCGAACGCCCGTCCGAAAACGAGCTGCTGACCTCGCTGGCAGGGAATCGACCTCTTCCTACGGCCGTCATCGATGGACTGCTCCGCTACGCTGAAGGCAACCCTTTCTACCTGGAGCAGTTACTGCGCTCGCTGATTGACAGTGGCACCCTGGTGCCAGAGAACTCCCACTGGACGCTGAAGGCCGGAGAAACACTCGAAATCCCTCAGACGCTAGAGGGCGTCATCATCGCTCGCATCGATCGCCTCGAACCCGAATGGCGCGAGGCGTTGACCTCGGCATCGGTATTGGGTCGCACCTTTGGCCTGGAGCTAATCGAGGCGGTGGCGGGCCTCAGTCTCCCGTCGGTCCGTCAATCCGTTCATCATCTGTTGCGCCTGGATCTTCTTCGCGAGGAATCGGGCGGGGCGAAGCCGGTCTACCGTTTCAAGCACGCCCTCATCCAGGAGGCGGCCTACCACACTCTGGTGGGACCGAAACGCACCAGCCTGCATCGCCGTGCTGCCGAGTGGTACGAGGCGTACTACACCGACCGCCCGGAGCGCGTCTACGGCCTGATCGCCCATCACTGGTTCGAGTCCGACGACCACGAAAAGGCCGCGCGATACCTGAAGCTCGCCGGCGACCAGGCGCTCGCCGAGTGGGCACTCGACGAGGCGGTCGTTCATTACCGGGCGCTGCTACCACTGCTCGAGGCGGCGGGGCGTCCGCAGGACGCTGCCGAGACTCTCTTTCAGGTGGCGACTGCCCTTCATCTTGCGATGCGTTACCGCGAGGCGAATGAGACCTGGCAACGAGCCTTCCGTGAGTGGAACCCGCCTCGGCCACCGAACGGGACCGGGTCCGCCGTCGTGCGAATTGCCACCGCGAGCGTCCCGTTCGAAACCGATCCAGCCCAGGCGTTTTACTCGATCAATTTGATGTTGCAGCGACAGCTTTACGATTGTTTGCTCCAGGCCAAGCCTGGACCTTACGTGGTTCCTGAGCTCGCGGTCCGATGGGAGGTTAGCGACGATGGGCGGCACTATCTCTTTGAGCTGGACCCGGAAGCTCGGTGGAACGATGGCACGCCGATAACCGCGGAAGACGTGGTTGAAGGTCTGCGGATCATCCTCGACCCTAAGGTCGGATCCACCGAATCGGCACACCTATCCCCGCTCGAGAACGCCGACGCATACGCCGCTGGCACGATCACCGACTTCGGGCAAGTCGGGGTCCATGCCGTCGGAGCGCAAACGATTGAGTTCCGACTGCGGGCGCCAGCGCCATACTGGATTTTTCTGCTGCTTTTACCCGGCCAGAGCGGCGCTCGCGCTGGTCGAACCAGTGGTGCGTTTCGGGTCATTCGCCTCGACCCTGACCGCGTCGTCATTGAACGTGACCCCGGTCACTGGCGCGGCTCTCAAGGTAACGTCGGGACCGTCGAATGGCTCACTAGGCATCCCGCCGGAGCCATCGATGCCCTGTCGACCGGGGAAGTTGATGTCGCGGCACAGATAAACCCACCAGCCACTGCCAGTGACGCGATCGCCAGCGGTCGGATTATCAGCGTCGCCGGACCACCACTGACGACGCTCTACATCGCCTTCACCGGCTCTCCGCTATTTGAAGTGGACGCTCACTTACGGAAGGCGTTGGCACATGCGGTGGATCGGCGCCGTCTGGAACCCCACCTGCTTGGCAACCAGATGATTGCCTCGGGTGGCCTCGTTCCCCCCGGCCTACCTGGCCATACGCCGGACACCGCGCTCCCCTTCGACCCTGAACTCGCCCGTGAGTGCCACCGGCGCTCTAGACATCGAGGTCCCCTCCGGCTTGCCTGGGCGCGAACCTGGCTCACCCCCTATTGGCCAACCCTGCTCGATACCTGGCGCGAGGTCCTCGGGCTGGAGATCGAATCCATTGAGATGGACATTAGGGATGTGACGCGAGCGGACGAGTTTTCCCATGGCACGCTGGCGGTGTGGATTGCCGGATATCCCGACCCGGAGTACTACCTCCACGTGCTGCTCCACAGCCGCAGCTCCAGCAACACCCAGCGGTGGTCATCGTCGCCATTCGATGATCTGATTGACCGTGCCCTCGCCCAGGAATCCAGCGCGGCCCGACTGGCGCTGTTTCACGAGGCGGACCGGGTCGCCGTCCAGAAAGAGTGCTCCGTGATCCCGCTGTTCTATAGCCGCATGACGGCATTGCTCCAGCCATGGGTTCAGGGATGGTGGCAATGGGCCGACCCCTGGCAGAGCTTCGACGAGCTCACGATTGACGAGCGCTCGCCGCGCTTTCACGGCCTTAGCTAGGGCGGGTTCAGCGGGTTGGGCGGCGTCGCGTCCCTTTTCCGCCTGGCCGGCGGGGGCGTTTCGGCGCCGGCTTGGGCGACTGCCGCAACCCGGAGACGGCATACCCGGACCACCCAGGTGGTCCGCCAGCCTCAGGCTCCTCTACTGGCCAGAGCTCGATCGCGAGCTTGGCTGCATCGCGAATGAGGCCAGCATCGATTTCCTTTCGGGTCAATGGAATGCGGTATTTTGGCCACTCGCAGACGAAAACGAGAGGACCCGCTGGAGGAAGCGGCCATACCCAGAATGTCATTTCCGCGACCGGACCGCCAGATGAGCCCCCTCCGTGCTGCAAGATGGGTCCCTTTTGCGTTTTGTCGCTGGGACCGATCATCGGCGGACCGAGGCTGGTCGCCTTGGACCCGTCTGCAAACTGAATGCCGAAACGGAGAATTTCGTCGGACATTTCGCCACCGCTGACTCCGGGGCGCCCACGAAAACCGGCGAGGCCATGCATCGGGTCCCACAACTCTCCATCGAGGCGGCAGCGCGCGACAACCCTGAACTCGAAGCCGGTGGGAAAGGCTGTGACATGCTGGACGCTGACCGCGGCCTTTGGCGAGCGGGCCAGGAGCAGATTGATCGCCACCGGCTCTCCCAGGATGTTGTCGGGTCGCATCCATTTCGGCCGCCGATATGGTAGCTGTGGCGGGGGCGGCGGAGGCGGTTCGAAGAAGGCCAGGCGGTCATCCTACGCCGCGGGAGCGATCAGGCTGACCGGGACGTCTCCGGACCTTCGCCGGGCGCGGCCTCGAGCGCCAGCGTGATCGTCCGGATGTAGGCAGCCTCCTCCGCCTCGGAGAGGGCACCAGCTTGCCGCACGCGCTCGACAGCGACCCCAGCCATGAAGCAGGCAAGTGGAGCAAAACGGCGCTCCTTTGTGTGGGCCGCGACGCGGGCGAGCTCAAGGATTTCGTCCGCAACCTGGGGGTCGAGTTCCGGCGTCACGATCTTGGCGCCTCGTTCCTGGGCGGCATCAGTGAAGCGGCGGGCCAGTGCCTCGAACCAGTCGTTCATGTCGAGGCCCACCGTACCACCAATATTGGTTGACAGCGCCTTGGCTGATCGGTAGGCTGTGGCGTAGTCGCCTGCCAACGCGCTCCATCGGGGGAACTGAGTGCCACAGGTCACGCGCCGCGACTTTCTGAAAATCGGGGCCGCCGGGACGGGTGCGGCCGGACTCAGCGCCCTCGGATTCGATCTGGCGCAAGCGGCCGGGGTCCAGCAGAGCTTCCACATCGCCGGCGCCCAGGAGTCCCATTCGGTTTGTCCCTACTGCGCGGTCGGCTGCTCGCTCGTCGCCTTTACGCAGCAGAATGCCAATGGCACGAAGCGGATCGTCCAGATCGAGGGCGACCCGGACAGCCCGGTCAACGAGGGCCGGCTCTGCCCCAAGGGCGCCAC
>DATNMN010000237.1:0-12481 GCA_035602295.1 Candidatus Dormiibacterota bacterium | reverse complement strand
GCCGGCGGCCGATCACCTGCTGCCGGCGCTGGTTAGGGCGGCGCGCCGCGAAATCGTCGATCGCCGGCCCGTCTGGTTCATGCGGCAGGCCGGCCGGTCGCTCCCCGAGTACCGGAAGATCCGTGAGTCCTACGACCTCTTCACCATCTGCCAGAATCCGGAGCTCTGCGCCGAGGTCACCCTCCAGCCGGTGCGGCGCCTCGGCGTCGACGGCGCGGTGCTCTTCGCCGACATCATGCTGCCGGTTGCCTTCGGACTGGGCGTCGAGTTGCAGTTGGTGGACGGCGTTGGGCCGGTGGTCGAACACCCGATTCGCGCGCAGGCCGACATAGATAGGTTGCAGTTGAGGTCTGCGGCGGAAGCGGTCCCCTTCGTCCTCGAGACCATCAAATTGCTTCGCCGGCAACTGGATCCCTCGGTCGCGGTGATCGGCTTCTCGGGGGCGCCCTTCACCCTCGCCGGCTACCTGATCGAGGGCAAACCGACCCGCGACTTCCTGACGACCAAGGCCATGATGTACGCGGAACCGGCGCTCTGGGATGCGCTCATGACTCGCCTCTCACGGCTGGTGCTCGAGTACGTGCTCGCCCAGGTCGAGGCGGGCGCCCAGCTGGTCCAGATCTTCGACAGCTGGGTCGGCGCGCTGTCGCCATCCGACTACCAGCGCTACGTCTTGCCCCACATGAGCGGCATCTTCAGCGGCCTGCAACGCGTTGGCGCCCCTTCGATCCATTTCGGGACTGGAACCGCCGGCATCCTTTCATTGATGCGCGAGGCTGGAGGCGACGTGATCGGCGTGGATTGGCGGGTCGACCTGGGCGAAGCATGGCGCGTGATCGGGTACGACCGTGGCATCCAGGGCAACCTGGATCCGGCCTTACTGCTGGGACCCTGGCCCGTCGTCGAAGATGGCGCGCGTCGGGTGATCGAGGCCGCCGGAGGCCGGCCCGGCCATATCTTCAACCTCGGCCACGGCGTGCTGCCGGCCAGCCCCGTCGAGCACCTACAGCGACTTGTGGAGTATGTGCATGCCGCCTAGGCACACCGCGGTCCTGCTCATGGCATACGGCAGCCCGAATCGCCTCGAGGACGTGGAACCGTACTTCACGGATATCCGCGGCGGACGGACGCCGTCGCGCGAGGCGATCGACGAGCTGGCCGCGCGTTATCGTCGGGTCGGCGTCCCGACGCCGCTGTTAGCGGTCTCCATGGAGCTCGGGCGCGAGCTCGAACGGGTCCTGAACCTCGATCCTCCCGACGACCAGATCTACACGGTTCACCTGGGCATGAAGCACTGGACGCCGCATATCGCCACGGCAGTGGCAGACGTCTTAGAGAGTGGGGCCGACCGCCTGATCGCGATCGTGCTGGCGCCGCACTACTCCAAGATCAGCACGGAGGGCTACCGGCGAAAGGTCGCGGCGGCGTTGGTGACGGCGCCACAGCGGGCGGCACCCAACGGTTCGGCGGCCCCGATCGATCTGGACTTCGTCGAAAGCTGGTACGAACTGGATGGCTACCTCGAAGCAGTCGCCGAGAACGTGCGGACGGTCCGGGCGGAGTTCGCGCATCCGGAGGACGTGGTCGCGGTGTTCACCGCGCACAGCCTGCCGGCGCGCATCCTCGATGAAGGCGATCCCTACCAGGATCAGCTGCTGCGCACATCGGGGCTGGTGGCTCGACGGGCGGGCATCGAGCAGTGGCGGTTCTCGTACCAGAGCCAGAGCCACACCGGGGAGCCCTGGCTGGGCCCGGACCTGGTCGACACCATCGAGGAGCTGGCGGCCCAGGGCCATCGCGCCGTTCTCGTCGCTTCGGTCGGCTTCATTGCCGACCACCTCGAAATCCTCTACGACATCGACATCGAGGCGAAGGAGAAAGCCGATGCGCTCGGTATCGAGCTCCGGCGCACGCCGATGCTGAATGCCGACCCGCGTTTGGCGAGAGCTTTGCACGCACTGGTGGCCGAGCGCGTCACGGCAGTGTCGACTGTCCGTTCGTGAATTAAAATAGCCTGCTCATGATCTTCCTCTCCCGCATGCTGGCGATCACGCGCGGCCACCGCGGCCTGCTCTCGATCGCCGTCTTCGGCTCGGTTTTGTACACGGCGCTCAGCATCCTGCCAGCCCTGATCATCCGGCAGATGCTGACCGCGCTCGCGCACCCGTCCCCGGCCGGTACGCTCGTCTGGCTCGGGCTCGCCATGGTGGGGGCGACGGCGCTGATGGCCGTCAGTCGCTACCTGGAAGGTGGGTTCGGTCACATCGCCGCCTTCAAGGTTCTCCACGACATGCGGATGCGAATCTACGAGCAACTGCAGCGGCTGTCGATGGGATATCACACGCGGCAACAGTCGGGCACGATCGCGGCCAAGGTCATCGGCGACGTCGAGACCATCGAGTTTTTCACCGCGCACGCCGGCATTCAGCTGATCAGCGCGGCGACGGTCCCCTTGCTGATCGGCGTGGTGATGCTGCTCGTCAACTGGCAGCTCGCGCTGGTGGCCCTCGCGCCACTGCTGCTGATCCTGCTCCTTCTGATTGCCTTCAGACGATCCGCCATCGAAGCCTTCAAGCGCTACCGCGACGAGCTGGGTCGGTTGAACGGCATCATCATCGACTACATCCAGGGCGTCGGCGTGCTAAAGGCATTTGGGGCGCTCGGCCATGCGCGACGCGCCATCGATGAGCGGAGCGACGAGCTGAAGAAGGCCGCGACGCAAGCCAACCTGCTCCATACCTGGTACTTCTCCGGCGTCGAGTGGATGGCTGCGATCCCGGTTGCACTGGTGCTGCTGGTCGGCGGCCTGATGGCCAATGCCGGTCAGCTCAGCGTCGCCAACCTGGTGTTCTTCGTTTTTCTCACCACGCTGCTCTACCGGCCGGTCACCGAGCTCAACCGGCAGCTCGAAGGTCTTCGCAATGCCGAGGCCGCCACCGACCGGATCTTCGAGATCTTGAATACGCCCGTTGACGTGCAGGACTCTCCCACCGCGCGGGTTCCGCAGCAGCCGGGCTATGACATCGCGCTCGAGCACGTGACCTTCTCCTATGAGGCGGGGCGACCCGTTCTCCACGACGTGTCGATCGACCTGAAGGAAGGCGCGGTACTCGCCCTCGTCGGGCCGAGCGGTGCGGGCAAGACGACGGTGGCGAACCTGATCGCCCGCTTCTGGGACCCGCAGGAGGGCGCGGTGCGGCTCGGTGGTATCGATCTGCGCGAGCTTCCACTGGAGTACGTCCATCGCTCGATCAGCCTCGTGCTCCAGGACGTGTTCCTCTTCAACGACACCGTCAAGGCCAACATCAAGATGGGGAACCCGGACGCGAGCGACGCGCAGGTGGAGGCGGCGGCGCGCGCCGCCTATGCGCACGAGTTCGTCGAGGAACTGCCGAAGGGCTACGACACGCTCCTCGGCGAGCGAGGCGTCAGACTGTCCGGCGGGCAGAAGCAGCGGATCTCGATTGCGCGCGCGCTGCTGCACGACGCGCCCATCCTGATCCTCGACGAGGCCACCTCATCCGTGGACCCGGAAGCCGAACACCTCATCCAGGCGGCGCTGGCGCGGCTGGTCGCGGAGCGGACCGTGCTCGTCATCGCCCACCGGCTCTCGACCATCCGGCAGGCGAGCGAAATCGTCGTCCTCGACAAGGGCCGGGTGGTCCAGCGAGGCCGTCACGATGACCTGGTCGACGCGCCTGGTCTGTATGCGACCCTGTATCGGGCGCAGCAAGTGGCCCGCCGTTGGGATGTGGCGACCTCGCAGCGCGCGGACGAGGAACGGTTACCGCAGGCCGTCGAGTAGAAGCTGGCGAAGCGCCTCGAGGCGCTCGAATTCCTCCATGCCAAGCTTCGTTGTGTTCTTGAGGTTGTGCGGGTACTTGATCTTCTGCACGGCGTCGATCAAGGACTGCACCTGGGCCTCGGTCAGCCGGTACTCGTAGTACGAAACCGTTTCGCCATAGACCTGGCGCTGGAGCGGCAGATGATGGATCGGCGCCTGGACCGGCTCGGGGTCGGTCTCAGCGAGGACCTCGGGTGTGCTCGACGTCTCCCGGAAGAGCTCCGCTGACCCCTCCAGCGAAACCCGCTTAAACACGAGAGGCAACGGGCTGCTTGGTCTCCACCGGCGCAGCCGGCGCCCGCTTGATGACCGCCTTGGCGAGCGCCCGATAGGCATTCGCGCCTTCGGAGCTCCCGGCGTACTGGAGGATGGACATGCCGGCCAGCGGCGTCTCCGCGAACCGGATGCTGTCCTTGATCACGACATCGAAGACCACGTCGCCGTAACGCTCGCGGACCAGCTCGAGAACTTCCTGCGAGTGCAGGGTCCTGGACTTGTGGATGGTGGCCAGGATGCCGCTGATTCGAAGGTTCGGGTTGAGCTTGGCCCGCACGCGCTCGATGGTGTTGTGCAGCAGCTGCATGCCCTTCATGCCGAAGTACTCACACTGCAGCGGGATGATGACCTCGGTGGAGGCGACCAGCGCATTGACGCAGAGGAGGCCAAGGGAGGGCGGGCAGTCGATCACCATGAAGTCGTACTCGTCCTGGCCAGGGGCAAGCTTTTCCTTGAGGAACGTCTCCCGGCCCATCTCGGAGACCAACTGGATCTCGGCGCCGGAGAGTTCGATGTTCGACGGGATGAAGTCCACGCCGAGGTTGCTGTGCTTCACCACGTGACCGAGCGTGACCTGCGGATCGAGGAGCAGGTGATAGAGGGTGAGCTCGATCTGGTCGGGCTGCTTGAAGCCCATGTTGATCGTCAGGTGGCCCTGGGGGTCGAGGTCGATGAGGAGGACGCGCTTCCCGAGCTCAGCGAGTGCGCATCCCAGATTTACCGCCGTCGTTGTCTTGCCAACCCCGCCTTTCTGATTGGCGACTGCGATGACTCTGCTCAAACGGTGCTTAGACCTCTGTGCTGGAACGTGGCTGGGGCCTATTTAACTTGAATAGCGCGGCCGCGTCAAGCTCCAGTTCAATCGGGCCGGCCACACACACCCTTTTGAATAGACTGTGGAGCGAAGGGATGATCTTCTACCCGCTCGTCGCGACGCTGATCAGCGCCGCTTTCGCCATCACGCTCTGGGTCCAGTACCGGGCTAAGCCTCGGCCCTACCTGTTGGCCTGGTCGATGGCGCTGGGGGTCTATGCGCTGGCCGCGCTCACCGAAGTCATCGGAGCGGCCGCCGGCTGGAATCCGCTCTTGTATCGCCTTTATTACTTCTTCGGCGGGATCACGGTAGTCGGGATCCTGGCCTTGGGCAGCGTCTACCTGCTGGCACCCCGCTTCGGTCGGACAGCTCTCGCGGCGCTCCTAACGCTCGCCGGCATCGGCTTGGTCGGGATCCTGGGAGCCAGTCTGCAAGTCGGACTGCTCGATACGCACCAGGTCCCGTCGGCAGATGTCATCAAGCTGCAGCACGGCGTGTTCAACGTCGCGGCGATTCTGATGGCCGCAATCCTGAATATCGTCGGCAGCGTGATCCTGATCGGGGGCGCGGTGTGGTCGTTCTTCAGCATGCTGCTGAGGGGCGCGCCGCCGTCCCGTCTCGCCGGCAACATCCTGATTGCGGGCGGCGCCTTTATCGTCGCCGGCGCATCGACACTGTTCCGGCTCTTCCACGTCTACGACCTGTTCTACGTGGGCCAGGCGATCGGGGTCCTGGTCATGTTCGGTGGCTTCCTGGCCGCTCAGCGCGCTCCACGCCGGGCTGCGAGCCTCAATCCGGTCACATCGCGCTAAGCCCCCACCCTGCCCTCCCCCAGAGGGGGAGGGAAATCTCCAAAGAACTACCATAAGCTCGCCGTTGCATCACGGCAGAGATCATGACGAACTGTCGCATTACGTGCACCTGGTGGGCCTCGACCGACGGGCAGCCTCCGCCGGCGGCCGGGCACGGGCCGAATCCCGACTCGGACGCTGTATCAAGGAGGCAATATGAGACTCGTCAAAGAAATACCCGCCGACGATAGCCAGGAAGAGTGGCTGGCGCGCGAACGCGCCCATCTTTCCCAGGTCCTGTACCGCTACACGCCGATCGTCGTCGATCGCGCCCAGGGCTCCTACCTTTACGGAGTCGACGGCCGCCGGTATCTGGATTTCGCCTCGGGCATCGGCGTCACCAACCTCGGGCACGGTCATCCCGCGGTCATCGCGGCCGCCAAAGCGCAGCTCGACAGGGTGGTCCATACCTCGGTGGTCGCGCATCACCAGCCGGCCATCGAACTTGCCGAACGCATCGCGGCGGTGTCGCCGGGCAAGCTCGACAGTGTTTTCTTCGCCAACAGTGGAGCCGAGGCGGTCGAGGGCGCCATCAAGCTGGCCCGCTACACGACCGGACGATCGGCCTTGATCGGTTTTCAGGGCGCCTTCCACGGCCGCACCTATGGGGCCCTCTCGCTAACCGCGTCAAAGAGTTACTACCGCGAACGGTACGAACCGTTCCTGCCGGGCGTGTACCACGTGCCCTACCCATACCCATACCGAAACCCCACTGGGCCGAGCGAGCAGGCGACGCTCGATTACGTCTTCGCCGCGATCGACGAGCTGCTCGATACCCGCGTCCCTCCGAAGAACATCGCCGCCTTCATCGTCGAGCCGGTGCTCGGCGAGGGCGGCTATGTCGTGCCCCCGGCGGGCTTCATGCCGCGGCTGCGAGCCCTCTGCGATAAGCACGGCATCCTGCTGATCGCCGACGAAGTCCAGTCCGGCTACGGACGGACCGGCAAGATGTTCGCCTGCGAGCACACCGGCGTCGTGCCTGACATCATGACGTTGGCGAAGTCGATCGCCTCCGGCCTGCCGCTGAGCGCGGTCGTCGCCACATCGAAGCTGATGGACCAGTGGGAGCCGGCCGCGCACGGCTCGACCTTCGGTGGCAACCCGGTATCGTGTGCCGCCGGCATCGCGACCCTCGATGTCTTCGAGCGTGAGGGCATCCTGGAGAACGCGGCGGCCCGAGGGGCGGAGCTGATCCGGCGCCTGCGCGAGCTACAGCGGCGCCTGCCGCTGATCGGCGAGGTGCGCGGGCTCGGCCTGATGGTCGGCGTCGAACTCGTGAACCAGGACGGGTCGGCCAACAAGGACCTCCAGAAGAAGGTCCGCCAGGTCTGCCTTGATTCCGGGATGGTGGTGCTCAGCTGCGGGCCGCACGACAATGTGCTGCGCCTGGTGCCACCACTTAACCTGTCGGAAGCGGAGCTCGATGAAGGATGGGAGATCTTGAACGGCGCGTTTCAGGAGGTGGCAGCATGAGCCAGACGATGACCAGCGAGCGTGGCCAAAAAACCGAGGCCAAGACCTACAAGAACTACATCGGCGGCCACTGGGTGGAGTCGAAGAGCGGACGGACCTTCACCTCGACGAACCCCGCGCACAAGGACCAGGTCCTGGGCGTAATGCAGGCGTCGAACGCGGACGACGTGAACGCCGCCATCGAGGCGGCACAAAAAGCCTCCACCGGTTGGCGGCACACGCCGGCGCCGGCGCGGGGCGAGATCATCCTCAAAGCCGCCCTGATCCTCGAGGCGCGCAAGGTGGAGCTGGCGAGGCTGATGACCCAGGAGATGGGCAAGGTGCTCAAAGAGGCGGGCGGCGACGTCCAGGAAGCGATCGACATGGGCAAGTATGCGGCCGGCCTCGGCCGGCACCCGCACGGCGAGACCGTGCCGTCGGAGCTCAAGAACAAGTGGGCGATGACGGTGCGCGTGCCGCTGGGCGTGGTCGCCTGCATCACACCGTGGAACTTTCCGATGGCGATCCCATCCTGGAAAATCTTTCCGGCGCTGATGGCGGGCAACGCGGTGGTGTTTAAGCCGGCGTCCGACACGCCAATTGTGGCCACCAAGCTGGTGGAGATCCTCGAAGAGGCGGGATTGCCGGGCGGCGTGTTGAATCTCGTCACCGGCAGCGGCAAGGACGTGGGCGACGTGCTGGTGAAGGACCCGCGGATCCAGGGCATCTCGTTCACCGGCTCGACCGACGCCGGCCGGCACATCGCCGAGATCGCCGGCCGCAACCTGAAGCGGCTTGGTCTCGAGCTTGGTGGCAAGAACGCCATCGTCGTCCTCGACGACGCCGATCTGCCGCTGGCCGTCGACGGTGCGCTCTGGGCAGCCTTCGGGACGTCAGGCCAGCGCTGCACCGCCGCCTCGCGTCTGATCGTCGACCGCAAGGTTGCCGTCGATTTTGTCGACCTGCTCCAGGAGCGGGCCGCCAAGATGAAGGTTGGCGACGGCCTGCAGGCGGACACCGACATGGGACCGGTAATCAACGAAGCCGCACTCAAGAAGGTTCACGAGTACACCGAGATCGGGAAGAAGGAACACGCACGGCTGGTGCACGGCGGCGACTTCGCGGGGACCGAAGGCTGGTTCTACCGGCCGACGATTTTCGCCGACGGCAAGAAGGACATGCGCATGGCGCAGGAGGAAATCTTCGGTCCGTCCACACTGGTGCTACCCGTAAACAACCTCGAGGAGGCGCTCGACGTCGCCAACTCGACGCAGTACGGTCTTTCGATGTCGATCTACACCAACGACCTGCGCAAGGCGTTCCACGCGATGGACGAGATGCAGTCGGGGATCGTCTATGTCAACGCCCCCACCATCGGCGCCGAGATCCAGCTGCCCTTCGGCGGTGTGAAGAACACCGGCAATGGGCATCGCGAGGCCGGGACGGTGGCGCTCGACGAGTTCACGGAGTGGAAGACGATCTACGTCGACTACAGCGGTCGCCTGCAGCGCGCGCAGATCGATACGGGGGAATAGACACCGCGGTCAGCACCCAGAACATCCAGTTCATCGACGTTGGGCAGCGGAGGGTCCGGTACCTCGACCAGGGATCGGGCCACCCGCTGCTGTTGTGTCATGGATTCATCGGCTCGCTCGAGAACTTCCATACCTGGGGCCCGGCCTTCAGCGACCACCGTCGGGTCTTGATCCCGGACCTCCCCGGATGCGGCGAAACGGCGGCCGGCGATCCGCCGTTCACGGTGGCTGCCCACGCAGAGTTCCTTCACGCCTTCGCGCAGCAGCTGGGCCTTCAGGAGCACGACGTCGGCGGCATCTGCCTCGGCGCGACGGTCGCCCTGGAGTATGCCTCACGGTTCCCAGACCAGATCCCGCGGCTGGTCCTGCATACGCCGATCTACTCGCCGCAGACACTGCGGCCGGCGTTCAAGCGGCAAGTCGCCGCCTTCACCGCGGGCCCGATCTTCTGGAGCGTCGATCGCTTGCGGCGGAATCGAACGATGTCAGATCTTTACAAGCGCTTCCTGGTTGAAGGTCCGGGGGTTGATCCCTACGATGCGCAGGTGAACTTCGACAACCAGCAGCGTGCCGACGGGCGCGCCGCCCGTCAATGGTTGCGCGATGGGATCACGCGCGACTATCGCGATTTCCTCAGCGGCTGGCGCAAACCTGCGCTGGTCGTGGTGGCCGCCGACGATCGGACCGTCGACGTGAACGCTATCCGCAACCTGCGCGACTTGATGCCGCAAGCCGAGATCCGGGTGATCGAATCCGCCGGCCACGGGTGGACCCCGACCTTGATCGCGGCACAGGTCGAGGCCATTTCTGCGTTTCTCAAGGCGTGAGCGAACGCGAGTTCAACACGGCCGGGCTCAAACCCTGGGGCGGGCTCCGGCCGCCGGCCGCCGGCGCCGCGCCTGACATCCGCATCCTCGGGGTGCCAATGGATCGTGGTTCGTTCTACCGGCCCGGTGCCGCGAAGGGACCGGCGGAGCTGCGCAAGCTGTCCGCCATCTTTGCACCGGTCAGCGAGCAGGCCGAACTGTTCGACACGGTCACCGTCCAGGACGACGGCGACCTGACGCTGGTCGACGGCGACATGGGAGCGAACGTCGACGCCGTGGCCATGGAAATCGAAAAGACGCCGAAGGGTACCCTGCCGATCGTGCTCGGGGGCGACCACACCACCGCGAGCCCGACGCTGATCGCGCAGCAACGCCGCTTCAACGGACGGCTGAGCATCCTCTACATTGATGCGCACCCGGACCTCAACGATTCTTCGCGCCATAGCCGGTGGTCGAACGGTTGCGCCTTGCGGCGGGGGCTCGAGATGGGGCAGATCGATCCCAGGAAAGTGACGCTGCTGGGATGCCGCGACTACGACTGGGAAGAAGTCGAGTTCATTCGAAAGATGGGGATCACGCTGGTCCCGGCCGCAACCGCGCATCGATGGACCGGGAGTCAGCTCGCCGACGAGATCGGATCGCGAATCGGTGGCGACGCCCTCCACATCTCGCTCGACATCGACTCGCTCGACCCCTCGATCGCGCCCGGAACCGGCGTGCCTTCAGCCGGCGGCCTGACCTCGCGCGAGCTGCTCGACTTCCTTCGCCAGCTCCGCGGCATCCGGCTCGCCGGTCTCGACGTCGATGAAGTGGCGCCACCGCTCGACGTGGGGCACGTCACCAGCCTGGCCGCGCTTAAGTTCATCTTCGAGTACATCGGGATGGTGAAGCTCGGAACAACCGCCTGAGGTAGCCATCGTCGGCGCCGGCGTGATGGGTTGCAGCCTGGCCTATCACCTGGCCCGCGCCGGACGGAAGGTGGTCATCATCGACCGGGGCCGGATCGGTCAGGGCGCGACCGCCGCCTGCGCCGGCGGCATCCGGGCGCAGTTCTCCACCGAGGTCAACATCCGCATCGGAATGGAGGCGAAACGCGTTCTCGCGCGCTTTGCCGATGAGACCGGCCAGACGGCAGACTTTCGCCAGGTCGGATACCTCTTTCTCCTGACGACTGACGAGGAGCGTCTTCGCTTCGCGGAGAACGTTCGGCTCCAGCGCCGGCTGGGGATGGATGACGTGAACGAGCTCACCCCGGCGGAGGCGCGCGCAATGGTGCCCGGATTGCGAACGGATGACCTGGCTGGCGCCACCTTCTGCCCGAGCGACGGGCTGGCCGGACCGAACGAGGTGACCTCCGGTTATGCGAACGCGGCGCGACGCCTCGGCGCCGTCATCCTTGAGGACACGCCGCTCGACGCGTTCATCACGGCGGGTAACACCGTACGCGGCATCCGAACCGCTGCCGGGGAAATCGCGTGCGCCGAGACCGTGATTTGCGCGGGCCCGTGGTCGGCGCCAGTGGGCGCGATGCTCGATCTGGCGCTTCCCATCGAACCGTCCCGCCGCCAGGTCTTTGTCACGGAGCCCTTTGACGGGATCGGCCGCCGCGGTCCGATGACGATCGACTTTCATACCTCTTTCTATTTCCACCCACAAGGGGACGGGGTGCTGTTCGGCATGAGTGATCCCGCGACGCCCGCCGGCGACGACACCGCGGTCGACTGGTCGTTTCTCGACCGGATCACAGCGGTCGCCGAGCGACGCTGGCCGCCGCTGCTCGACGCGCGCGTCAAGTCCGCCTGGGCCGGGCTCTACGAGAACACGCCGGATTTCCAGCCGTTGATCGGTCCGCTCCAGCCTGGACTCTGGATTGCGGCCGGCTTCTCCGGCCACGGGTTCATGATGGCGCCGGTGATCGGGCGCTGGCTGGCGAGCCTGATGACCGGCGGCGCCCCGACGGCCGACCTCGGCGCGTTTGCGCCCGATCGGTTTGCTGCCGGCGCTCTGCAGCCCGAGCGGAACGTGGTCTAATGGGCCTCGCCTTGCGGCGCGCGGTCCTTCTCCTGGTTCTCGGCGGCGCCCTGAGCGCCTGCGACGCGCCGGCAGTCGGGCTCGCCGTATCCAACCCGGCCGCGGTGGTCGATGGCCACGAGATTGCCATGAAAAGCTACCAGGCACGCCTCGAGGTCAGCCGTCATCGCGACCCATTCGCGGGGATCCCGGAGGCTATTCCGAGTCCGGCCCCGACGCAGCGGCTCGAAGACTTCACGATCGAGCAGTTAGTGCGCGAAGAGATCGTGCGCCAGGAGGCGGAGAAGCGGGGCCTCTCCGTTAGCGACCACGCGGTGCAGTCCCGGATCGATGCGCTCCGGGCGCGTGCCGGGGCCGCCGCCTTCAGCGCCGCGTTGAGCCGCAACGGGTTCACCAGCGACAGCTTCCGCGCCTACGAGCGCGCCCTCCTGACGGAAGTGGCGCTGGTGCAGGCGATGGCGAAGGATCGCGCTGGGTCGGCGGCACAGGAGCTGAAGTCCGGCCACCCATTCGCCGCCGTCGCGGCGCGCTGGAGCGATGACACCGGCACCTTCTCCCGTGGCGGCGACGCCGGCTGGTTGCGGCCGGCCGAGATCCCGGAGCCCGCAGTGGCGGCGGCGGTGCAATCGCTCACAAGCGGCAGCGTGACCGGTGTCATCCAGACCAACCGCGGCGATGTCATCGCGACCGTGCTCGAGCGCCGCACCGACCAGGTCCACCTCGCGGTCATCCTCGTCCTGGCACCCGCCGTCGATGTCTTTGGCCCGCTGGGGACACCGACGTGGTTCACGAAGTCCATCGATGACCGCGAAGCGGCGCTGCGTCGCGCCGGTCGGATCGATCTCAAGGTC
>DATNMN010000236.1:0-5161 GCA_035602295.1 Candidatus Dormiibacterota bacterium | reverse complement strand
GGCAGCGGCCCCAGGTCATATCGACTGCTGAGCTGGCTCCAGGCATCCGCGGCGGTCGCGCCCGACGGGAGCGCCAACTCGACATTCGGCTGGCCGACCAGCTCGCGCGGCTTGGCGAAGAGCACCACCCGAACGTTCATGGGGAAATCATATTCCCCGGCCCTTTGGCGAACTTGGGCACGATCAGCTTCTCGACGATCAGGTCCCCGGCAAATGTTAGGCGCGCCATGGTCCGCTCGATGCCCCCGAACTGCGGACGGGTGGCGGTCCCCGGGTTGATGAAGCGGGTACGGCCGATCACCTCGTCTCGCCAGCGGTGGGTGTGGCCGTGGATGATCAGGTTGAACCCCGCCGCCCAGCGCGCCGGCCGCTTGGCCAGGTCGTGGACCATCCCCAGGCGCCACCGTCCGATGGTGCCCTCGATCGTCATCGGGTACTGGGAGTCGTCGGGCGCGTTCCCGTTCACGACCACGAGCCGGCCCAACTGGCGCAGCCCCGTGAGGACGTCGTCGCTGCCCCAATCCCCCGCGTGCCAGATCTCGTCCACCCCGGCGAATTCCTTGGCGACATGCTCCAGGAGGGCCGAGACATCGAAGCTGCCCTGCGTGTCCGCGATCAGCCCGATCTTCACCGAAACAAGTCGGTCGCCGGATTCCGAAGGAGTTCGCGGACGCTCGATTCGCCCGCCACCTGGGCGCCACGGATCAGCGCCACGGGTATACGGTCGAGCTTGCCCATCACGAGCTCCGCGGCGGAAGCCAGCTCATCGACGACGCCGAGCTCGGTTCCCTGCAACTGGTAGCCCGCCGGATCCTGCTCGCCTCGATAGTCCCGCAGCGCCACCACGCCGGCTGCCCCGATCGCGACATTGACCTGCCCTTCGCGCCAGGGCCTGCCGAAACTGTCGGAGATCACGACCCCGACCACGGTTCCAGCGATTTCCTTGATGTCTCCGCGAAGCCTGCCGGCAGACTCATCCGGATGTTCGGGGAGTAAGACCACGAGATCCTGGCCGCCGGTGTTCGAGCGATCGACACCGGAGTTGGCACAGACAAAGCCATGCCGGGTCTCGGTGATCAGCACCCGGGGTGCCTCGCGAACGACCCGCACCGACTCGCCGAGGATGACCTCGACGTGCCGTGGGTCGAACCCGATCCGATGCCCGATTTCGGTTGCTCGAGCCGAGGGTTGCACGTCACCCAGTGAACGAACGCGGCCTTCCGCTTTTGACACGATCTTCTGGGTGACGACGACGACGTCCCCCACCTCGAGCGATAACCCGAGCCGCTCGATGCCGTCGAGGATAAGTCGGGCCAGTGCGGCTCCACGAGAGATTTCGGGAAGGCCCGGAACCGGATAGATCGAGACCGGGTTCAACCCCGGGGCGGTGTCGCAGCAAGAACCCGCTCCGCAACTTCGAGCTCGGTGAGGAGCTCGCGCGTCGCTGTCTGGCGATCGAGCCGCATGAAGGCGACGATGTCTTCTGGCCGGTCGAGATCGTAGCGGAGACCCTCGACTTCCTTGACCTCGATGCTGCGGTTCGCGCGCCGTGCCTCAGCCAGGTGGAGATTGAAGCTGTCCTCCCCGAATCGGAGGGTAATGGCGTGCGGCGGCACCAGGCGCAGTCCGTTGGTGCCCGTGTGTTCGCGATCTGGCGTCAGCAGAACCTCGATTTCGGGCCGGTAGCGGCAGAGCTCGTCCAGTTCTTCCGCGGTCACGGCGGGCACGTCCCCGGGGATCGTGAGCGCCGCCGTAAAGCCGCGCTCCCAGGCGGCGGCGAAGCCCTGCTGGACCGCAGCGGTCTGCCCCTGGCTCACCCGGTCGGTGAGCGGCTCGAGACCAAAGCGCCGACCCTCCTCCAGCATCGCCGGGTCGTCGGAGATAACGAACCGCCCATATCCGTGCAGGCTGGAGACCGCGCCGAAGACGTCTCGAGCCGAGGTCAGCGCGAGACGGGAGCGATCCGACTCACTGAGGACCGTTTCGAGGCGGTACTTCGCCCGCGAGGGCGACTTGACCGGAATGACGATGGCGAGCTTCACGCTGCTGCCGGCTGCCGCAAGAGATCCAGGGCCGCGGCCGCGACCTGACTCGCCGAATCACCGTCGTCCAGGGTGGTCGGCCGGACGGCGATCCGGTAGCCGAGCTCGGCAATTGCCGGAGCCAGGGCGGCATCCGCCGTGTCCATCACGAATCCCGCCGCAATCTCGCGGTAGAGCTCGGCAACCCCGAGGGCATCGGGGCGCACCCCCTGGGCTCGCATCAGCTCCACCGTTGGGCCCTTCACCGCGCGCCCGGCGATCAACGGCGAGATGGCGACCGTCCGGCTGCGGGCGGCGGCCATTAACGCGTGCATGCCCGAGACGCGAAGGATCGGGCCGATACTGATGCTCGGATTGCTGGGTGCGATCAGCACCAGGCGGGCCGCCGACATCGCTTCGGCGATGCCTGGTGCGGGGTGGGCCTGGTCGAGCCCGGTCCAGTAAATCTCGTGCACGGTAGGCCGGAAGCGTTCGCGAACGAAGTACTCCTGGAAGTGGAGGTCCCCGGCGTCGGTCTTGAGCCGGGTCTCGATCGGCGCATCGCTCATCGGCAGGATGCGGCTCCTCACACCAAGGCGCTCGGCCAGCTCCGCGGTGACGGTATGCAGGGGAACGCCGGCGGTCAGCCGGCCGGTCCGGTAGAGGTGCGTGGCCAGGTCGCGATCGCCCAACTGGAACCAGGACGCCTCGGTCAGCTGGGCGAGCGCCGCCTGCGCGTTGAAGGTGTCACCCCGGATGCCCCAGCCCCGCGCCTCGTCCGCCAGGCCGGCCAGCCAGTAGGTCACGGTATCGAGATCGGGAGCGATGTACAGGCCGTGCCACCACATGTCGTCGCCGGTGTTCCCGATGATGACAATCTCCTCCGGGTCGATCACTCGCACCAGCCCGCGGAGGAATCGTGCCGCGCCGACGCCGCCGGCGAGGACGACCACGGGCCCGAGGCTCATTCCAGCATCATAGGTAAACGATGTCGCTCTTCCAGGCCCTCGTATTGGCATTGCTCCAGGGCGTCACGGAGCTCTTTCCGGTCAGCAGTCTGGGTCATACGGTGATCCTCCCGAAGTTACTCGGTTGGAACCTCAACCAGGCCGACCCAACATTCCTCGCCTTCGTCGTGCTGCTCCACGTTGGCACCGCCACCGCGCTGCTCATCTACTTCTGGCGGGACTGGCTGGCCATCGTGAAGGCGGTCTTTCGCAGCCTGGTCGACGGCCGCATGCACGGCACGCCGGACGAGCGGCTCGGCTGGCGGCTGATCGCCGGCACCATTCCCGCCGGCCTGGTCGGCGTTCTGTTTCAGAAGCAGGTCCAAAGTCTGTTCGCCAACCCGCGGGCGGCCGCAGCTTTCCTGATCGTCAACGGCGTCATCATGTTCGTGGGCGAGCGCGTTCGGCGGCGCGCGGTCGCCCTCGCAGACGAACGCACCCGGCTCGACGGGCTGAGCGTCCGAACCGCGGTCGGCATCGGCTCCGCGCAAATCCTAGCGCTGCTTCCCGGCATCTCGCGCTCGGGCAGCACCATGGTCGCGGGCTTGCTCGCCAACCTCACGCACGAGGCCGCCGCCCGGTTCGCCTTCCTGCTGGCAACGCCCATCATCTTCGGTGCGGGCGTCTTGAAAATTCCCGATCTCTTCACGCCCGTGGCCTTGCCGCATTTGCCCGTGTATCTGCTCGGTGGCGTGGTGGCCGGAGTTGCGGCCTTCCTAAGCGTGGCCTACCTCATGAGATACTTCCGGGTGGGACGGCTCGATCCATTTGCAATCTATTGCGCGGCCTTCGGGATCGGCTCGCTGATCCTGCTCAGCCGCTGACATCCAGGAGGAATCATGCAAAACAACCCCATCCAGAACAACCCGATGGCATTTTTCGTTGGCATCGTTATCTTCTTCATCGGGCTGCTGGCGACGGTTTTTTATCTCTTCGTCCGGACGGCCACGGAAAGCCTGATCCTGCCGGGGCCAACGCTGCGACTGAAGCACATCATCCTGGCGCTCGTCATCGCTGCCGCCGGCGCTGCGCTCGCATCCTTCGCCCGGCCGCGCGGTCCAGCTACGTCAGACCAACCCGGCTACAACCGATAAGCAGAAAATAGCGGCAATGGCGCAGATCGGCTATGCCGCCATGCTCGAGCAGTTCCATCCGCGTGAGCTGCTCGGGTTTTGCGAGAAGGCGGAAGCCTCCGGGTTTTCCGGGGTGATGGCCGCCGACCACGTCCAGCCGTGGGTCCCGCAGCAGGGGCAGGCCTCGTTCGTCTGGTCGTTCATGACGGCGGCCGCGGAGCACACACGCGGCGACATCGGCCCGGGCGTCACCTGCCCGTCGTTTCGGAGTCATCCGGCGATCATCGCCCAGGCCGCGGCCACCATGACCGCCATGTACCCGGGCCGTTTCTGGCTGGGGCTGGGATCCGGCGAGGCGCTGAACGAGCACCTCGTGGCCGGCTACTGGCCGGAAGTCGCGGAACGGATCAACCGGATGTTCGAGTCGATCGAGATCATCAGAAAACTCTTCACTGGGAAGGACGTCAAGCACGCCGGCGAGTACTACAAAATGGAGACGATGCGGCTGTGGACGATGCCGGAGCAGCCGCCGCCCATCTACGTCGCCACCGCTGGGCCGGTGACCGCCGAAAAGACGGGACGATTTTGCGATGGGATCATCACGGTCGGCGCCCCCGAAGAGAAGATTGGGACGGTCTTCGAGCGATTCGAGAAGGGGGCGCGCGAGGCCGGCAAGGACCCATCGAAGCTACACAGGATCCTGCAGCTCCACCTCTCCTGGGCAGCCACCGACGAGGAAGCGATGCGCAACGCGCTGACCGAATGGCCAAATGGCGGCATGAAGTTCCCGAAGGCCGACATCCGCTCGCCGTTTGACTTCGAGCAGATGGCCAAGATCGTCCGGCCGGAAGACTTCAAGGGCCGCATGCTGATCTCCTCTGATCCGGATGCCCATGCGCGCGAGATCCAGAAATTCATCGACCTCGGGTTCGATCGCGTCTACCTGCACAACGTCGGCCGCAATCAGCTCCAATGGATTGACGTCTTCGGGAAGCAGGTCCTCCCTAAACTCCACTAAGACACGGACGACTCGCCCGCCGGCCCTGGCCGCGGCGATCGA
>DATNMN010000235.1:0-5720 GCA_035602295.1 Candidatus Dormiibacterota bacterium | reverse complement strand
TTCATTCGCGAACTGGGTACGATCGGTGAGGTCCTGGCGGGTGCGCCGCTTGTAGTTTTCGAAGTCGGCCGCCAGCCGCTGGAAACGCCCAAAGGTTGCCAGCGCCTCATCACGCGCCGCCTGCAGTTCCGGATCTACCGGCTGTTGGGCCTGGGGGGATGCCTCACTCTCTGTCGCCGAACTGGCCCTGGTATCCGTCACGCCGGGACGGCTCGGTCCGCCACCAGGGGGATCGGGGGGTTGATGCTTCGATGACATGTTTGGCTTTTTACCCATTGCCCTGCCGGCCGAATCAGTTCCCGAGGGGGCCGAGGAGTTCCGAGGTTGCCTGGCTGACCAGCCGGACCCGGGCCACCACCTGCCCGTAGTGCATCCGCGTGGGTCCGATCACTCCGATCGTGCCCCGAACCCGCTCATCCATCTTGTAGGTCGTCAGCACCAGGCTGCACTCGCGCAGCCCACTGCTGGTGTTCTCACGGCCGATGATGATCTCAACGTCCTTGTCGAAGGCGACCTGTTGCAAGATGCCCGCCAGCTGGGCGCCCTGCTCGAGCAACTCCAGCAATTCTTCGAGGCGGCTGACCTCGACGAACTCCGGATGGCGTAGCAGGTTGCGCACCCCGTCATGCAGCACGACCGATTGGCGTTGCGCCTGGTGGGTGCTGATCGACTCGATCACCCGTTCGAGGATCTGACGCTGCTCATCGCGATCGGGACCGAGCTGACCCATTCGCGACAGGAGCTCGTCGGCCGTCTGCCCCTTGACCTTTCGGTTGAGCATGGCGGCCATGCGGCTCAGGTCCTCCTGGGAGATGGCGCGCTCCAGACGAATCACCGTCTGCTTGATGAGGTTGCCCTCCAGCACCAGGATGATCAGGACGGACTGCGATTCCAGGGAGACCAGGTCGATGTGCTTGATGCGCGCCTCACTGGTCTCCGGCGCGGTGACCAGCGAGACGTTCTCGGTGACCTGCGCCAGCACCATCGCCGCCTTCTCCAGGATCCCCTCGACGCTGTGCGGCGCCGTTTCAAAGGCCTGCTTGACGGTCCGCCGGACGGCTGGCGAGGTGGCCTCGGCATCCATCAGGAAATCGACGAAGTAGCGGTAGCCGCGGTCGGTCGGGACACGGCCCGCCGAGGTGTGTGGCTGCTGCAGGTAGCCAGTGCCCACGAGGTCGGCCAGTTCATTGCGGATGGTCGCCGAGGAGAGCGCGATGAAGTACTTGGCCGCCAGCACCTGCGAGCCGACCGGGACCCCGGTTACGGTGTAGTCCGAGACCACGGCTTTCAGGATTTGCTGCTTGCGCTCGTCGAGGGGAGTAGCTTCCGTCATGATTGGCAGTCTCGATCCGCGAGTGCTAACTTGAATTGTACCGGCTATCCTCGCTGCATGCCGACTTCCGTGCGTATCTACTCGGACTACGTCTGACCCTTCTGCTACATCGACTCGGTCGGAGTCGAACGCCTGGAGCGGGAATACGACGTTGAGATCGAATGGGTGCCCTTCGAGCTGCACCCTGAGATCCCGCCGGAGGGCCGGCCACGCGACGAGGTCCTACCGGCGGCCTACATGGCCCGGGCCGAGGAAGGCGTCAACCGGCTCGCCACGCAAGTCGGGCTACACCTGCGGCTGCACGATCGGCTGATCAACTCCCGGCCCGCCTTGGAGGCCGCCGAATTCGCCAGGGAGCAGGGTCACTTCGATGCCATGCACCACGAGCTGTTGCGCACCTACTGGGATGATGGTCGAGATGTTTCGGACATTGTCGTTCTGCGCGAGGTCGCGGCGCGGACGGGTGTCGACGTGGCCGGCATGGAGGCCGCCGTCGCTGAGGACCGGTTCGGCGACTACCTCGATGCCCGCCGCGCCGAGGCCGAGGAGTTGGGGATCAACGGCATCCCAGCCCATGTCATCGCCGACCGGTATCTGGTCATGGGCGCCCAACCGTATGAGCTGTTCGAGCGGGTGATGGCCAAGGTGGGCCTCGCCCGCCGGAGTGGGCCCGTAGCTTGAGTGGGAGCGACCCGCAGACTCTCGAGCAATACCGCAACGACGCCAACCTGAATGCCCGGATCAACTTACATCGGCGCTTCAGCACGAACCCGATTAGCTGGAATCGGTGGGCCTTCGAACAGATGCGATTGCCTGATGGTGCCAGAGTCCTCGAGCTCGGCGCCGGCACGGGGCTGTTATGGGGCGAAAATCGAGATCGACTTCCGGCCGGCCTCGAACTGGTCGTTTCCGATTCCTCGGAAGGCATGCTCCGTGCCGCCAGAGAGCAGCTCGACGGATTTCCTGGACTGGAATTCCGGCAAATCGACGCAGCCCAGATACCCGACGGGAACGGGACATTGGACGTCGTGATCGCGAACCACATGCTCTACCACGTGCCGGACCGGGCCACTGTATTCTCCGAGGTCGTTCGTGTCTTACATCCGAACGGCCATTTTTACGCCGCGACGAACGGCGACACCCACATGAAGGAGCTGGACGACCTGATCGGCAAACCGGAGAAGCGGGAAATGATCTCGACAACGCAGTTCAGCCTCGAAAACGGCGCCTAGCAGCTGGCTCCTTTCTTTGGCACGGTCCGTCTGGTGCGGCACCAGAATCCGTTGGCAGTGACCGACGCCTCGGCGGTGGTGGCCTACGTCAGATCCTTGCCCTGGGATCTGTCGAAGCGCGAGCTGGCCAGTATCGGCGAGGTCGTCAACGGAATCATCGCCAACAACGGCGCCTTCCGCATCACGCGCGATTCGGGCATGTTCCTCTGCGGGAGTCCGCGCAGGCGCTAGCAGACGTAGGCAGTTAGGAAAAGCGGTGCTGCATGACGGCGCGCACCAGAAGGCCGGCTCCAGCAATGGCGACGATGATGAACACGACCCCAATAATCGGGGTAATGGCTTGGAAATGACACGACGGCGGCGAACACTCGGCAATCACGATGAACAGGACGACCGCCCCAGCCGATCCGGCCCCGATCATGTAGGCGCCGGGCTGCTCCGGCTGCCGGCGGAACCTGAAGAGCAGGAGAACGAGGAAGATGACCGCCGTGGCGGCTGGAAGTGGCCCGCCCGCGAGCGAGGCGTAACCAAGCGCGGCGCCCGCCAGGAGAAACCCGACCGCGGAGAGTACGACGCGCCAGTTCACACGTGAAGGATATCGGCCTATTGGAGGAAAGCTGCGCCGACCTGGTTCGCGAGCTCGATGCCCCGTCGCGTGAGGCGGACCCCGCCATCCTCTTCGGCCAGCAACCCGGCGTCGACAAGCTGGGTCCGCTGGGCGGGGAAGTCTCGCGCCGCCGTTGTGCCGTCCAGCAGCCGCACGCCGATCATCGCGGCCTCCCCGAGCGCGCGCTCAGGTGACAGGGTCTCGCTGCCTGCCACCGCATGGCCCGATCCGGATGCCTGCTTGATGTACGCGTGCGGGCCTTTGACGTTCCATCGCCGCTCGGTACTGCCGTCATTGCGGCGGAACATCGAATGTGCGCCAGCCCCACAGCCCACGTACGGCTGGTAATGCCAGGCCGCGAGGTTGTGCCGGCAGGCGAATCCATCTCGCGACCAGTTCGAGATTTCGTAGTGGGCATAGCCGGCAGCCTCCAACCGTGCCACCGCGGCCCAATACTGCTCGAGCTGCTGATCGGCGTCGGGCATCTGGACTAGGCCCGTGCGCACCTCCTGGCCCAGCCGGGTTTGGGATTCAACCGTCAGCTCGTAGGCCGACAGATGTTGCACGCCTTCGGCCAGCACTGCGTCGAGGGTTTCCATCCAGCCGGCGAGATTCACGCCGGGAACGCCGTACAGGAGATCGGCGTTGACATTCGCGAAGCCGCCCGCGCGCGCCGTTTGGATCGCGGTGATGGCGTCACTGCCCGAGTGGAGCCGTTCCAGGAAGCGCAGCGCGTCAGGCCGCAGGCTCTGCACGCCGATGCTGATCCGGTTGACGCCCGCCCTGAGCCAACCATCGACCCGTTCGCTGGTAACGTTGCTCGGGTTCGCTTCGAGCGTGACCTCGGCATCGGGCGCCAGTCCGATCGGGCGAACGTGGTCCATCAGAAGGCGCACCTGATCGATTGAGAGAAGGCTAGGCGTCCCCCCACCGATGAAGACCGTGTCGATCGGCCCGACCGGCATCGTGTCGCCGGCGGCATCGATCTCCCGGGCAAGCGCATCGACATAGGGCGGAATCAGTCCGTCGAGCACGGCATAGGCATTGAAGTCGCAGTACTTGCACACCCAGGTGCAGAAGGGTACGTGCAGGTAGAGGCTGTGCATGCGTTCCATCAGTCCAGGCTCAGCACAGCCATGAAGGCCTCCTGTGGAATCTCCACGTTTCCCACGCGTTTCATCCGCTTTTTGCCTTCCTTCTGCTTTTCGAGCAATTTCCGCTTCCGCGTTACGTCGCCGCCGTAGCACTTGGCGGTGACGTCTTTGCGCATGGCAGGCACGGTCTCCCGAGCGACGATCTTGCCGCCGATCGCGGCCTGGATCGGGACCTCGAATAACTGGCGGGGTATGAGCGTCTTCAGCTTCTCGGCCAGGCGGCGTCCTTGTTGCTGCGCCTTACTGCGATCGACGATCATCGACAGTGCGTCGACGGGTGAGCCGGCGACAAGCACATCGAGCTTGACGAGATTGCCCTCCTCGAACCCGACCAGCTCGTAGTCGAGCGAGGCGTATCCCTTACTGCGCGACTTCAGCTGGTCGTAGTAGTCGTGGATGATCTCGGCTAGCGGCATCCGATAAGTGATGATCACGCGGTCGCCCGGCTCGTACTGCATGTTGAGGAACTGACCACGCCGCTCCTGGCTCAGCTCCATCATGTTGCCGACGTAGGTGCTGGGCACCACGATGGTGGCGATCACCATTGGTTCGCTAATGGCTTCGATCTCGCCGGGATCGGGGAGTTTGTCCGGGTTGTCGACGGGGATCTCGGTGCCGTCGCGCAGCTTCACGCGATACTCGACCGTCGGCGCCGTGCCGATCAGCGTGAGGTCGAACTCGCGCTCGAGGCGCTCCTGGACGATCTCCATGTGGAGGAGGCCGAGGAAGCCGCAGCGGAAGCCGAATCCCAGGGCAGCCGAAGTCTCCGGCTCATACACGAGCGCGGCATCGTTGAGCTGGAGTTTTTCGAGCGCTTCTTTGAGCTGCTCGTACTGCTCGGTGTCGGTCGGGAAGAGACCGGCGAAGACCATCGGCGTGACATGGCGGTATCCGGGTAGCGGCGCCGCAGCCGGCCGCGCGGCGTCCGTTACCGTATCGCCCACGCGCGAGTCACGCACGTTGCGGATGTTCGCGATCAGGTATCCGACCTCGCCCGCCGACAGGTCCTCGACGGGGGTCCGTTCTGGGCGGAAGATGCCGACCTCGTCGACTTCGAACGATTTCCCCGTCTGCATCATCTGGATGCGCATGCCAGGGCGCAGCGTTCCCTCAAGGACACGGATGTAGGTCACGACCCCACGGTAGGCGTCGAACTTGGCATCGAAGATCAGCGCCTGAAGCGGCGCGTTCGAGTCTCCCGTCGGCGGTGGGACCTCGCGGACGACCGCCTCGAGGATCTCCTTGGTGCCGATGCCCTGGCGCGCGCTGGCGAAGATGACGGACTCGGAGGGGAGACCGATTACCTTCTCGATCTCTTCGCGGACCAGCTCCGGGTTCGCTTGCGGAAGGTCGATCTTGTTGACGACCGGGATGATCTTCAAGTGGTGGTCGAG
>DATNMN010000234.1:0-12238 GCA_035602295.1 Candidatus Dormiibacterota bacterium | reverse complement strand
AAGACGTGACTCCATGAAGCCACGGGTGTCCTTGTCGAGCGGCGCGCCGCCGCCCGAGCCCACTACGCCTTTGACGAGGGATGGCTCCTGCTCTTCCAGTGCCGCGCTCACGGTCGCGTTACCGGCGGTCTTTTGGAGGTGCAGCACGGCAGCTGGGGTCAGGGCATCGGTCCTCCCGTGCATCAGCGCCGCAGCGCCCGAGGAGTCTGCCTCGTCCTTCCGTAGCGCCGGCGTCTGATGGCTTTCGGGATTGATCAGAAGGTCGTTTTCGTGCGATTGCATATTCCTGCCTCCGTCGAGCTCACGCGGCTACTGAAAGGCGCGAAAGGTCCTTTTCGTGATGAAACTCCAAACGATCGCGACGGTCAACGTTCAACGGCGCAGGTCTCGGGGCAGGGCGACTTGCCCTAACGGGCATTTATACCCATCGCTACACCGGCTCGAATATCCCGTTAAAGGGGGGGTCAGGAGCCACTAATCTCCACGTTTGCTTAGTCGCAGCACAGCGGTACCAACGCTCATCCCAATCGATGCCGCTGTAGCGCCTCTTAACCCGTTCTTCCTTGGCCAAGCCCGATTTTGTCTGCTCGACTATCCGTGCGCGAAACCGCTCGTACTCCTCGTCGGACCCAAAGCCCTCGATAACCTTCCAGTCGCAGTCAGTTGGTGGCAAGTTCACACCTCCCATGCGGGGAGCCGTTTTGGCAGCAAGAATTGTGGACCTCCGCCAAGATAACCGCCCCCCTGTGGCCCGGCAAAACCTTCGTAGATTTTCGTTCCGGCAGGGACTTGGATATGGACAACCTTCGAAGCTGCGTTTTTGAATGTGTAATGCAATGCCGAGTCGACAGTGGTTTGAAGCGGTCCACTGGGCGGGATGTCAGTCCAGTATGGTCCCAACTTCTTGTCGGGGTCACTATAAGCGCGCCACAGTTCCTTTGGCTCGGCTAGCTTGCGCGATGTGTACGAGGACGATCTAAATGTGGCAGCTACTTTCGGGGTTAGAGGGCCTTTGTTCATGGGACCGTGCCGGATGCATCGGTCCCCGTTTGATGCGATCCAGGCCATTCCATCCTTGGCGAGTCGACGATTCTTCAGCATGAACCACTTGTCCCCAACCTTCGTGGAGGCTCTGCCAATAAGCTTCCCGGCGGACTTGACGAGGCGGGTGGCGCCCGCGGCTATCGACTTGGCGCCGCGAGCGATGCCCCGTCCGACGGCCGCCAAGCGTGAGCCGATGCGTTTGGCGAGGCTTCGCAACTTGCCGGCGACCGCGCCGGCCGCGCCCATGAGGCGCTGGAGCAGGAACTGCGAAATGAATTCGATAACGGCGACGGCTCCCGCCGCGATGGCCTTTCCAAATAGCGGCCCTGCGTTGCCCCAGCGAACGCCCTTCAGGAACCCGACGAAAGCATCGACGGCCTGAAGGATTCGGCTGAGGCTGCCCCAGGCGGCTTGTAGCGCCTGAATGATCAGCATCACGGCGGCGGCCGCTGGCACAATCAGGGCCACCAGCTTTTCGATGAGGACCCAGACGACTGTTTGGGGGATCATCGATTTGATCCCCTCCCAGGCAAAGGTCGCGACGTGCGCGAGTGTGATGCCGCCGCGGCGCAACAGGTTCCAGACCGCGGATCCAAGACCGAGAACACCATCGACTTTGTCTGTGAACCATCCCTGGACCGCTGCCTTCAGGTCGGGCCACAAATGATTTCGGATTCCATCGCGCGCCGCGGCGGCGAGGTTGGCGACCCAGCGGCCGGGACCAGCGGCGATGTCCTTCACAAGGGCAGCGAACGTTCCGAAGGCGGCCAGCGCTCCCTTTGCGAAGGCCAGCGCACCCTGCACCACGCCACGGACGCCGTCGATCGCGAACTGCATGCCCGTGTGAAGGAGTCCGATGGCGGCGGAGAGAGCGGAGCCTAGGAGATTCAAGGCGCCGACGACCGCCTGCTTCAGTACATTGGCCAGCTTGTTGACGACGGCCTCGGCGGCAGCGATGCGGTCCTGGATTGCCTTTCGGAATCGGGCGCGCAGCGTAGGAAACGCCGTGAGGACGCGATCGCCGATCGCTGTGAGGACACTTCCGGCGGCTCGGATCGCTCCGACGATCGTCTGACGAGCGCGTTCCATGACGGCTGTCGCCAGCTGCTGGGCTTTCTCGATCGCCGAGCGGACCAACTGTCGTGCCCGGTCGAAAACAGACTGGACGGCCTGCTTGGCCTTGTCGAAAAGGGATTGAGCAAATGATCCGATGGCGCCCAGCAGCCCGCCGGGGCTCTGGCTCTGCGCATTCTGGCGCTCCGCTGCGGCTTGTTGTTCGCCTTCGCGCCGTGCCCGATCGGCCGCTACCTGCCCCTCCTGGTAATGGGTGGCCGCCTGCTGATCGGCGGCAGCACGCTCCTGACCAACGGTCTGCACCGCCTCGCTGGTTTTTGCGTCGGCCTCGGTCTGCGCTCCAGCGACGAGCTCCTGCTGCGCGTCGCTCCACTGATGACGCATCCCGAGCACCTCGCGCTTGGCCGCGGCCCGTTCGGTGGTCTGCTCCTGACTGTTCGCCTGTTCGAGCTGCGTCATCTCGGCATCGGCTTTGGCGCGCTCGTCGCCGGTCCGTTGCGCGTAGTCCTGTCGTTGACTCGCAAGCGAGGACAGACCCGCGCTCACGCCACCCTGGATTTCTCCGCCCTTTTCTTGCGCGGCGATGATCGACGCCGCGTCAACGTCCTCAGCGCCACCCGGCGCGCTGGCCGCGTGACCGTTTGCGCCGGGCGATTGTGCGATCGCCGCTCGTAACGTTTCCGCCGGCGCGGCCGGGAAGATCTCGTCTTCCCCAAGTGGTTGTGCCGCTTCCTGTTGACCGCTCGTGTGCTCTTGTTCGAGGCCGGTCCGAAGATGGCTGCGGTGCTGCTGCACGGTTGCGGGGTCGGCCGAACCCTCGAGCGGAAGCTGAGGGAGCGGCCCCGGCTTCAGCTCCAGGCCGGGATCCCGCGCAGGCAGCTGGCCATTCTGAAAGGGCACTTCGGGGACGGTCGGAGGAGCCGCGGGTCGGCGAATCTCCACGTCGCGCCCTTCCGGCGGCGCCGGGATGCTAATCGGCGCTCGTTCTGCGGGCACGATCCGGGTCGACGCGGGTGACTCGACCGTCGACGGTGCGCCCGGGTGGCGGGGTCGTTGCGGTGGGCTCGCGGCGAGCCCTTCATGCTCACGGGCCGCGTGGCGGTCCGCGGCGCCGGAGACCAACGCCAGCGAGCTCAGCAGTTGCGCGGGCGGGAGGCTGCCAACCCGGGCCAGTCCAGCGGCAGGCTCAGCGCCGCTCACATCGGGGATCGTCGGTGGCGGGCGGGCCTCGATTGGCGCGCCTGGCTCAGCGGCGCCACCGATCGCCTCCGGCTGATCCTCAGACTGGCTGGCGTCCTCGGCCAGTTCGGCCTGGGCATCCTGCGCGACGAGTTCGCGTTCATCAGTGGGCTCGACCGGGGCTGTTACCGGCGGGGCATCGGCGGCCGTATCGAGTTCGGCCAGCTCGTCGTCGCTTTCGCCGGCACGAGGAACGGCCGTCGGTGCTTCAGGCGGCGAGGCCTCGCTTGTCTGCGTGTCGACGGCCACCGCTTCCGACGCGGGCCGCTCCGGCGCTTGGACCGGTTCAGGCTGCTGCGAGCGGGCGATCAGGTCGGCGACGGCCGCGTTGCCGGCGCGCGCTTGGAGACCCAGCAGCAATCGCGGATGAAGCATCGCGGGACGCGCCGCGGCCAGGTCGGCGACGGGGACCGAACCGGCCCGATCGACGTCCGACAGCGTGCCATCCTGGCGCTGAGGTTCAGTCCCGTGCGCGGGGGCTTTCTCCTCGGCCTCGTGCTCGACGACCGTCGTTGGCACGATGGGGCCAGGACCCGGATGGGTCCTAGATCAAGCCCTGTCTCAGCGCGTAGGCGACCGCCTGCGTCCGGTTGCGAAGGTTGAGCCGGCTGGTCACGTCGTGGACGATGTTCTTGACAGTGCGCTCCGAATAGAACAAGCGGCGCCCGACCTCGGCGGTGTCGAGACCATCGGCGAGCAGCTTCAGCACTTTGATTTCACGATCGGTAAGCACGGCGAAGCTCAAACCGCGCGGATTCAACACCTGCCGCTGCAAACGGCCGACCTGGTCGAGTAGGCGGCCCAGCAAATCAGGCGATAGCGCGCCTTCGCCGCCGGCCGCGGCACGGATGGCTTCGAAGAGATTCTCGGGCGTGGCCTGGTTGCGTCGAAGCACGCCGCGAGCGCCGGCCTCGAGCGCACTCAGCAAGCCGGTGTCATCGACACGGGTGACGATGAGCACCACGCGTTCGACGCCGCGGCGCTTCAAGGCCCGGATCGTTTGCGCCGTCTCCTCGTCCATCTGGTCGGCGACGACGAGTGCAACGACATCAGCATCGACCTGGCGCTCTTCGACGGTTTCCAGGCCGTGATTCGATCGAAGCTGGCTGGCAATGCCGGCCCGTGAAACTGGGTCAGAAGCGGCAACGAAAACGCGCGTCCGGTCCGTTAATACACTCGGGCGAGTTGCGATCACGGTCTATTCCTCCTCGATGACGGCGCCCCTGCCTCTTTGCTAATCGCGCCACCGGTGAGTCTGATGCGCTGCACTTTCCGGGCACTTAACGGGGACTTAACGGGCAGCGCGTGATGCCTGCAGGTGTGCCTCTCGGGCTATGGCCCGGTCACCGAGCGCTACCTATGATGCGAGCGCTTATGGCTGCTACCGCCACGCTCGCAAGCAAGGCTGTGACCGTCACACCCGGTGGCGAGGCGGTCTCCGAAGTTCGCATCCGCAACTCGGGGACTGTTGTCGATCAGTTCACGCTCGAGGTTCTGGGCGACGCGTCCGCCTGGGCCATCGTCGAGCCGGCGGTCGTCCCGCTCTTTCCAGGAGCCGAGGCGGTCGCGCGCGTCCGGTTCAAGCCACCGAAGTCATCCACCGTTCTGGCCAAGGCCATCCCCTTTGCCGTTCGGGTCAAATCCCGCGAAGACGCCCGTGCCTCGCTGGTCGAGGAAGGCGTGGTCGAAGTCGGGCCGTTCAACGATACGTCCGCCGAGCTGATCCCGAGGACCGCGAAAGGCAGCTCGCATGCGCGAGCCCAGCTCGCCCTCGACAACCGGGGCAATGTCCGCATCAACGCTCGACTGACGGCAGCGGACCCCGATCGAAAGCTCAACTTCACGATCACGCCGCCGGCGCTCACCGCGGAACCAGGGACGGCGAGCTTTGCGTCGATTCGGATCAACCCACGCCAGCGGTTCCTCTCTGGTCCGCCCAAGCTCGCTCCGTACAAGGTCAACGTCCACCAGGACGGTCTACCGACCATCACGGTCGACGGCTCGATGCAGCAGGAGGGTTTGATTCCGACCTGGCTGCTCCCGGCAGTCATCGCGCTGGCCGCGTTGGTTCTGGTTCTCGCCATCCTGTGGTTCGTCCTGCTGAAGCCCAGCTTCTCGAGCCTGGCGAAGGATGCCCTGCAGCCGCAGACGTCGGCGCTGCAGCAGCAGGTCAACACGCTGAAGGCGGCTAATCCGGCGGCCGTCACCGGCGGCGGGGCGGGAGGGGCGACCGGTGCCAACCCGGTCAAGGGCGATGTCTGGTCGTCGCGCCTGGCGGTCAACTCGCAAGCGACCCCCGCGCAACTGGAAAGCGCGATCACCGTGCCTCAGGGCGGAGGGCTGGCGGTCACTGACCTGATCTTCGAGAACCCCAGTGGCAACAGTGGCACCATCTACCTGGTCCGGCGGGAGGCCAACAAACCCGACCAGGTGCTGCTGGTCCTGCGGCTGGAGAACTTCCGTGATCTCGACTTCCATTTCGTCACGCCGCTTGTCTTCAAAGAGAGCCAGACGATGACATTGAGCTGCAGCCCCGATCCAGCCGGGAGCCTCTGCAACGCGTCCGTCTACTACAGCGGATATTTCAAGAACCCGCCGAGTAGCTAGTTGATGCGACGCGTCCCGCTGGCCGCGGCCGCCGTTGGAATAGGGATTTTGATCGCCACGCTGTTCGGCGGTCGCGCATTGGCAGCTCAGATCGGGCTCAGTGCGACGTTCCCGGCGTCACGCATTCAGGTCGACACGGCGCCCGCGACGCTCAAGATGCCGGGGCCAACGACCGTCACCGCGATCGTCGAAGACTGGCGCGGCGCGACCATCCCAAAGGTGGTGGTCAGCTTCACCATTCTGAGCGGGCCCAACAAGGGTAAGAGCCTGCCGGCCGCAACTACCAATGCCGACGGCCGGGCCACCCTGACCTACTCGAATAGCTTCGAGCCGGGCATCGACGTAGTCCAGTCCAGTTTCACCGATGGGCTGGAGGTTCACAAGAGCAACCGGCACTTTGTGCTGTGGCTCAGCGGGCCGCCGGCGACCGCAATCCCATCCCCGGCGACGATCCGCATCACGCCGACCTGCTTTCAGCCGGCCGCGGCTGTGATCGCGGCGTCGAACATCTTCAAGAAGGTGGCACCGCATACCACGCCGAAGCCGAGCCTAGGCGCAAGCGCGCCGGCCCAACCGGAGAAGACGATCGCCAACGTCACCGGCGACAATTTCAATCCGTTCAGCGCGGTATTGATTACGTTCGATGCGGGTCCGGGCGGCAACCCACAAAGCTTCGAAGCCCAAACGGACGTGTTCGGTCGTTTCAATCGTGACATCCCGCTGAGCATGCCGGCCGAAGGGCTGCACCTGGTGCGTGCCGACGACTTCCGCCAGCGGGAAGCCGACGCAACCTACACCATCCCCTGCCTGCAGCCATCGGTGGCGCTCGATCCACCCATCGGCCCGCCGGGTTTCGTCACCATCGCGGTTGGGAGCGGTTTTCCCGCGAACAGCACGATCGTTGTGCTGAACTGGCAGCCGCCGGCGTTGTTGTCGCCCTTACCCGCGGCCATCAAGACCGACGCCAACGGCGCGTTTCGGATCCCGATTCTGGTCATGTATCACGACCTGCTTGGCCCGCGACTGCTACAGGCGATCGTGGCCAATCCGTTTGGTGACCGCGCCGGCTCCGCGATCGAGGCCGACGCGCCATTCCTCGTGACGCCCGGACGGTCTCAACCCTCGGACTTCGTCCTCCGCCGTTAAAGGCTCGGAGCGGGGCGTATGATCACATCGGGTAACGACGTAAGGGGTAACCGCATGAAGAGACGGGGCCATTGGGGGGTCCGGGGCTGGCGCGCCGCAGGTCCCGCTGTCCTCCTTGCCACCGTCGGAATCCCGCAGGTCGCCACCAATCCTCCCCTCGCCGTGCAGGCGGCCGCCCCAGTGCCCGGCCGTCCCGAGCTGGCGACGTACGCCGGAGCACCCGCCGCCGGTAAACCGACCGACGTGGCTCAGCAGCCCTTCGGACTCGCCGTGTTCGGGCGCTACACGTTCGTCGCCGACCCGGTCAACCACCTGGTTCGACTTTTGATCGACAACAGCGAGGTCGCCTTTGCCGGCGCGGGCAGTATGGCCGTCGAAGGCGACGGCGGCAATCCCGCGAAGGCGCAGCTCGCAGGACCCTACGCCGTCGCGATCGGGCAGGTGACGCAACTCGGATACCAGGTGACCGGCTTCGACGTCTACATCGCCGATACCTTCGGGGACCAGGTGCGCAAGGCGACCGTCACGATTCCGCCGATCGATAGCCCGAGTGGCTCGCCGACGGCCGTCATCAGCACGCTCGCCGGCGCCGGCGGCTTCGGATTTTCGGGCGACCATGGCCTGGCGACGACCGCGAAGCTGAATTCGCCGTACGGCGTCGCTTGGGACGCGAAGCGCAACCAGGTCTACATTGCCGACACGCTCAACAACCGAGTACGGGTCGTCGACAAAACGGGCACGATCACCACCCTGGTCGGCGCCCCCTTGCTGCAGCCGCGCGGCCTCGCGGTCAACGGCGACGGCCTCTACATCGCCGACACCTATAACAATGTAGTCCGGCGTTACGACCTGGTCAGCGGCGCACTCAGCACCGTGGGCACGGGCGTCGCGGGCTTTGTCGACGGTGTGCTGGCGACGGCAGCGCAGCTCAAGATGCCGTCGGGCCTGGCCTTCGACGACAAAGCCAACCTCTTCATCGCCGATACCGGCAACAACGCGATCCGCGAACTCTCGGTGACTGACCACGTGCTCCGCACTGTCGCGGGCACCGGCAAGGCCGGCGAATTCGGTGACCGTGGCCCGGCCATCCTGGCGCAACTATCGTCGCCGACCGGCGTCGCGGTTCGTTCCAACGGCGACGTTGTCATCGCCGACTCCGGCAACAACCTGATCCGCGTGCTCGAAGGCACGCTCTCAGCCGCCCCGGCACACAACATCCACATCGAGGCGGGCAACGGCACCTCGAGTTTCGCGGGCGACGGCCAACCGCCCACCGCCGCCCAATTCGCGGCGCCCGCCGCCGTGGTGTCCCAGCTCAGCGCCCTGGGAGACGCCGCGGTCCCGGCTGTCCGGGGCCAGCGATACATCGTCGACACCTTCAACCAGACGATCCGCACGTTCGTCAGCAGCGATGCCGACCCGGACAATCACGCGGCCGGCGACAACGATGCCGATGATGTGAGCACGCTCGCCGGCACGGGGGGCCTCCGGGGCTTGCCGGACGCGTCATCGACCAAGCTCACCGGCTCCCGCCTTGCCTATCCGATGGGGTCGGCCCTTAGCCCGGATGGCAGTCGCTTGTATGTCGCGGATACCTTTAATAATGTCGTCCGCGCGGTGGATCTCACCCAGCACACGGTGACCACCGTCGCCGGCACAGCCGGAAAGGCCGGCTATGGCGGCGACGGCCAGGCAGCTACGAGTGCGCTGTTGAGCTATCCAACCGGGGTGGCGGTCGACCAGGCGGGCGACCTGTTCATCGCCGATACCTACAACGGCCGGATTCGTGAAGTCATCGGCGGCACGATCTATACGGTCGCCGGCACCGGTCGCCTTGGATTTAGTGGTGAGGGCGGTCCCGCAACCGCGGCCGGTCTGTACTTCCCATACGGGATCAGCGTCGATGCCTCGATCCCGCCCAACCTCTTCATCACCGACAGCTTCGATCATCGGATCCGCAAAGCGGCCGCGGTCAGCCCCATCAGCCCCAAGACCAACAAGCCGCTCGACTCCAGGGCGACCAACGTGATCACGACGCTGGCCGGGACGGGAGACCAGGCGATGGCGGACGGGTCCGCAATCGTCCAGGCCCAGTTCAACCGCCCGTGGAGCGCGGCGCTGGACCAGACCAACCTCTACGTCGCCGACTACCTGAATCAGCGCATCCGGCGCATCGATCTGACCGCGGGCACCGTAACGACGGTGGCCGGCCAGTCGGTCGCCGGGTCTCCCAGCGCCGGCTTGCTCGGTGACGCGGGCCCGGCCGACGCCGCTGAGGTCAATAGCCCACGCGGCGTGAGCACGCTCGGTGGGTCCGGGGGGCTGCTGGTGGCGGACAGCTTCAACGGCCGGATCCGCTGGCTCGGCGTTACGCAGGCGGGCATCCAGCGGACGCAGCTCAACTTTGATCCCACTAACCTCGCCGGGCTGAGCCAGCCGCAGAGCGTGACCGTATCCAGTACCGGCAGCGGCCTTCTCGTCATGGGCGCTGTCGACCTCGGCGCCGACCGGGACAACTTCTACCTCAACCCGGCCAAGAACTCGTGCGCTCAGGCCCGGCTCGAGCCGGGGAGCAGCTGTTCCTTCGAGGTCGCCTTTCAACCGCGCGCGCCCGGCGGCCATACCGGCAGTGTCGTCATCCCTAACGACGCCATCGGCGGCGCCCAGGTCGTCACGCTGACGGGACGGGGCACTGCCTCGCTGGTCAGCCTCAGCCCGCCCGCGGTTGTCATTCACCAACCGGCGAATGCGCCGCCCGCACCCGGGATCGTCACTCTGTCCAACAACGGCGATGGGCTGCTGCACATCACGTCGATTGGGCTCGACCAGGGAACCAGCCCCGGTTTCTCGCAGAGCAACAACTGTCCAAGCGTGATGACGGCGCACAGCAGCTGCCAGATCACGGTCATGCTCGGCCAGATTGCTCCCGACGACAAGGCAACGCGGACCGGCATGCTTACGGTGGTGGACGACGCCGCCGGGAACTCCGTCGGCGATCTGACCTCCGGCGGCACGTCGCAATCGGTCCCGCTGACCGGAAGCCTGGCGCAATCAATGGCCAGCTTCAGCCGGCAGTCGATGACATTTACCCAGAACCTCGGGGCGAGCAGCGCGAACGAAACCATCCTGCTGGTCAACACCGGTCAGGCGCCGCTCCATCTCAGCGCCATCCACGACGAGGGCGACTTCTCGCAGACCAACAACTGCCCGACGGCACTGGCGCCGGGCGCAAGCTGCACCATCAGCGTCACCTTCATCCCGACCAATCTGGGCGAGCGCGACGGATACATCGTGGTGGCGGATGATTCAGTTGATAGTCCGCAGCGCATCCCCGTTACGGGCATCTCGACCATGGCGCTGGCGCGCCTGGGCCCCAGCCGGCTCAACTTCAGCCAGAACGTTGGCGCCACGTCCGCGCAACAGACCGTCACGCTCACCAACGGCGGCGATGGTCCGCTGACCATTGCCGGCATTGCGGCGACCGGCGACTTCAAGGCGTTGCCACACTGTCCATCCGTGCTGCTTCCGGGCCTTACCTGCCCGATCGGCGTCACCTTTACCCCGCAAGGCGCAGGCGCCCGTCATGGCAGCCTGCTCGTCACCGACGATGCCAACGCCGCGCAATCCCAGGACACGGTGAAGCTCGATGGCATTGGCTATCAGCCGGTGGCGACGCTGAGTACCGCGGTGCTGACGCCCGGTTCGAACCTCGGTGGGTCGGCTGGGCCGCAGACGGTGACGGTGACCAACACCGGCGATGGCGCGCTCACGATCCGCGCCATCGCGATCAGCGGGGCGGCGGCCGGCGATTACCGACAGTCGAGTGACTGCGTGCGCACACTTCAGCCGGGAGCAACCTGCACCGTCACGATCAATTTCACGCCGCAGGGCTACGGCCTCCGCGCGGCCAGCCTCACGTTGTACGACGACGGCGCGGGCGGCAGCCAGTCCGTCGCCTTGCACGGGACCGGAACTGCGGCCCGGGTGTTGCTCAGCAGCGGATTCGTCAACTTTGGCGGCGCCACTGTCGGGAATCCAACCGCCCCGCAGTCCGTCGTGCTCTTCAACGGAGGCAACGGGACGCTATCCATCACCGGCATCAGGCTGTTTGGCGGCGACTACACGATGAGCACCAACTGCGGTAACACGCTCGCGGCCGGAGCGAGCTGCACGATCACCGTTACATTCCTCCCGCAAGGCACCGGCGCGCGGTCGGGCGTCGTCACCATCACCGACAATGCCGGCACCCAGCGGATCACTTTGAGCGGCGTCGGCACCTAGGCCGCGCTGGCGTGGGTCTCTACGTCTGCCCGGCTGACACCGTGGCGGCGTCGCCCGAGACCGTTTGGCGGCTCTTGACGGATCCAGCGACCTACGAGACGTGGACCGACGCCCGGGTGGACTCGGTCGAGCCACCCGGACCCGCACGACCCGGACAGGTCGTGCTGCTGAGCGGTGGCGCGCTCGGCATCCGCCTTCGGTTTCGCTTCGACCTCGACCGCGTCGATCCGACGACCCACGACTTCGAGCTTTGCGTCCAATTCCCATTCGGCATCCGAATGCGAGAGCACATCAGCGTACGCCCGGTCGAGGGAGGCAGCCGTGTCCAATTCGGTTGAGACTTCACCCTCCCGCCAGGTTGGCGGGGCTGGTTGGTGGAACGCCTGCTCGGCTCGGGGCTGCGCAACGGCCCGGCAGAATCACTGGCTCGCCTAAAGCGGATCGCCGAATCGGCGGCACAAGGCCACGGCCGGGTGTGAGAGTCTAGTATTCGGCCCGATCTGTCGGACGCCATAGGAGGAACGATGGCCAAGAACCCCTTGTTTGAGCTCTACGAGGCAGGCACCAGCGTCTGGCTCGACTACATCAGCCGGAGCTTGATGACGTCTGGTGAGCTCAAGCGAATGATCGCGGAGGATGCTGTCGTCGGCATGACCTCGAACCCCACCATCTTCGAAAAGGCGATCGGTGGCAGCAGCGACTACGACGAGGCGCTGAAGAAATTGATTGCCGGCGGCAAGTCGGACGAAGAGGTCATGTTGGGCCTCATCGTCGAGGACATCCAGATGGCGGCCGATGTGCTCAAACCGGTCTACGAGCAGACCAAGCACAAAGACGGCTACGTCAG
>DATNMN010000233.1:0-7354 GCA_035602295.1 Candidatus Dormiibacterota bacterium | reverse complement strand
TTTACCCTGCCGCCGTTCATCGAAGCGACGCTGAAGGCCTGGCACGACCGGGCACACGGAACGGTTCCGCCGCCAGGGCCGACGAGCCAACCCGGAACTACGCAGGTCTGATTTCCCTCCCGTCCCGACTGAGGCGGAGTCCCTACTCCGCCTCCCCTAAAATCGTGCCCACGATGGAAGGGATGAAAATTTAGCGTGGCCGCCGCCGCCCGAATCGTCGTGCTGCCCGGCGATGGCATCGGCCCCGAGGTCACCGACGCGGCGCGCCGGGCGCTCGACGCCGCTGCTGCTCAATCCGGTCTGCAGCTCGATTACGTCGAGGATTTGATCGGCGGCGCCGCAGTCGATGCCTACGGCGTGTCGCTTCGTCCGCAGACCCTGCGGCTCTGCAAGACGGCCGATGCCATCCTCTTCGGCGCCGTCGGGGGACCGAAGTGGGACGATGCATCGCCGACCAGCTCGCTCCGTCCCGGCACTGCCCTCCTCGGCTTGCGCAAGGGCCTCGGCCTCTTCGCCAACCTGCGCCCGGTGCGCGTCGACCCGGCGATGGTCGCCACCTCAGCGCTGCGGCCGGAGCGCGTCCGCGACGTCGACCTGCTGGTAGTCCGTGAGCTCACCGGCGGGCTCTATTTCAGCAAGCCCAAGCGGCGCTACCAAACACCGCGAGGTGAGGCCGCGGTCGACACCATGCGCTACAGCACGCCCGAGATCGAGCGGGTCGCGGTCCGCGCCTTCGAGTTGGCCCGGATGCGCCGGCGCCGCCTTCTCTCCGTCGACAAGGCCAACGTACTGGAGACCTCGCGTCTCTGGCGGGTGGTCGTCAGCCGGGTGGCGGAGCGCTACCCGGACGTCGCCTGCAGTCACATGCTGGTGGATGCTTTCGCCATGGAGTTGCTGCGCCGGCCACAGGCCTTCGATGTTGTCGTCACCGAGAATCTCTTTGGTGACATCCTCACCGATGAGGCGTCGATGCTGGCGGGTGCGCTCGGCATGTTGCCCTCAGCGAGTCTCGGTGGCGGGACGCTCGGCTTATACGAACCGATTCATGGGTCGGCGCCCGACATCGCGGGCAAAGGGATCGCGAACCCCATCGGCGCCATCCTCAGCGCGGCGCTCTTGCTGCGGTGGTCGCTCAATCATGAGGATGGGGCGCAGGTTATCGAGCGGGCCGTCTCGCGTGTCCTTGCGGCTGGCCTGCGTACCGCCGACATCGCGGGTGCCGGCGAAGCGACCGTGAGCACGGGCACGATGACGGACGCGGTCGTCGAGGCGATCTCGACCTAGGCCGTTGCGTCGGCCATGGACGGCGCAGCCGTCCGAAGCCGCCGAAAGCGAACCGAGTAGGTGATGATGCCGACCAGGATGCTGCCGCCCATGATCGGCGTGAACAGCTTCTCCAATCCACGCTGATCGGTGGCCAGGGTGAGGACGAAGCCGATCATGCCACCGTTCATGCCCCAGAAGACCACGTGCTCGGCCCACGGCCAGAATCGCTCAGCGCTGCGGCTTGCCTGCTGGATCAGGCCGAACAGCGAGTTCGAGATGACGCCAATGAACATCGTGTGATCGAAGGCGAAGATCAGCCACAGGGGGATCAGCTCGATGCGCGCATAAGTCTTGGTGACGACGCCGGTGATCAGCCAGATCAGCAGGCCGAGGTTCAGGACTAGGTAGGGAACGACCAGCCCGAAGTGGCGGTCGCTAGTCGGGGCGAGCCAATCGATGCGCCGGAGCTGTGGCCCGAGCCGGACACAATAGATGATGACAGCGGTCAGCTCCGCCGGAATGAAGGCACCGAGCAATGGCTGGACATTCAACAGGGCGCCGATCGTGATGAGGATGCCGCCGAGAAACAGCAGGCCGACCTGAATCATGCCCGGCCAGGTGAGGCCGGGTGTGTTCTTCAGTCGCCACTCGCTGATCGCCATGCCGATCAGGACCAGGTAGCCGACCACCTGCGCGGTGACGTGTCCGCCGATGGCGCCGTCTGGAAGAAACTGGGAGTTGCTCGCCAACTCGAGCTGCACCAGCACCCCGATCGTGGATCCGACGACCAGCGTGGTGATGGCGGCGAGCACAGCGAGTCGCGGCACGGTCATGGTCGCCTGGCGGGCCTGCGCGATCAGCCATATGAGGACGCCGACGATGGCGATCAGGACCGGAAATCCGAAGATGGCCCGTGCCAGCAGATTGCCGCTGAGGAAGGCGAGCACGTAGATCGGGATGCCCAGGGCGGCCAGCAGACCCAGTGCCTGAACGAACCGCGGATTCTCGGCCACCGACGATGTGTCACCAAACAACCAGAAGCAGATCGCAATGACGCCCAGGGTGATCCAGCCGAGCGTGCCGGCGTGAACATGGGTGAGCAGCACTTGCCGCGGTAGCGTGATGACGTGAAAGCCGTTGAGGATGCCGATCGAGACCGTGATCACGAAGACGAGCAGGCCCGCCTGAAACAGCCACCGAATCTCGGTGGCGTAGCGAGACTCGCTCAAGATGTTCCCCTCTTCCGCCATCTAGCTCGACGTGAATCTACGCGGCCGTTCATTGCAAGTCAACCACGAACCGCAGACAGTCGCGATCGTTGACAGATCCTAAATCGAGGGCGACATTCGCCTTAATACCAACCTCGCACCTCGGGGGTACCTCACTGAAACGTCTTGTCCTGTCTCTACGTCGGCGCCTTATTCACCGGCTACACGCTGACCGTCACCGCGACCGTGGACCCGAGGACGGGAGCGCTGACGGGCACAGCAACCTCGCAGTTGGCCGGAAGCCCTGACCCGGGTGCGACGTTCTCGGTCTTGGGGACATGCGACAGCTTCACCTTCAATGATGCCGCCTGCTCCAACGGGCAACATGGACCCGACGCGGTCCACGGTGACGACGTCGGCGATTAGACCAGGGCCCGGCGCAGCGCGCTGAGGGTCGGCTCGACCGGTCTGGGAATCTTCAGCCCGCGGGTGAGAGCCTCCGGGTCTTTCAACCCGTGCCCCGTCAGGACGCAGACGATGGGCTGGTCCCGGCGCACATTTCCGGCCCGCGCACGCGCCAGCAGCAGCGCGACGCCGGCGGCCGAGGCCGGCTCGACCAACAAGCCTTCCTCGCGGGCCAACCGGCGATGTGCCGCCATGATCTCCGCGTCGCTGACCGCCTCGATGCTGCCACCGGACTCATCGCGGGCCGCGATCGCGCTCTCCCAGGAGGCGGGATTCCCAATCCGAATCGCCGTCGCGACCGTCCGCGGCCTGGCCACCGGCTTGCCGCGCACCAGTGGGGCCGCGCCCTCCGCCTGGGCGCCCTGCATCTGTGGCCGGGAAGAGCCCTGGGTACGAGCCAGCTCCGAGAACCCGCGCCAGTACGCGGTGATGTTGCCACCGTTGCCCACCGGGATGAAGAGCTGCGCCGGGACCTCCCGTAACTGCTCGACGATCTCGAAGGCGGCCGTCTTCTGGCCCTCGATGCGAAACGGGTTCACCGAGTTGACAAGGACCACGCCAGGCTGGTCGGCGACCTGCCGCACAAGCCTGAGTGCGGTGTCGAACGAACCCTTGACGGTGAGGACCGTGGCCCCGTAGGCGAGGGCCTGGGCCAGCTTGCCAGCGGCGATGCCCCCGGCAGGGACGACCACGACGGCGCGAAGGCCACACCGCGCCGCGTAGGCCGACGCGGATGCGCTCGTGTTACCTGTGGAAGCGCAGAGCAGGGTCTTCGCCCCGGCCTCGACGGCCTTCGCGGTCGCCAGCGCCATCCCCCGGTCCTTGAAGGATCCACTGGGGTTCAGCCCCTCGTACTTGAAATAGAGCTGGTGCAGCCCGATGGATGGCCCAATCCGCGAGGAGCGGACGAGGGGTGTCGACCCCTCCCCGAGGGTGATGCGTGGGGTCGTCGCGGTGACGGGCAGCGAGGCCGCGTAGCGCTCGATGATGCCGGGCGTCATGGCCGCCATGCTACCGTTCCGGAAAATGCTGCGAGCACCCTTTCGGATCGGCATGTTCGGCCTGGGCCACGTCGGCGGCGCGCTGGCGAAGCGCCTGGTCGAGGACGCGGATGCGATCAGTCGTGCGGCGAACAGGCCAATCCGATTGGAGGCTATTGCGGTCGCGCGTCCGCAGGGCCGGACGGCGCCCGCTCCCCTGATGACCGCCGAGGAACTGATCGCGCGTCCCAGCCTGGACGCGGTCGTCGAGCTCGTCGGTGGGCTCGAGCCGGCGCACACCTATATAAAGAACGCCCTGACCGCCGGTCTCGAGGTGATCACCGCGAACAAGCAGGTAATCGCCGCCCATGGTCCGGCGCTCGCTCGGCTCGGGCGGCTTCGTTTCGAAGCGTCGGTCGCGAGCGCCATTCCGATCGTGGAAACGCTGGCCGACACGCTGGCGGCGGACCACATCCGCTCGATCATCGGCATCCTCAACGGCACGACCAATTCGATCCTCGGGGCGATTGCCGGCGGGGCGACCTATGGGGAGGCGCTCGCCGACGCCCAGCGGCGCGGCCTTGCCGAGGCTGATCCGAGCGCCGATGTCGACGCCAACGACCCGGCCGCCAAGCTTGCCATCCTCGCGATGCTGGCTTTCCGCCGCCGCGTCGACCCGTCCCAGATCGAGCGGGTGGGGATTCGCAGCCTCGAACCGACGCAGCTCGCGGAGGCACGCCGGCGTGGCTTCGTCATCAAGTTGATCGCGGCCGCGACGACGCACGATGACGCAAGCATCGAAGCCGATGTCCGGCCGCGATTGGTTCCCGAGGACGCCGCGATGGCGCGCGTCGATGGGGCCATGAATGCGATTGCGCTCGACGCCCAATACGCGGGGTCGTTGGTCCTCCAGGGACCGGGGGCGGGCCCGGACGCGGCCGCCAGCGCGGTGCTCGCCGACCTGGTGCGAGCGGCGAAGGACGTGCCAGCGTCGGCCGGATCGCTGCTGGCCAGTCTGGCGGACCAGCCTGCGGCGACGGTGACGCCGCTCGGGCCCAAGAACCCGTATCCTGCAGCGTCATGACGGCAGGGGTCACATGTCCGTCTCGCTGACGCTCGACGAGGTCAGGCAACGTGCCAGGCGCGCGCCGATGGTCCCAATCTTTCGGGACATGCTGTCGGACGCGCTCACCCCGGTGACGGCCTACGCGGCGCTTGCGAGCGACGGCCCCGCCTACCTGCTCGAAAGTGTCGAGCGCGGCGAACACCTCGGCCGCTATTCCTTCGTGGCGGCGGACCCAATGGCGATCGTCACGATCGCGGGCGCGATGGCCACGGTCCAGGATGCCAACGGCCGGCACGAGCTCGAGGGACCGGACCCGCTGCGGGCGCTGGAAGCCTACCTGCAGACATTCGCGGCGGAACCGGCCGACGGCCTTCCGGAAGGATTTTGTGGGGGCGCCGTCGGCTACCTCGGCTACGAGGCCGCGCGCTACCTCGAGCGCCTTCCGGTTCCGCCGTCGGATCCGCTGGGCGTGGCCGACGGCGTCTTCATCATCACCGATACGCTCGCCTGTTTCGATCATGTGCGCCACCAACTGAAACTGGTGACGCACGTTCGCGCCCAGCGAGCACCGATCGAAGCCCGTTACGCGGAGGCCATCGCACGGATCGACGACCTGGCCCGGCGCTTGAACCGTACGGTGCGCCTGCGCGCCCTGGAGCCGGCCAACCGGCCCACCGCGGTCAGCCCCCAGGGCAACGTGTCGCAGCCGGATTTTTTCAGGGCCGTCGAGGCGGCAAAGGCGCACATCCTGGCGGGAGACATCTACCAGGTGCAGCTCGCGCAGCGCTTCACGGTGCCGCTCCAGGCCGAACCCTTAGACATCTACCGGCTGCTGCGAGCCTTGAATCCATCGCCCTACATGTATTTCCTCAAGCTGCCGGCCGTCACCATCCTGGGAACGTCGCCCGAGATCCTCGTCACCGTGCAGGGCCGTCAGCTGCGCTACCGGCCGATCGCCGGCACCCGCCGCCGTGGCCGGGACGACGCCGCGGACCGGCGGATGGAGGAGGAGCTCCGCACCAGCGAGAAGGAACGCGCGGAGCACGTCATGCTCGTTGACCTCGGGCGCAACGACCTCGGGCGGGTGTGCGAGATCGGCAGCGTGAAGGTCACCGAACTGATGACGGTCGAGCGCTACTCACACGTCATGCACCTGGTCTCGAACATCGTCGGGACGCTGCGACCGGATTGCACACCCATGGACGCGCTGCGCGCCTGCTTTCCGGCGGGCACCGTGACCGGCGCGCCCAAGATTCGGGCCATGGAGATCATCGCCGACCTCGAGCGCGAACGGCGAGGCGTCTACGCCGGCGCCATCGGCTATCTGAGCTTCACCGGTGACCTCGATACCTGTATCGCGATCCGAACCATGGTGGTCAAGGACGGGCAGGCCACGGTGCAGGCCGCCGCGGGGATCGTGGCCGACTCGGTCCCGGCGGAAGAGCTGCTCGAGACCAAGAACAAGGCATCCGCGCTGCTGCAGGCACTGGCCGGCGCCAGTCCGTCGGTGGAAGGGCAGGAGGGAGGCTGAGATGCATCGGAGGGAGGTCGTGCTGGTGATCGACAACTACGATTCGTTCACCTACAACCTCGTGCAGTACCTCGGCGAGCTCGGGGAAGAGGTGCTCGTTCGCCGCAACGACGAGATCACGTTGCCGGAGATCGCGCCGCTGAGCCCGGTGGCAGTCGTGCTCTCGCCCGGACCGGGAACGCCGGCCGAGGCCGGCATCTGTAAGGACCTGCTGCTCGAGCTCGGCCCCACGCTTCCCGTCCTGGGCGTGTGCCTTGGTCATCAGTGCCTGGGCGAGGCCTACGGCGGAACCGTCCGCCGCGCGTCGCAGGTGATGCACGGCAAGGTCTCGCGCGTCACCCACACGGCGCAATCGGTCTTTCGAGGCATCCCTAGTCCATTTGTGGCAACCCGCTACCACTCCCTGGTTGTCGATCGGGAGAATCTGCCGTCCGACCTCGAGGTCACCGCCTGGACCGATGACGGCACCGTGATGGGGCTGCGTCACCGTCAGTATCCTCTCGCGGGCGTCCAATTCCATCCCGAGGCGATCCTCACCGAACACGGCCATGAACTGCTCGCCAACTTCCTGCAAGATGCTCGGGCGTGGAGACAGACCACCTAAGTAAGAATTGCACGCAGCGTGATGCGTCATGTGCAATCTCGTCAAAGACACCGTCATCTTTTTGGACGAGTGTCCGAAGTTTTCGCGGCGCCATTGCGTCACACTTGGCGTCGTGGAACTAAGGAAAATCTGGCATGCAACTTCGCATTTCCTGGCAGAGGCGTGGAATCGCGGGCTCGATGAGCACGATGCCCGACGCCAATTCGAGAGTCGCGCGCGGCGCATCTTCAACGC
>DATNMN010000232.1:0-3489 GCA_035602295.1 Candidatus Dormiibacterota bacterium | reverse complement strand
TGGGGGCGAAATGGACGACGCTCGCGGCCTACGGCACCATCATCGTGATCCTCGTCTTTCGCCTTATCGTGCGCTGGACTCGCTACGACGGCGCCACCGCAGGCATCGCGTTGCTCAGTCTCGCGCTGTTGCCGGCGATCTTTTACGGCCTGAGCTTCATCCGCTATGTGACGATCACCCACGGCATCACCAATCTTCCACAGCCGGCGCTGAACTTCGCGCCCTTCCACTTCAACCCGGGCGCGGCCTGGACCGAGATCGCCGAGTGGCACCGGCAGACCTGGCTCTACCACGTCAACTTGAAGGCGGACCACATCTTTTACAGCCCGTGGTGGTCCTGGCCGCTGGACTTCCGGCCGGTTGTCTACTACTACGCGGGTCAGGGTCTCGGCGTCGACCAGTCCAGCGGCTCGACCCTGGTGGCCGAAATTTTCAACCTGGGTAATCCGTTGATCTGGTGGGCCGCCACGCTGTCATTGGTCGGGATCGCGGTGGGATTGCCCGCACTGATCCGCGATGACCGTTCGCGACGTACGCTCGATGCGGCGGGCGCCACGCGGCGTGATGGGGCCGGTCCGGTCGACCAACGGCTCTACACATCGATCTTCATCGTGGTCGCGTTCCTCGGCGCCTGGCTGCCGCTCTCGCGGGTGCCGCGCGGCCTCTTCCTGTACCACATGCTAGGCGGCCTGCCGGCGATGTTCCTCGCCTTGTCGCTCGCGCTCACTTATCTCCGCACGCTCTCTGGTCGCCTGCCGGGGATCGCGATGCGCTTCAACGGGGCGGTTCCCGCCTATGCCTACCTGGTGATGGTGATCGGTTTCTTCCTCTACTTCTATCCGCTGTGGACCGGGCTCCCGCTCACCGCCGACGCGCTGAACAGCCATGTCTGGTTCGCCCTGGTCAAGCCGTTGCCCAACTGGTGCCTCTGCTACTGGACCTCCCCGGGCTAGCGCTCGTCGCCGGCTGTTTGACGCTTGGGCTGGGACTGGCCGCCGGCGCGCCACCCTGGCTAACCGGAGGTGAGCGCGTGGTGATCGCCATCGTGCTGGCGGTGGTTGGACTCACGCTGCTGGGCTACATCGTCGCGCTCGTGATCGGCGTCAGCGTCGGACTCGTCGTCCTGCTCGCGTTCCTCGGGCTTTCCGCCGGCGGGTATCTCCTGTGGCGCCACCGACCGCGGCTCCATCCCGGGCTGCGCACACGGCCATGGACCCAACCCGCCACGATCGCGGTCGCCGTCGCGATCGTGGTCGTCGCGCTGACGATGGGCTATCTCTTTCTCCGGGCGGTGGAGATCATGCCCGACGCCTGGGTCGCGCACTACAACAACACCTGGTCGGACTGGTCGTTCCACGCCAGCTACACGACCACCTTCGTTTATGGCCACAACCTGCCGCCACAGAATCCGATCTTTGCCGGGACCCCGTTCCGCTATACGTTTGCGCCCGACTTCGCCAGCGCCCTGCTCGTGGCCGGCGGCTGGAGCATCCCGGCGGCGCTCGCCTGGCCCAGCTGGGCGATGACGGTGCTCGCGCTCAGCGGACTGATCCTCTGGGCGCGGCGCCTCACCGGTGGGATCGGGGCCGGCGTGATTGCCGTCACCCTCACCCTGCTTGGCGGTGGTGTTGGATTCTGGTTCTTCTTCGGTGACGCGGCGCGGCTGGGCCTGACCAATGCGCTGCTGCACATTCCGCGCACCTACGACCGGTTCGATCCGCCCGTCAACATCCAGTGGTACAACCCGATCCTTTCCTATTACCTCCCGCAGCGGTCGTTCGTCTTCGGTGCGGCGATCGTCATGGCGGTCCTCTTGCTGCTGACGCCGCCGTTGCTCGCGACGCCGTTCTTCCGCTGGCGCGAAACCTTCGACGCGATCCGTCAATCGTGGCGGCGCTGGACCATCAAGAGCGACGCGGTCGCGTTCCTCACCGCCGGCGGACTCACCGGCGTGCTGCCCCTCTTCCACGTGCACAGCCTGGTCGTGCTCGGCATCGTGACCGTGTGCTGGGCGCTGCTCTTCCCGCGGCCCGCGTGGCTCGGGTTCTTTGCGGTCATGGCCCTACTGGCCGTGCCGCGACTGCTAATGGCCGTGCCGGGAGACTCCGGCGCGCCGCCGGATCACCAGTACCCGCGGTGGCTGATCGGTTGGGTGTCAGGCGCTGACTTCCCGCCCTGGTTCTGGATCAAGAACACCGGTCTGTTCTGGCCGCTCCTCTTGCTCGCCTTGCTCAGCCCGCTGGCGCTGCGCGGGCGGATGCGGCTCTTGATCGCGCCCTTCAGCCTGGTCTTTCTTGTCGCCAACTTGATCAAGTTCCAACCATGGGACTGGGACAACAGCAAGCTGCTGGTCTTCTGGTACATGGCGAGTGGGGTGGCCGTGGGGGCGGTGCTCGTCCGGCTGGCCCGCGCGCACGTGGGAGGCGCCGTGGTGGCGGCCGCGATCTGGCTGAGCCTGGTCGCGTCTGGCGTGCTCTCGTTACTGCAATTCCTTCCGCCCCAGGGGCCGGCGTATGTCTGGTTCTCGGCGGAGGAAGTACAGCTGGCGGCCGAGGTGCGGCAGCAGACGCCACCGAAGGCGGTCTTTGTCACCGGCGAGCAACCGACGAACCCGATCGCCGACCTGGCGGGACGCTCGGTGCTGATGAGCTACCCGGGCTGGCTGTGGAGCTACGGCATCAACTACACGCAGCGGGAAGCGGACATTGCCCGCATCTACCGCGGCGGCCCCGGAACACTCGAGCTGCTCCGCCACTACCACGCCGACTACGTCGTCGTCGGTCCGAACGAGATCAGCGCCTTCCACCCCAACGTCGACTACTTCAACACCACCTTTCGAGTGGTGCTGCACACCGCGAATTACCAGATCTACGCCGTCCCGCCGGCTTAGAATGGCGGCGTGCTGACGCGGTTCCTGATCCACGTCGTCGCCCTGCTGTTCGTCTTCTATGTCGTCTGGGGCATTCGCGGCGGAACCCTGTGGGCGGCGGTCGTCATGGCACTGATCCTGGCGCTGGTCAACGCGATCATCCGGCCGGTCCTCCTGATCCTGACCCTGCCGATCACGATCCTGACGCTGGGATTGTTTGTCATCATCCTCAACGCGCTGCTCTTCGCGCTCTCCTTCGCTGTCCTCCAGGGCATCATGAACGTGCACTTCGCGATTGGCTTCGGCCAGATCCTGATCGGCTACTTGATCTACGTAGTGGTCAGTTTCCTGCTGACGCGCCTGATTCGCTAGACACGAGACATTCAGCTGGGGGAGTTCGAGGTGGGTGCCGCGAGAGCGGTGTCGGTGATGTACTTCGTAAACGATCCGCTGGCCGCTGCCTCCTGGTACGCAAAGCACCTCTTCAGCGACGTTCTGGTCCAGGCGGGATCCGGGTTCTTCTGGTTAGACACCGGAATTATCGAAGTGGGTTTTCATCCCAGCGACGACGAGAAGAACCCGGCTGGTGGGGGTGCGGTCGTCTACTGGAAGGTCGAGCA
>DATNMN010000231.1:0-5765 GCA_035602295.1 Candidatus Dormiibacterota bacterium | reverse complement strand
CGCCTCTATGAGAAGTTCGGCTTCAAGGTGATCGGCCGCCGTCGCGGCTACTACACCGACAACAATGAGGACGCGATCGTGATGTGGTCGGATTCGATCCAGTCGCCGACCTTCAAGAAGCGCTTCAAGGACATCATGCAGACGCTCGAAATCGAAGGGCTCGACAGCAGCACGCCGCAGTAGCCACCAACACCCGGCGCGTTCTGGCGATCGAGACATCCTGTGATGAAACCGCAGCGGCGGTGGTTGCGGACGGGCCGCGCCTGCTCTCGAACATCATCCGCTCGCAGGATGCGCTGCACGCACCCTACGGTGGGGTCGTCCCCGAGCTAGCGGCCCGGGCCCACCTGCAGACGCTGATCCCCGTGATCGAGCGCGCGCTCGAGGACGCCGGGACCCGATGGGAGCAGATCGACGCCGTGGGTGTCACGCGCGGACCAGGGCTGATCGGCTGCCTGCTGGTCGGCGTCAACCTGGCGCAGGCGATCGCGTGGGCGCGCGGACTCCCCGTGATCGGCGTCAGCCACCTGGCCGCCCACGTTTACGCGGGGCAGCTCGAGGACGAACACCTCCGCCCACCGGTGCTCGGTCTGGTCGTCTCCGGCGGCCACAGCGACCTCATTCGTTGGCAGCCGAACGGCGAGATCGCCGTGATCGGCCGCACGCGTGACGATGCCGCGGGGGAGGCTTTCGACAAAGGCGCCCGCATCCTGGGCCTGCCCTTTCCTGGCGGCCCGGCGATCGACAAGCTGGCGGCAACCGGCGACCCCCGAGCGGTGGCATTCCCGCGGCCACGGGCTCCCGCGCTGGACTTCAGCTTTAGCGGCGTCAAGACCGCCCTCCTCTACGAGGTCCGCAAACGCAAGACGATCAGCGACCAGGAGCGGGCGGACCTGGCCGCCAGCTACCAGGAGGCGATCGTCGATGCGCTCCTGCAACGGGTCGAGGCGGCCCAGGCACAAGACCCTGCCCCGACGATCGTGCTCGGTGGCGGGGTGGCGCGAAACCGCCGGCTCCGGGAGGCGGCGCAAGCCCGACTCGGGCATCTCGCCCGCCTCGTCATCCCGGCCCCGGAGCTGTGTACCGACAACGCCGCCATGATCGGCGTCACCGCGCTGATCGAGTGGGACCGGCGAGGCCCGGATCCGGCGCCGTTTGACGCGGACCCGAGCCTCGGATTCAGCTAATTGTTGTTGTTGTCGTTGTTCTCGTTGTTGTCGTCGGACAAGACGGCCAGGATCGCCTTCGCGATCACCGCATGGCCGAGCAACGAAGGATGAATGTCGCAGGCTGGCGGTGGGGTGGGATTCGGAAACACTTGTAGCCCCGCCGCACACGGGATGCCACCAGCGGCCGCCGAAGCCGTCGCAAAGGCGCCGAAGACGTCGGCGACCTTAGCGTGGTATCGGGTCGCGACGCTCGCGATGGCCGTGTCTAGCGATGCGGCGACGGCTTTGGTTGGATTGTCGTCACGGTAGTCGAAGGAGTAGTAGGGCACCGCCACAATGGTCCCGTCGTAGTGGGCTCGATTCCGGATCGCGGAGTAGATCACCTTAAGGTTTGCCTTCATCTGCGCCAAAACGGCTGGAAGCCCGTTCAAGACGCACGTCGTATCGGCGTGGCAGAACGACACCAAAACGAGAAGGTCGTTCCCGCCGATCTGGATCGTGACGAGATCAGTGTGGTGGTGTGAACGCAGATATTTGACGGCGAACGCCAACTGGGCGCCGTTGTACGCGGTGTGCAGCGGGAACAATGCCCGGAAGTCCTGGCAACCGTTGTCCGGCCGCGTGCCGCTGATCATGCTGCCGCTTGTTTCGCCCGGACACGCCGCGTTGGTCAGCTTCAGACCGAGCGTGCCCGCCACGCTGTCGGTGTAGCCGGGGAAGTTGGCGGGAATCGATCCGCCGCCGGCTAACACCACGTTCGGGTTGAAGCCGAAGGCGTACGAATCGCCGAGCGCCAAGTATGTCGATTGCTGATGGTCGTCGGCTGAAGCCGGCACCGCCACGAGCGCGAACGCAACCGCGGCCGTCAGCGCGAGAACACGAAGGCCCCTCTTCATCGATTTCCTCCCTATTCCGAGTTAGATCTTTACCCAGACCCTACCCCCTACGGGCGAACCTGACAAGACCCCTTCCGGTGGGTTGAAAGCTACCCCGCTATCGGCTATCATTAGCACTCGGGCTAATTGAGTGCTAAACCGTATTGTCACCACCTAAGGAGGGTTCCATGAAGCTACGTCCACTGGGCGACCGCGTCGTGATCAAGCCCGTCGAGCGTGAGGAGAAGACCAAGAGCGGCATCGTGCTGCCCGACACCGCCAAGGAGAAGCCGCAGGAAGGCATGGTCGAGGCTGTCGGCAACGGCCGCTTCATCGAGACCACCGGCAAGCGGGAGCCGCTCGACGTCAAGGTCGGCGAGCGTGTGGTCTACTCGAAGTACGCCGGGAGCGAGTACAAGCTCGACGAGATCGAGTACCTGATCCTGTCCGAGAAGGACATCCTCGCCGTGGTCGCGAACGGCAAAAGCTAACCACCGCACTCCGAAACAGGAGCCAGCCTACGGGCTGGCTTTTTGTTTACTTCGCGGGCTTTGGCCGGGGGATCATGGGCAGCCCCAGCATGGCTTCGCTGAGGTCCGCCTGGTGTTCCTCGCTGCGCCAGTCGAAATCGGGGTTGCGCCAGCGGACATAGCCGCGATAATCGATCAAGAAGAGCGGCCGGTGGGCGGCCGCGCCTTTCTTCTCGTCGAGGACGCCGTACCGTCGCGTCACCGATTTATCCCAGTCAGCCAGGAGCGGGAAGGGCAGGTCGCCCAGGCTCTTGGCATAGGCTTTGTGCGCCCAGATGTGATCCACGCTGATGGCGAGCACCTGCGTCCCGGCTTTGACGAACTGCTCGTGATCACCTCGCAAGGAGGTGAGCTCATTCGTTCAACCGGGGCTGAAGTCAAAGATATAGAACGCGAGCAGCACATGTTTGTTGCCGCGGAAGGACGCGAGGCTGACCGGGTCGCCGTCAGGGGTGCCCCGCAGGGTAAAGTCCGGCGCCTGGTCGCCCACTCCGGGCATCGACGGCATGACGCTGGACATCGACCTATTGTTCCACATGCGATCTCGGCGCGATCTGGCGTTCAGGCCGCGCGGGCGAGGGCCGGCCGCAGGCTCGGCAGTGTCGTTGGAGGAGCAATCAGCTCCTGTTGATGAAGGAGCCGCCAGGTTAGACGCAATTCCCCCCAGGGGTTCCGCGGGCCGCCCGCGAGGTCGAGTACTTCCCACGCGGAAAGAGCCATCACTTAGTACAACGCGCGTCGCCTTACGCCAGGCATTGCGATGCGAGGGGCGCTAACGACGGCCCTGTCGTTAGTGGAGTCGGTTCTCGGCCAGCGCCACTTCTCCGGCCTTGCCGAGTACGTTGCGCATGGTCGCGATCAGCCAGTCCCGGTCAACCTCGCTGATGCCGCGCAGGGCATCGGACAACGCGACCTGAAGCGACTGGGCGCGCAGCTCCTTGATCCGCTGAGCATCAATCGCCGGAAGGCCGTCCGCATACAGCGAGAGGGCAAGCGTGGCGCCGTGAACGGCCCGCGCCAAGTGGACCGGCGAGTCGAAGCGTCTCAGCGAGATCAGGGCGCCGAGCGCGCGCCCGAGCAGCTGTTGCTCGGCGTCTCCGGCGTGCTTCAGTGTGCCATCCAGCATTACGGCCAACCTACCCCGGCAATCTTTCGGTGGCCATTACACGGCTGCGAACGACCTATTGTAGTGCCGTGATTTTCCGCGACCGGCTCGACGCTGGTGAACGCCTGGCAGCGGCGCTCCAGCGTTACCGCGACGCGCCGGACACGGTTGTCCTCGGCATCCCGCGCGGCGGTGTGGTCGTGGCGCAGGCGATCGCGGTCGCGTTGCATCTGCCGCTCGGGATTTGCCCAGTGCGGAAGCTCGGCGCCCCAGAGAACCCGGAGTTGGCGATCGGTGCGGTCGACGATCACGGTGTCGTCGTCTTCGACCACAAGTTGAGCCGGCACCTGGGGCTGACGGAGGACGATCTGATGTACGCCGCCGAACGGCAACGTCAGGACTTACAGGAATGGTTGGCGGGAGTTGGCGCGAATGTCGTCCCACCGGTAGAGGGGCGGACCGCGATCCTCACCGATGACGGCGTGGCCACCGGGTACACCGCCCAGGCTGGCATCGAGTCGCTCCGCCGGCGCGGGGCGCGGCGAGTTGTGCTGGCGGTGCCGGTCGCGCCGCCGGATACCGCGGCCATCCTGGCCCCGCAGGTCGATGAGTTCGTCTGCCTGGTGACGCCGGAGCCGTTCTACGCCGTTGGTAACTTCTTCGAGGAGTGGCCACAGGTCACCGACGACGAGGTGCGAGCGCTGTTGCTGGCCGGTAACACGTTGTAGCGGAGGTTTTACACGGGCAAGGACAGCCTCCCACCGCCGGTTACAGCGGTGTGAAGCTCTTCGCCAAGGGCAAGGTGGAGAAGGGCGCTCAGGAGCCAGCGGGCCCCGCGTTCAGCCCCATTGATCGATTCGGCCTCCTTGGCCTCCTCGACCAGGTGGTCAACGGTTCCCAGACGGGCGTGCTCGAACTGCGCGAGCCGCGCGGGACCTGGGTCTACGCCTTCCAGGGCGGCGCCCTGATCCACGCGAGTGGCGGTCGGGTCCGCGGAGCTCGGCAGGCCTTCGATCTGCTCTGGGAATTCCAGAGTGGCGAGTGCACCTTCGAACCTGGGCCCAATCCCACCCTGGCGGGCAACCTTTATATCGACAAGGGACGGCTCCTCGACTTGCTGCGGCGCAGCCAGGCTGCCCTGCAGGGTCCCTCAGCCCCCTACATCCCGCCCGATCAGCAGCGTCCCATCGCGCCCGTCGGGTGGCAGCCCGGCGCCCCGGCTCCCTCGTGGGGAGCGGGCGGGTACCAGCAGCAGCAGCCGCGGTTCCCTCAGCCGCAACAGCCCGGTTACCCTCCGCAGCAGCAGCAGCAGGGCTATCCGCCGCAACCCCAGCAGGGTGGCTATCCTCAGCAGCCGCAGGGCTACCCCCAGCAGCAGCCCCAGGGTTTTCCCCAGCCACAGCAGGCCGGTTACCCACAGCAGCCGCCGCCTGGCTACCCGCCAGCCCCGTATCCGACAGCCCCGTATCCCGGCGCGCAGCAGCAGGGCCAGCCCTACCCGCAGCCCCAGCCCGCCTACCCGGCATACCCGCAGCCGCAGGCCGCGCCGCCGCAGCAGCCGATGGCGGCCCAGCCTCCGGTCGCACCGCCCGCGCCGGCCCGACCGGTGGCGCCCCCGAGCTTTTCGGTGCCGCCCATGGCCATTCCGAAGAAACGGGAGGCACCCCTTCCCACCTACCAGCCGCCGGCCGCCGCCCCGGCACCGCCCGCGCCCGAGCCGCCCAAGCCTTCAGCGCCAACGGACGACCTTGCCGCGCTGCGCGCCAGCCTGGTCGCCCAGGCGCCGCCCGTCGCTCAGGCCCCGAGCGCGCCGGCCTGGGGCGTCCGCAGCGGTGAACCCGTGGCCCCGCCGGTCGCTCCCGGACGGAAGGGAGCCGGCAAAGGCAAGGACAAGAGCAAGGGCGAAAAGGCGACCGCTGTCCAGGGAAAGGGCGCGGCGAAGCCCGATTCCAAGCTCATGGCGGCCATCAAGATCCAGCTGATCAAGTTCCTCCTCTGGGCAACTGAGCGCCGTTACTCGCCGGAAGACCACTGGACATTGAAAGATGCCTTCGAAATCTCGACGATGGAGTTGCGCGACCAGTTC
>DATNMN010000230.1:0-3774 GCA_035602295.1 Candidatus Dormiibacterota bacterium | reverse complement strand
AGGCCGCTGGGCATCTCGACCGTGCGGGATCGGGTCTGCATGACAGCAGCGATGCTGGTGCTGGAACCGATCTTCGAAGCCGACCTTCCACCCGAACAGTACGCGTACCGTCCCGGGCGCAATGCCCAACAGGCGGTGGTCGAGGTGGAAGAGTTGCTGTTCCGTGGCCACCCGGAAGTCGTAGACGCCGACCTCGCGGACTACTTCGGAAGCATCCCCCATGCCGAGCTATTACAGTCGGTAGCGCGCCGGATCGTTGATCGGCGCGTGCTGCATCTGATCAAGATGTGGCTGGAATGCCCCGTGGAAGAAACCGATGATCGAGGAAGGAAGACACGCACGACCGAAGCCCGGGACAACCGGCGCGGCATTCCGCAGGGTTCACCCATCTCACCGCTGCTGGCGAATATATACATGCGCCGGTTCGTCCTGGGATGGAAGAAGCTCAGGCTGGAGCAGCGCCTCGGCAGTCGTATCGTGACCTATGCCGACGATCTCGTGATCCTGTGCAAGAAAGGCAATGCCGACGAGGCGTTGCAACAACTGCGCAAGATCATGGGCAAGCTGAAGCTCACGGTCAACGAGGAGAAGACACGAATCTGCAGGGTCCCGGAAGGAGAGTTCGACTTCCTGGGCTACACGTTCGGACGGATGTACTCAGCGAGAACCGGCCAGGCGCGCCTGGGTTACCGGCCATCGAAGAAGAGCATCAAGCGCATGGTTGAGCAAATCCACGCACTGACCGACCGAACGGGGACATGGCAAGAAACCACAAAGCTGGTGGGCAAGGTGAACCGTACGCTGCGCGGATGGGCGAACTACTTCCAAGTAGGCACCGTCTCCAAGGCGTATCGGGCACTCGACAGCTACACCGCGATGCGGTTGCGCCGGTGGTTGCGCTCCAAGCACAAGGTCAGGCGACGTAAGGGCGGGACTTATCCACTCTCGCACCTCTACGGGCACTTCGGGCTCGTACGCTTAACTGCGCTTGGACACGACGTGCCGTGGGTGAAGGCGTGAAGTCTTGTCCGAGAGCCGGATGCGAGAGATTCGCCTGTCCGGTTGTGTGTCCAGTGAAGGCTGGCATGTTCAGCAGGAGACAAACCTGCCGGGGTAGAAGTCAGAGCCCCGTAGTTGGATAGCAGAGGTGATGGAAACTGAAACTCTGAAGCCTATCGACAAGGTCTCCCTAGGGGAGGCTACGAGTCACCGGGCCGTAACAAAGGTGAACGCGTTGTGGCCTCGAAAGTGAGTAGGTCCGAGGGCCGAGCTCGCCACGCAAGGGCGAAGGCAGCATGGAGTGCCGAAATCTGACCGATGCGGCATCACCACCTCGGCGGGGTGGAAGCGACAGCACGGTGACAAGGACATGCAAAGCAACTGGAGAAGCCCTCCTCGTCCCGGCGCGAAATCGTCGGAGCAGGGTAGGCCGTATAACCGGCGAAACCGGGAAGTCGGCCGAAGACGAGAGGGTGGCGGCTGGGTCCGGAACGTGTCAACGATTCTGAGACAGTCGCATTTTGTATTTAGGCTTGAACGGTTGGCTGGCGGCCTGGCGGATTGATCCAGGTCGCGATCGGCTTTGCAGGCGGTTCGGGCTCCTTTCTGACGAAGCGTTCGGGGTTTCTGCTGAAGGCACCGTCAAGGGTGACTTGGCGGGCGGCGTGGACTTCGTCGGCTTGACCGTAGTGCACCTGGTCGGGCGTCATCAGGCCGATGCCGGCATGGTGATGGTCCTGATTGTACCAATCGAAGAAGCCGCGGCAGAACGTTTTGGCGTCCTGAATGCAACCGAAGCGCTGCGGAAACTGCGGCTGGTATTTCATGGTTTTGAAGTGGCTTTCCGAGAAGGGGTTGTCGTTGGAGGTGTGCGGCCGGCTGTGGGATTTGGTGACGCCGAGATCGGCGAGCAGGAGTGCCGTGGCCTTGGCGCGCATCGGACCGCCACGGTCGGCGTGCAAAGTGAGCTGGCCTTTCGGCGCGGGATGTTTGGTAGTGGCGTCCTCGAACAACGCGGCGAACAAGGTGGCGCTTTCCCGGTCGGCGACACACCAGCCGACGACTCGCCGGCTGAAGATGTCGATGATGACGTAGAGATAGAAGTAGGACCATTTGGCGGGTCCCATCAATTTTGTGATGTCCCAGGACCAGACCTCGTTGGGCGCCTGCGCCAACAGCTCCGGCTTCTTGTAGACCGGATGTCGCAGCTGCTGGCGCCGCTCCCGGACCTCCTGGCTGGTAGCCAGGATGCGGTACATGGTGCGGATCGAGCAGTGGTAGAGGCCTTCATCGAGCAGGCAAGCATAGATCTCGGCGGGCGCCTGATCGGCGAAGCGCGGCGCGTGCAGAAGGTTCAGCACGGTTTGACATTCGGCGGCATCCAGGGCGCGGCGTGGCTTCGGCCGGGGGCGAGGCATGGCCGTAGGCCTCGCCAAATGCCTGCGCTGACGATAGACGCTGGCGCGCGACAGGTTCAAAGCCACGCACGCACTGGCGGTGAGGCCAGGCGTCGGCGCCAGCGCGACAACGGCATCTATCATGATGCGTCGTCGTTGTCTGTCGCCAGCGGCAGACCCAACAAGGCCGCAACTTTTTTTTGGATCGAGATGATCGTCTCGGCGTGCTCCAGCCTGCGTAGCAGCCGCGCACTCTCCCGTTTGGCCTGCGCCAGTTCCGCCGCCATCGGATTGCGCAGCGCGGGCTTCGGCCCTCGTTTGACCGGCGTCAGCCCGCCGAGCGCGCCAGCGGCGCGCAATCCGCGCCAATCGCTCAGGGTCGAGGAATACAGGCCTTCCCGGCGCAGGATGGCGCCGGTGCCGCCCGCGGGTGCGCGATCGATCTCGGCCAGGATCCTCAGCTTGTCCTGCCCAGTGAACGTCCGTCGGCGCGGCCGGTCAGGTAGTTCGGGAGTTGCCGTCGCTGGGGCTGCCACGGCGGTCGGCCTCCGGCCTCCCACCGCGTCAGCGCCTGCGGCACCACCCGACTTCGCGTCTCTGTTCGGCATAACCATGTGATCTCTGTCCTACGCCCCGAGGCTAAACTCTTCGGACTCAGATGTCTCATGATCATTGGCACGGAGGGGCAAGAGGCCCGGGGCGACATGATCGTCGTGCGATATGCCGACGATCTGGTTGTCGGCTTCGAGCATGAGGGCGACGCACGTCGCTTCCTTGATGCGATGCATGACAGGCTCGGGGAATTTGCACTGTCGCTCCATCCAGACAAGACACGCTTGATTGAGTTCGGCCGCTTTGCTGCGAACGATCGCAAGCTGCGTGGGCTTGGAAAACCGGAAACCTTCGCGTTCCTGGGTTTCACCTTCATTTGTGGTCGATCTCGCCGCGGCAACTTCCAGCTTCAACGGAAGACCCGACGCGACCGCATGCGGCGGAAGCTCGGGGACATCAAGGCGGAGCTACTGCGCAGGATGCATCAGCCGATTCCAGAGCAAGGGAAATGGCTGAGGCAGGTCGTGGCTGGCCACTTCGCCTACTACGCGGTTCCGACAAACAGTCGGGCGCTCTCGGCGTTCCGGCATTATGTGACCGATCTCTGGCGACGAACGCTTCGGCGGCGCAGTCAGAAAGATGGGTTCACGTGGAAACGCATGACGAAGTTGGTCGCCGACTGGCTTCCCCCGCCGCGTATCCTTCATCCTTGGCCTGACGATCGCTTTGACGTCAGACACCCAAGGTAGGAGCCGGATGCCTTAGTTGGGCGAGTCCGGATCTGTGCGGGGGGCGGCCAGTAATGGCCGTCCCTACCGCGATACGC
>DATNMN010000229.1:0-15732 GCA_035602295.1 Candidatus Dormiibacterota bacterium | reverse complement strand
GAGCGACAGCACGCCGGTCACGTTGCGGATCCCCCGCAACGCGGTGGCGCGAAAGGTCGTCCACCTGGCCAAAGTTGCCGGCGGCCGCGTGGAGACCGTGCGCAAGGGCGCGACCGAGAAGCGGCCCAGCTACCGGTTGCGCGTGACCCTGCCGGCGGGACGGGGTTCCGATGAGACCTGCTGCGCGCGTGCCATTCTGCGAGGGGCCTTCCTGGCTCGCGGGCTGATGGGCAACCCGGCCGATGCCTACCACCTGGAGCTTGCGCTGCCCGAACGCAGTGGGGCGCTGGTGACCGCGGCCGCGGCGCGCACGGCAATCCCGCTCAAGCGAACGACCCGCCGAGGCCGGACCGTCTACTACCTGAAGGGCGCTGAGCCGATCTCCCGTCTGCTCGGCCTGATGGGGGCCAATCGTGCCGTGATGCGCTTCGAGAACGACCGGATCCTGCGCGATATGCGCAGCCAGGCGAACCGGCGCGCCAACGGCGAGACCGCGAACCTCGACAAGCGATTGCGTGCTGCGCTGCAGCAGCGCGAAGCTGTTCGCCGCCTGAAGGCGCGCGATGCTCGGCTGCATGCGCTGGCGCCGGCATTGCGGGAGATCGCCGAGCTCCGTTGGGCGCATCCTCGGGCCGGACTGAAAGAGCTCGCCGAGCTGGCGCAGGTCAGCAAGTCCGCGGTCGCGAATCGACTGCGGCGACTGGTGGCACAGGCGAATCGAAATGGTCTAATAGATTGACAAGGAGGAGGACGTCTTGCCGGTAAAGGTTGGCATCAATGGGTTTGGCCGCATCGGGCGGAACGTCTTCCGTGCCGCCCGCGGCCGGCGTGACCTGCAGATTGTCGCGGTCAATGACATCACCGATCCGCCGACGCTTGCGCACCTCCTCAAGTACGACTCCATCCTTGGCAACTACGACGGTGACGTCAGCGCGGATGGAGATGCGATCAAGGTAGACGGCGCCCGCATCAAGGTTTTTGCGGAGAGGGATCCCGGGAACCTGCCCTGGAAAGACCTGGGGATCGACATCGTGATCGAATCGACGGGCTTCTTCACCGACGCCACCAAGGCCAAAGTCCACATCGACAAAGGTGGCGCCAAGAAAGTGATCATCTCGGCGCCGGCCAAGAACGAGGACATCACGATCGTGCTGGGCGTCAATGGCGAGCGCTACGACCCGCGGCAACATCACGTCGTGAGCAATGCATCCTGCACGACGAACTGCCTGGCCCCGGTGGCGAAGGTCCTTCACGACAGCTTCGGCATCGAAGCCGGACTGATGACGACCGTCCATTCGTACACGGGCGACCAGCGGTTGCTCGACGCGCCCCACAGCGACCTGCGGCGGGCGCGCGCCGCCGCCCTCTCGGTGATCCCGACCACCACCGGTGCGGCCAAGGCGATGGCGCTGGTCATGCCGGAGCTGAAAGGAAAGTTCCACGGCATCTCGTTGCGCGTCCCGACGCCGAATGTCTCGCTCGTCGACCTCACGGTCATGACCCGTGATGCCGTCTCGGCGGAAACCATCAACGAGGCGCTGCGTGAGGCGGCCGCCAGCGACCTCAAGGGCATCCTCGCCGTCACCGAGGACGAGCTGGTGTCCAGCGACTTCAAGGGCAACCCCTTCTCGTCGATCGTGGATGCGCCGCTTACCATGGTGGTCGGTGACCGCCATGGCAAGGTCTTTGCCTGGTACGACAACGAGTGGGGATACTCGTGCAGGGTCGTTGATCTCACCGTCTTCATGGGCGACCGGCTGAACTGACCACGGACGCAACCATCGGCGGCGCGCTGCACAAAGCCACCATCCAAGACGTCGACGTCGCCGGCAAGCGCGTGCTCGTGCGTGTCGACTTCAACGTTCCGATGGAAGCCGGGCAGATCGTGGATGACAGTCGCATCCGCGCGGCGATCCCGACCATCAAGGATCTGGTCGAGCGGCGCGCCCGCGTGATCCTCATGACGCACCTGGGCCGCCCGGATGGCCAGGTGGACGACGCCTACCGAACGACACCGCTGGCGGGGCGACTGAGTGAGTTGTTGGGGCGACCGGTGCGCCATCTCGATGACTGCATCGGTCCGGCGGTGGAGGCGGCGGTGAGGGCGATGAAGGACAGCGACATCGTGATGCTGGAGAACGTCCGCTTCCACCCGGGCGAGACGAAAAACGACCCGGTCTTCGCGACGCAACTCGCTGCCCTGGGAGACCTTTATGTCAACGACGCCTTCGGCGCCGCGCACCGCGCCCACGCATCCACTGCCGGGATCGCGCAACATCTACCGGCGGTCGCGGGCCTGTTGATGGAGCGTGAGATCAAGACGCTCGGACGGATCATGGTTGACCCGCCTCGTCCGTTCGTCGCCATCATCGGCGGCTCGAAGATCTCGACCAAGATCGGCGTGGTGCGCAGCCTCCTGCAGCGGGTCGATCGCCTGTGCATCGGCGGCGCCATGGCCTGCACGTTCTTTAAAGCCAAGGGCCTTGAGATGGGCCGCTCGCTGGTCGAGGAAGACCAGCTGGACGTCGCTCGCTCGCTCCTGGCGTCGGCGGGACAGGGCAGCGGCACGCTGGTGCTGCCGCTCGACGCGGTGATCGCGTCCGAGGCCAGGCCGGGCGTGAAGGTCGAAACGGTCGCCATCGACGCCGTCCCGGCGGACATGAAGGTCCTCGATGTGGGCCCGATGACCGTCGAGCGTTTCCTGCAAACCTGTGACGGGGCGCACGCCGTCGTCTGGAACGGACCGCTCGGCGTCTACGAGGTCCCGCCCTTCGACCGGGGAACCGATGCGCTGGCCGAGGGGCTGGCCGGCAGCGACGCGGAAACGATCATCGGCGGCGGCGACCTGGTGGCCGCCTTGCAGAAACAGCACCTCGCCGACCGGATGTCCTTCGTGTCGACCGGTGGCGGGGCGACCCTGGAGTTCCTCGAAGGCAAGATTCTCCCGGGGATCGCGGTGCTACGTGAGAAAAACTATGCGTAGACCGCTGATCGCCGGCAACTGGAAGATGCACTTCACCGTTCCCGAGGGGCTGGAGTACGCGCTGCGCCTTCGTCATGATCTCGAGGCGTTTGCAGAGCGCGTCGACCTTGTGATCCTGCCCCCGGCGGTGATGCTGTGGGAGATTGCGAACGCGCTTCGCGGTTGCCCGATCGAGGTCGGCGCGCAGAACGCGTCGTGGGAAGACCAGGGACCATTCACCGGTGAGATTTCGCCCAAGATGCTGGCGGGATGGTGTCACTACCTGCTGATCGGACATTCGGAGCGGCGCCAGCTCTTCAATGAAACCGACGAGCAGCTCAACCGAAAGGTGCAGGCGGCGTTCCGCCATAAGCTGAAGGTGATCCTGGCCCTGGGCGAGACGCTCGAGGAGCACGATCTTGGCCGGACAGAGGAGGTCATCACGCGCCAGCTCAGCGCCGCGCTCTACGGCATCGACGTGATGCGCGCCACCGACCTGACCATCGCCTACGAGCCGGTTTGGGCGATCGGGACCGGGCGCGCCGCCACCCCCGAATACGCCAACGAGACGATGGGCATGATCCGCACCCTGCTCGGGGGGAAATTCGGCGAGCTTGCGTCCGACATCCGCATTCTTTACGGGGGCAGCGTAAACGTGGCCAACGCGCGGAGCCTGATGGAACAGCCGGAAATCGACGGGGCGCTCGTCGGCGGCGCCAGCCTGAAGGCCGCCGACTTCACCGGGATCGTCCGGGCCACCGCTGAGGTCGTCCACTCGGCGCGAGCGTGACCGAAGCGCCGGCGCGCCCCCTCGTGCTGGTGATCATCGACGGCTGGGGATACCGCACCGACCTCAACGGGAACGCGATCGCGGCGGCGAAGACGCCGAACTGGGATGCGCTGTGGCAGCGATGGCCGCATACGACGCTGGCCGCCGCGGGCGAACCGGTCGGGCTGCCGCCCGGCCAGCAGGGCAACTCCGAGGTGGGCCACTTGAACATCGGCGCCGGTCGCATCGTCTATCAGGACCTGACGCGGATCAACCGCGCGATCGGTGACCGCAGCTTCTTTCAGAACCCGGTGCTAAGCGCCGCGATGCGCTCGGCGGCCGGGGGGCACGCGTTGCACTTGATGGGCCTGGTCTCGCCGGGTGGCGTCCACAGCTCGACCCAACACCTGTACGCGCTGCTCGAGATGGCCCACTCGCTGGCGGTGCCCCGCGTCTTTCTCCATGCGTTCACCGACGGTCGCGATGAGCCACCGACGAGCGCCGCCGGTTACGTGGCCGAGCTCGTCGACCGCATCGGGTCGATCGGAACCGGACGAATTGCCTCGGTCAGCGGTCGGTACTACGCGATGGACCGCGACAAGCGCTGGGACCGGACCGAGCGCGCCTATCGAACCGTGGTGGAGGCGAGCGGACCGACGGCCCCCGATCCGGTGGCTTTTATCCAACAGAGTTACCGGGACGGCATCACCGATGAATTCCTGGTGCCGACGCGCATCGTGCCGCCTGCTCAGCCAGCCCCGCCGCCGATCGCCGATGGCGACAGCGTGATCTTCTTCAACTTCCGTCCGGACCGGGCCCGGCAATTGAGCCATGCCATCCTCGATGAGACCTGGGACCAATTTGAGCGCCGGCACCGGCCCAATCTCGCGCACTTCGTGACGTTCACCGAGTACGAGAAAGGACTCCCGGCCGAGGTCGCCTTTCCCGACGAGCCGCTACCCGGGGTGTTGGCCCAGGTCGTGTCGGAGGCCGGCTGGCGGCAGTTCCATACCGCCGAAACGGAAAAGTACGCGCACGTGACCTATTTCCTCAACGGCGGGCGTGAAGCGCCGTTCCCCGGCGAGGATCGGCTCCTGGTTCCTTCTCCCCGGGTGCCGACCTACGACACGCACCCCGAGATGAGCGCTCGCCCCGTCACCGACGAGCTGCTCGATCAAATGCGCAGTGGCCGGTATCGCTTCCTGGTGGTGAATTTCGCGAATCCGGACATGGTCGGGCACACCGGGGTCTTTCCGGCGACCGTCAAGGCGGTCGAGGTCGTCGATGCCATGCTCGGCCGGATCGCGGACGCGGTGCTTCCGGCTCACGGCCTCCTGGCGATCACGGCCGATCATGGCAACGCGGAGCTGAAGGTCGACCAGGCGAGTGGGGCGCCGCTGACCGCCCACACCATGAGCCCGGTCCCGCTCATCCTGGCCGGGGACGACGGCGTCAAGGCGCTCCGGGACGGCGGCAAACTGGGTGACGTCGCGCCGACGTTGTTGCGCGTGGTCGGGCTTGCCCCACCGGCCGAGATGACGGGCGACGATCTCACGGCCGTGACGTCGCCCAGTCCTGCTCGAGCCGGCTGAGAAACACACCGGCCAGCGCGGCGTCGCGCACCAGCAGATCGAGCTCATGGTTGCGTGTGAAGCCCGAACGCGACCAGTTGCAACTCCCAAAGAGCACCGTCTGCCGGTCGAAGATCCCCAGCTTGGCGTGCAGCAGCTCGTCGCCCGCCTGAACATACGAGCGCATCAGGGCGCCCGAGGGCTGGAGTTCTGCGATGGCCGCGGCGTTCTGCGGCTGGGTCGGGTCCAGGATGGCGCGAACGCGAACGCCGCGGCGGGCCGCCGAGGCCAGCGCGTTGAGCACGAGGCGATCGCTGAGCACGAACATCTCGATGTCGATCGAATGCTGGGCGGCGCCGATGGCCGCCAGCGCCGCGGCTCGAATGCCCTCGCCCGGATGGGTCACCAGCACCTGGACCTGCCGGTCGGCCGATGCCGGCGGGAGAACGGCCGCCTCGCCGGCGAGGGCGAGATCCTGGCGAAAGACCCGTTCGAGATTGTCTACGGCCGGCCCGACCGCCAGGACGTCGAAGTCGTGGTTCACACGCGAATGCGTGCCCCAGTTGATGCCGCCCACGATCGCCTCGATGCCGTCGACGATGAGCAGCTTGACGTGGTCAATGGTCAAGCGCTCCAGCGGAAACGCCACGACACGGATGCCGCCCTGCTCGAGCTCGGCCCAGATGGGCCGGCTGCTGCGCTCCGAAGGGTCTTTGATGGCGGTGACCGCCACCCCACGATCGTGGGCGTCGAGCAGCAGGGCCGCCAGGTCGGGCCGCTGAAATTCGTAGAGCTCGATGTCGATCGAATGCCGGGCGTGGCGCAGCTCGCTGGCGATCGCCGAGAATGCGCTTGGCCCGTCCGGCAGCGGCACCAGCTGGTCGGCGCCGCTGACGATCGGCGCCGACGGGATGAGTGGCAGCGCCATGGCGACGGTGGAAGGGGTACGGCCCGGGGCACAGGAGGCGGCCAGCAGCGCCAGGAGGAGGAGGGGCAACCGGAGGCGGTGGACCGGGCCGTACACGGGCGCATAGTACTACGGATTTGTGTATATGTCAACGCACGAAGCTGCAGGCGGTTCGACCAATCGCGCGGGGAATTGGCGGTATAATTCAGCGGCCCTAAATAGGATGAAAGCCTTTCTCGGTATGGTCGAACTCACGCTTGCGCTGCTGGTCATGCTTGGTGTGCTGCTGCAGACGCCCAAGGCGAGCGGGCTGGGCGGCACCATCGGGGGCGGCGGAGATTCGGGCGGCGGCTACCGCACCAAGCGCGGGCTGGAGAAGAACCTCTTCTATGCCACGATCGGACTGGTCGTCCTCTTCGTGGTGATTTCCGTCGTCTACATCAGAGTTTGATCCGGCGCGGGCTGCTCGCCAGCCTCCTGGCCGTGCCGCTCCTCGCTCTGCTGACGGTTCTGGTGCTCGTGTTTCGCGGTGTCATCCTGGCGCCTGAAGCCCCTCGAAGCGGCGGCACCTTTGTCGAGGGCGTGGTAGGCCAGCTCGGCTCGCTCAACCCGCTGTACGGGGCGGCCACTGCGGGGTCGAACGACCTCGATGCGCTCCTCTTCGAGCCCCTCGTCCGGGTGCTGCCCACCGGCAGCGTCCAGGGCCGGCTCGCCTCGCACTGGGAGGTGAGCCCGGACGGGCGGACCTACGCCTTCACGATCCGGCCCAACGCGCGGTGGTCGGATGGCACAGTGGTCTCCGCCGATGACGTCGTCTTTACCGTCCGGACCGTCCAGGATCCACAGTTTCCCGGGTCGGTGCTCAACCAGAGCTGGAAGGACATCATCGCGACCGCGGTCGATTCGAATCACGTGCGCTTTGCCCTTCCCGGGCATAATGCCGGGTTCCTGGCCAACCTGGAACTCCTCGACATCCTGCCCGGGCACCTGCTCGCGGGAAAGCCGATGGGGGAGCTCGCGTCGGCCTCGCCCAACCTCAACCCCGTCGGGACCGGCCCCTTCCGGTTGGTGGCCAACCTGACGGATCGGATCCAGCTGGAACGCAACCCCTTCGCCTGGCGGCGACCCTGGCTCGATACCATGACGATCCGCAGCTTTCCATCGCAGGCGGCCGCGCTCGACGCGCTCGACCGCGGGCAAATCGACGGCCTCGGCAATCTCACGCCCGCCGGCGCCGCCCAGGAGCGAGCCAATCGCCAGGTCAGCGTGCTCACCGCCACCACCTATCAATATGCGGAGCTGCTCTTCAACCAGAAGAGCGATGAACCCTACTTCCAGGACGTCAGGGTTCGCCAGGCGATCGCGAAAGCCATCGACCGCGCTGCCATTATTCGCGACGTGCTCGGTGGCCAGGCCGTGCCGGATGATGGACCGATTCCTCGTTCGATCACCTGGGCCTTTGACAGCGCCGCCCAGCAACCGGCCTACGACCCAACGGCCGCCGCCAAGCTGCTCGACGACGCCGGCTGGGCGCTTGTCAACGGCATCCGCACCAAAGGCTCGGTAAGTCTTAGCTTCGGGCTGACGGTATCGAGTGACGTGCCGCCCTACGAGCGGGTCGCGGCCAAGGTGGCGGACCAGCTGGCCCAGGTCGGCATCGTGGCCGAGGTGCGGCCGGTGACAACGGCATCGCTCATCCACGACTACCTCAACCCCCGGACCTTTGACATGACGCTCACCGCCTTCGACAACGGGCCGGACCCCGATGTCTACACCTTCTGGCATTCGTCACAGTCGCACACGGGCGGATTCAACTTCTCCGGCATGAAGAAGAATGTGTTCATCGACAGCGACCTCGAGGCGGGTCGCAACACGCTCGACCTGGCGGCGCGGGCGAAGGCCTACATGACGTTCCAGGAGGACTTCGCCAAGGAAATCCCTGCCGTATTTCTCTATAGCCCGCGCTACGTGATGGCGATCAGCCGCCGCTTCCACGGGGTCCACATCGACTCGGCGGTCGAGCCCGAGGAACGCTATGCCTACATCAGCGACTGGTACTACGAAGTCGGACGGTGAATCAGCGAGCCCCGGCGTCGGAAGGCGAGCGTGTACGTGAGGAGTTTGGTGCGGCTGAAAGGACTTGAACCTTCAAGAGCTTGCGCTCACCAGGCCCTGAACCTGGCGTGTTTACCGATTTCACCACAGCCGCGTCGAACTACAGATTTTGCCACAGCCGGCCATGGCCCGCGCGCTCGCTGAGCTGACTGCCGCGGAGCTGGGCGTCTTTCGCCGCCGCCTGGACACGCCGGCGAAGATCCAACGCTTCCTGGATGATCTTCGATACAACACCGAGGCCGACGGGGAGACCTTCCGCTCGCCGCGGCGGGTCCTTGCGGATCGGACGGCGAATTGCATCGAAGGCGCGGTGCTGGCCGCCGCGGCGCTTCGGGTGCAGGGCGAACGGCCCCTGATCATGGACCTCACGGCCGTCCGCGACGAAGACCACGTCATCGCGGTCTTCCGGGGGCGCGGCCTCTGGGGTGCGATCGGGACCAGCAAGTTCACGGGGCTGCGCTATCGAGAGCCGGTCTACCGGACGCTCCGCGAGCTGGCGATGTCGTACTTCGAGCAGTACTTCAACCTCAAAGGCGAGCGGACACTGCGCGGATACGGCCGCCCGGTCAACCTGGCCCGCTTCGACGCGCTGCATTGGATGACCACCCAGGAGGACCTGTGGCCAATCGCCGAGCATCTCGAGCGGATCCCGCACGTCCCGCTGCTGCCGGTAGCCGCAGCCCGCCGGCTGACGCCGCTGGCGCCCCAGCTCCGAGCGGCCGGCCTGCTGGACCATCCGACGGCAGGTCCGCAGCGACGTGATTGACATAATCGGTAACACTTGTTAAATTAGCGAAACTATCATTCAAATGGCACGGCTAAGCGGCCGTGCGAGGGGTTCGCTGCGGAGGAAGGGAATGAAAAAAGTCGCTACGGAACCAGATATCCCGCTGGAAGCGGTGCAGTCGCTCTTGACGCGAGTCATCTGGCAGGCGGTCGCCGATCTCAGCGTCGACGCCTACCAGACCGAAGCCCACCGGTTCTTTGACGGCCAGACCTTCGTCGAGTACTGCGACATCCTCGGCTGGAACGTGCGCCGCGCTCGCGACAGCCTGGGGAAGTTCCTGGACAGTGGCTCGCGAATCTCGGGCAACCACCTCCTTACTGGGCCTGAGCTCGCCGCCCAGCACGGCTCGGCCGCCACCGCCGTCGCGATCTAACTCGACCTTTTGGCCGTGACCAAAAGCTGGTCGGCCGAACCGCTAGACTGGGAGGCGGAAAGTCAATGAACCTCCTCCTCGTCGAGGACGAGCGAAAGCTCTCGACGCTGCTCAAGCAGCTCCTGGAGGATGAACGCTATGCCGTCGACATCGCGTCGGATGGCGAGCGAGCCCAGGAGCTTGCCGAGACGGCCCGCTATGACGCGATCATTCTCGACCTCATGATCCCCAAAAAGGACGGCATGGAAGTCTGCCGCTGGCTGCGCCAGAATCGGATCCAGACGCCGGTGATCATGCTCACCGCGCGCAGCCAGATCCACGATCGGGTCGCGGGTCTCGACGCCGGCGCGGATGACTACCTGCCCAAGCCCTTCGCCTTCGAGGAGCTGCTGGCCCGGCTTCGCGCCTTGATGCGACGCGAACAAAAGAATGGTCATGCCAACCGGTTGCAGGTCGCCGATCTCGTCCTCGACCTGAAGACGCACCAGGTCCGGCGCGGGGACGCCCCGATCGAGCTGACCGCGCGAGAGTTCGCCCTCCTGGAGTTTCTGATGCGGCATCCCAACCAGGTGTTGACGCAAGCGCAGATCGCGGAGCGCGTCTGGGACTACAACTTCGAAGGCACCACCAACCGCGTCGCCGTTTACATTTCCTACCTGCGCGACAAGATCGACGAAGGCCGCTCCCCGAAGCTCATCCAAACGGTGTATGGGGTCGGGTACCGGCTGTCGGGATGATGTTCCGGGGCGCGCTGGTGCGCCTCGCTGCGCAGTACTTCGTGCTGCTGGTTCTGATCCTGGGACTCCTGGACCTCATCGTCTATGTCACGGTGTCGCAGTCGCTGCAGACGAAGGCCGATAACGACCTGAAGCATGCGGTCAGCCAGGCAGCCAAAGAGGTGGTGGCAACGGACACGGTCTCCGTCAACGCGCAGGGGCTGCTCGACCCAAGCGTCGCCGACACCTTCGTTCGCGTCCTCGACGTCAAAGGCCAGGAAGTCAGCCAGCCGCAGCCTGCGCTCAAGAAGCTCTTCAACAACCCGAACTTGACCGATCCGATCGCCGCCGCCAAGGCGGGCCAATCCGCAGACACTCGAGTCTCGAACGGCACGGACCTCTACATGGTTCACACCAGCGCCATCGTCAACCCCAAGTCGAAAAAGGTCGTCGGTGTGATGCAGGTGGCGCAACCGATCTCCTGGGTCGGCGACGCGTTGTCGGGCCTCGTCCGACAGTTGGTGCTGGCATCGGCGATCGCGATCATGCTTGGCGCCCTTGCCTCACTCTTGATGGCGACCCGCTCGCTGCGGCCGATCAGCCGCGCCTTCCAGCGCCAGCGTGAGTTCGTGGCCGATGCGTCGCACGAGTTGCGCACGCCGCTGACCCTGATCCGGACCAACGTGGAGGCCTGGCTGCGGCGCTCGAACGGCCAGACGCGTACCTACGCCCAGAGCATCGTCGAGGAGGTTGAACAGCTGAACCGAATCGTCGGCGATCTGACGACCCTCGCGCTCGCTGATGCCAGGCAGCTGCGCCTCAACCCAAAGCCGATCGAGCTCAACGAGGTGGTCAAGGGTTTGATCACGCAGGCCACCCCGCTGGCGGACGAACGGGGGGTGCAGCTTCGCCCGGACCTCAACGGTGGGGTGCGCGTGGACGCCGACCTGGTCCGCGTCCGTCAACTGCTCCTGATCCTGATCGACAACGCGCTCTCGCACACCCCCTCCGGCGGCGAGGTATCGGTGGGGGTGGCCCGCCAGAACGGCCGCGCGCAGGTCACGGTCACGGACACCGGGGAGGGGATCCCGACGGGCGATCTCCCGCATATCTTCGAGCGCTTCTACCGGGCCGACAAGGCGCGCACCCGTGAGAACGGCGGCAGCGGCCTCGGACTCGCGATCGCCAAGTGGATCGTCGAGGCGCACAAAGGCGACATCGCGGTGACGAGCGCCGAGGGCCGGGGAACAGAAGTCGCCATCAGTCTTCCCGCGATCGACTGAGATGCCAAACCCAGGCTATCTCGGCGGGGCCAAGCCAGCGAGCCGGCGGAGGCTGTGGATCGGCCTCCTTGCAACATTCGTCGTGACCCTGATGGTGCTTGCCGGTCTGTGGTTGTTGCCACATCTGGTGTGCAGCTCCTCGGCGGGACAGACGCCCGGCTGCTTGGTCCCCCCGTCCGGAGGCGCTACTCGACCTTGATCTCCCGCACTGGCTGCAGCGTGAGCAGGGCGATCAAAAAGAAACCGGTGACGATCCCGAACATCACGCGATAGCCGACCGCGCTGGTCCGGTTGTTGTTGAAGGCATCGATGATCGGCCCCAGGATCGGTCGCGCAATCAACCCAGCGCTCGCGGTTGCGATGTTCGAGACACCCATGTATCGGCCGGCCTCGGCCTTGGGGATGAGGTCCGTCATGAACGCCCAGTCGACGGAAAGGAAGGTGCCGAGGGAGATGCCCACGATCAGCCCGAACCCCAGGATCCACGGCAGGCTGGGCGCGAAGATCAGCAGCGTCGAGCCCACGGCGCCGATCACGCAGGCGGCCGCGATCAGGCGCTTCTTGCCGTAGCGCTCGGCAAGGAAGCCGGCCGTCATGCACAGTACCGCCGCGAACACGAGGATGGTGGCCTGCAGAGCGCTGCTGTAGAGCGACGCCTTTCCCTCTGAGTAGTGGAAGGTGTAGCGGATGAAGTTGAAGGCGTAGGTCCCGATTGCGACCGGCGCCATCAGGAAGAAGAGCCGCGACACCATGAGCCACGCAAAGTCGCGGTAACGCCTGGTGTCGATGGCGACGCTCAAGAGTACCGACCGCCCCATGCGCTGCGCCGACGCGGCGGTGCGCCGGCGGTCGGGCACGCCGAAGATCACCAGCGCCCCCGCAATAGCGATCACCAACGGCAGCGTCAGGATCGCGAGCCGGACGTGGTGGGTCGGGATCAAAAGCGCGCCGACGATCAGGAAACCGACGATCGTGCCCACCATGTTCATCAGGCCGTAGTAGCCGGAGGCCTCGCCGCGCTGTTCGGCCGGCACCTGGTCGGGGAGCATGCCCTGGTAGGGGCCCTGGGCCGTGTTCGACGCGATCTGGAAGAAGACGTAGGCGAGGAGCAGTCCCCAGAACGACGTGACAAACGCGATCAGGGTAAGAAAGATGATGTCACCGACGACGCCGATCGCGATGAAAGGGCGACGGCGCCCGAGCGCGAAGCGACTGTTGTCGCTGATCGCCCCGATCGCCGGTTGCCAGACGATGGCGAAGGCGGCGCCGACGGTATCCAGCACGGCGACGTAGGTGTTGACGTCAGCCCCGATGGCGAGCGGTCCGAGGTGGATGGTCATCGGGTTGGTGAACCGGTCGACCAGCAGCGGGATGATGGTGCCGCCCAGCGGCTGCATTACATAGGCAATCGCAAACCAGAAAGAGCTGAGCACGAGCATGTTGGGCCACGACAGGTGCGTGCGCACCGCTGACTCGTGCAGCGTCTTCAGCAGGCGCCCCTCGCTTTTCCATACCGGGGCTCGCTGATGCCCTGCCATCCCGACGGAGTGTAACGACGGTCGAGGTGGATTTGCTACGGTAGCGTGCGGATGGGTCGCTCGAAGATCACGGTAGTCGGTGCCGGCAACGTCGGCGCCACCCTCGCGCAGCGCCTTGCCGAGCGCGGTTATGCGGACATCGTGCTGGTCGACATCGTCGAAGGTCTGCCCCAGGGCAAGGCGCTCGACATGTTGGAAGCGGGGCCGATCGTCGGCTACGACTCGAAGATCACCGGCACCAACGGCTACGAGGAGACCGCGGGCTCGAGGATCTGCGTGATTACATCGGGCGTTCCACGCAAGCCGGGTATGTCACGCGACGACCTGGTGAAGACCAACATGAACATCGTTCGGGGCGTCACACAGGAGTTGGTCCGCCGCTCACCCGACGCCATTCTGATCGTGGTCAGCAACCCGCTTGACGCGATGGCGCAGCTGGCTCAAGAGGTGAGTAAGTTTCCGCGTGAGCGCGTCGTCGGCATGGCAGGTGTGCTCGACACCGCGCGCTTCCGCACGTTCATCGCCCAAGAGCTCAATGCGTCGGTGCGCGACGTCGAGGCTTACGTCCTGGGAGGGCATGGCGACACTATGGTCCCCCTGGCCCGCATGTGTACGGTGGCCGGTATCCCGATCAGCCAGCTGATCAAGCCGGATCGCATCGACGCGATCGTCAAGCGTACCCGCGACGGTGGCGCCGAGATCGTCAATCTCCTGAAGACCGGCAGCGCCTATTACGCGCCCTCGGCGGCGGTCGCCGAGATGGTCGACGCGATCATGTTCGACCGCAAGAAGATCCTGCCCTGCGCCGTCCGGCTGGAGGGCGAGTATGGAATCCGCGGTCTCTTCGTCGGTGTGCCGGTCAAGCTCGGGTCGGGCGGTGCCGAGGAGATCATCGAGCTCGAGCTCACCACCGACGAGCGTGCCGCGTTGCAACGATCCGCTGACTCCGTCAAAGAACTCGTCGGCGTCATGGGCCTTTAGTCGGCGCAGCCCTTCCCGGTATCCTTGAGTCAGTGACCATCGAGATCCGAAGCGGGTATATCCCGGCCTCCAAGCGTCTGATCGATCAACCGACCGGCCAAGAGTTGCGAGCGCTGACCGCGAAGATGCCGAACGCGATGCGCACCATTTACGACAACTACAACGTGCATACCCGGGTCGACTCCCGCAGCACCAAGAGCACCTACATCGTCACCGACCGCCCCCAGGAGCACACGGCGCAAACCGTCACGCCCGAAGAGGGGCGCAAGTGGGCGAAGATCCAGGACGACTACATCCGCGGCCAGGAGATGGTGGTCGTAGACGGCTATATCGGAAACGAGGCCAAGTTCCTGACGCCAGCCCGGCTGATCATCGAGACGCGCAACGCGAATGTCGCCGGGATGCAGCGTCACCTCTATTACCCGATCGACGGCCGGCGGGTGCAGCCCGAGATCACCATCATCGATACCCCCAACCTGACGGCGCCCGGATACCCGAGCGACCGCGCGATTTTCGTCGACCTGGAGGCCGGCATTACCCGAGTGATCAACTCCGATTATTTCGGCGAATCGAAGAAGGGCGGACTTAGGATGTGGAACAAGAAGGTCTACGATGCCGGTGGCCTGGCTTTGCATGCGGGTTGCAAGGTGGTACCCGTCGGCAGCCAGCAACGCGTCTTTCTGATCGTCGGCCTCAGCGGCACCGGCAAGACGACCACGACCTTCACGAGGCAAAACAATTCCAAGCCGGTTCAGGACGACTTCGTCGCGCTAATGCCCCACGGAAAGATCTATGGCACGGAGAACGGCTGCTTCGCCAAGACCTTCGGCCTCGATCCGAGGCACGAGCCCACCATTTACGGCGCGGTGACCAAGCCGGACGCCTACCTGGAAAACGTCTCGCAGAAGGAAGACGGTGGACCGGTGGACTTTTTCGACACCAGCTACACGCAGAACGGTCGCGCCACCTTCGAGCTGTCCGCGCTGGGCTGGGTCGAAGATGCGCGCAACATTGGGCCGGCCGATGTGCTGCTGATTCTCAACCGCAACGACAACATCATTCCGGGCGTCGCCAGGCTCGACTCGGCGCACGCGGCGGCCTACTTCATGCTCGGCGAGACGCAGGGCACCTCGGCCGGTGGCAAGGACGAGATGGGAAAGGCGCTCAGAGTCCCCGGGACCAATCCGTTCTTCCCCCTTCGGCACGAGCAGCAGGGCAATCGCTTCCTCGAGTTGCACCAATCGCGTCCCTTCGAGGTCTATCTCATGAACACCGGGAGCGTCGGCGGTGGTGACGGGTCCGAGGGCAGCAAGAAAGTCACCATCGAGTACTCGAGCGCAATCGTCAAAGCGATCGCCGAAGGCACCATCGCCTGGACGAAAGATCCGGACTTCGGCTATGAGGTAGCGGAAGGCGTCCCTGGCGTTCCTGACATCGAGGTCCTCCAGCCCCGCCAGCTGTACCAGCGGATGGGGAGGATCGACGAGTACGAACAGTGGGTGCAACGCCTCAAGCAGGAACGGGCCGCGGAGTTCAAGAAATATCCCGGCCTCGACCCGGAGATCATCGCCGCCGTCCGTTAACCGGCCTCGGCCTCCCCGATGCGCCGGCCGTAGTAGTAGGCCACGATGATCGCGAGCAGCACGAGGATGGCCAGCGGGATCGTGAACGGTCCGAGGGCGGTTGCCACCCGCTCGTAGTTCTGGCCCAGCTTGTAGCCGGCAAACGCG
>DATNMN010000228.1:0-12496 GCA_035602295.1 Candidatus Dormiibacterota bacterium | reverse complement strand
GGGCATGCGGTACCTGTTGCCCCAGGACCTGACGGCATGGAACGTCGGCCGCGACCACGTCGAGGTGATCGCGCTCACCAACCTGGCATTGATGTTCCGCAACGGGATGAAGTTCACCGGCCTCGAAACCGATAAGAATGGCCGCGCTCAGATGCTGATGCTCAGCTACGTCGATTCCCGGCCGTACGGGGCCGCGCTGATGCTGTTGCCGGAAGTCTGGGCCTGGCTGGAAGAGATGCTCGAGGATGTGCCGGTGGTCGGCGTCCCCGAGCGGGGCTCGCTGATCGCGGCCGGCGAGCGTGCCCAGTTGATGGGCCGACTGCGCCATGACGTCCAGGAACGACACCGCGAGGCCGCCTTCCCCGTGTCCGACCACCTGTTTTGCGTCGAGAACGGCCGCATCCGGCAGTACGCCCGCTAGCGCCACTAGGTCCCGGGTCCTGCCTCTACGGATAACCACCATAGCCAGGGTGTGGATCGGGATGCTCGCGCGGACGAAGGAGCAGGGCGAGGATCAGCCCGGTCCCGAATCCGCCCACGTGCGCGAAAAAGGCGACCCCTCCCCCGATCGCCCCAATGTTGAGAAAGGCGTTGAGAGCCTGCAGTGCGATCCAGTAGCCGATAAAGACGTAGGCGGGCAGGGTGAAAATGAAAAATGGGACGACGAAGGTCAAGATGCGCGCCCGCGGGAAATAGAGAACGTAGGCGGCGAGGAGGCCGGAGATGGCGCCGCTCGCCCCCAGCATCGGGACCGTGGAGTCAGGCGTGATGAAGATCTGGAGTAGGCTACCGCCAATCCCGGAGGCGAAATACACGACGAGAAACTTCAGCTCCCCGAGTTTGTCTTCGACGTTGTTGCCAAAGATCCAGAGGAAGAGCATATTGCCCCCCACGTGCAGCAAGTTGGCGTGTAGGAAAAGCGAGGTAATCAGGGTGCCCAGGTGGCGTCCGGCGGTGATGTCGGCCGGGATGACCGCGTAGCGCGCGATCGCGTTCTCATCCATCACCGGGTTCTGGGCGAGATAAAAGTAGACGCCGAAGTTGATCAGAATCAGCCCCCAGGTGAGCAGGGCCCGGCGGCGGGGCGGGTTGTAGTCGCGAATAGGGAGCATGTGGGTAAGGCGATTCTATGGAGTGCGCGCGCTCTCGCGTAGACTGCCGACTGGGTCCCGCGATGTCCTCCAAACCCCCACCGTGGCTCGATCCAAAACCGGCCAGAGTCGGTCCCCTGGTTCGGGGCTTGCTGGCACTGGCCGCCGTATTCGTCGGCGCTTTCGGACTGATGCGCGGCAACGCGAACGCCGGGATCTTCATCGTGCTCGCGGTGGTCTGCGTGGGCTTCGCGCTGGTGTCGCTGCTTGCTCGAGCTCTGCAGCGCTTCGGTGGCGGTGTTCTCACGCGGACCGGTCGGTCTGAACGTGAGCTCCTGATCGGGGGCTTGCTGCTGACCGCGTTGCTGACCCCGTGGTCGACCGCGATCCCTCCGGTGCAGTGGCCGCAGCGATTTGGCTGGCAGTCCCCACTGGCCCTCGTCGTTGTCGCGGCGCTGGTCATCGTCCAGGTTCACAGGCTCCACCGCTACCGCGTGCCGGCGATCCTGATCGCTGGTGGCGCGCTTACGGCCTGGATCGCGTGGGTCAGTGGACAGCTGCTGACGCCGGCGTTTGCAAAGACCGGCTTTCCCTTTCTTCCCATCGACCTGCTCGGCGAGGGGTGGGCGGTCGCGCTCTTGGCCTTCGTGGTCACGGTGGATGGGATGGCGGTCGAGGCGGCGGGCGACGCGGGGCCGAGCCGGCCGCGAGATGTATGGCCGTTCGCCGCGGTCCCGGGGATGGGACTCGTGCGGATGATGTACACGGGGAGGGGACGCCTCTGGCTGGCCGCGCTGGCCTTCGCCCTGTTCCTGGTGCAGGCCAACGGCATCGGCTGGGCGGAGTTCCAGGACTACGGTTCGCGTGGCAACTTGCCCGAGCCGCGACCGCGCGGGGCGGTGCTGATTCCGTTAGCACTCGCCTTGCTGATCTGGATGGCCTCCCTGTGGGATACGCATCGCAAGTTGCAGCTGGAGCGCGATGAAGCCGCGCTCGGCCGCTCACTCGAACGGCGCGATCCAACCGCGGTTTGAGCCTTGTTACTCGGCCGTGACGGCATTGTCGCCTGCCACCGCCTGAACCCGACGGGCCTGTTAACAAACCGCTGATAGCCTCACAAGCGTCGTGGCCGACACGCGCTCCGTTTTGTTACGCCGGTACAGCCGGCGATCCTTCCTCGACCATGGCCTGCGCCTCGGCGCGGGGATTGGCGGCAGCGTCGCCCTGGCCTCGTTGCTGGATGCCTGCGCAACCGGGTCGGGCGGCACCGCACCGACACCCCCACCCGGCGCAACCGTCATCCGGTCGCTGCTCTTCGACCAGGTTGGCTACGACCCCACGCTCCTGCAGAGCCTGGCCGACAAGTTCCGTAGCCTGCACGACAACAAGGTCTTCGTCTCGATCGAGACCGCGCATTACCGCGAGCTCTACGAGAGCATCCTGGCGGCCGGGCTCTCGAAGCCGTCGCCATACGATGTCGTGGCCCTCGACCAGGTCTGGGTGCCGGAGTTCGCCAGCCGCAAACAGCTGCTGAGCCTCAAGGACCAGATCCCCGATGATGCCCGCTCCGACCTCTTGCCGAGCCTGCTGGACGCGTTCTCGTACAAGGGCACGACCTGGGCGATGCCTCACATCCTTAACGTTCAAAGCCTCTACTACAACAAGGGCCAGCTACAGGCCGCGGGCTTTAGCGAGCCTCCCAAGACGCTCGAGGACTGGTACGGGCAATTGACGGCGATCCGCCGCCGTCTCGCGCCCTTCGTCGATTCCTGGGCGCAGGATGAGAGCCTCACGTCGGACTTCGTCCGGCTCACGGCGCAGTTCGGTGGCGATCTGTTTGACGCGAGCGGTAAGCCCCTGCTCCAGCAACAGCCGGCCCAGCGCGCCGCGGCCTTCATGCGCCAGCTGATCGACGAACACCTCGTTGCACCGGAGAGTGCCGCCAGCACCGAGCCCGACGCGATGCGCGCCTTCCTCGCCGGGGGCGTCGCCTTCAATACCAACTGGAACTTCGTCTGGGGGGCGATGAGCGATCCAACCTATTCGCGGATCGTGGGCCAGGGCGCGGTCGCCCCGATCCCGGCCGCGGCCTCGACCGGCCGAGCGGCGGCCTCCGTCAGCGGCTTCCTGGGCCTCGGCGTGCTCGCCAACAGTGCACACGTGGAGCTGGCGGTCGAGTGGCTCCGCTATCTAACCAGCCCAGAAGTCCAGGCCCCACGGACCGCCGAACTGCCAATCTGGACCTCGCTACAGAATTCAGCCGACATGCGCAAGGCAAATCCGCAAATCAACGTCTTCTTAACCAACCTGGCAAACGCGCGGCCGCGTCCCAAACTGGTGCACTACGTCGAGGCTTCGTCGGTGCTGCAGCGGCACCTCCACGACCTGGTGCTGGGCACCGTCACCCCATCGCGTGCCATGGCCGATGCCCAGGCGGAGCTCGTCGCCCTCCAGGCACGCTTCGCCAGCTAACCGCTTTCCCGTCGGCCTACGATGAAGACGCCATGCTACCTGAGGTCCAGGGCTATCGAGTGGGCCTGATCGAGACCATCCTCTTACTGCTGCTGCTCCTCCTCGCCTTCGGGGCGATCACCGTGGTGGAGCGGGACCGGTGGCTCGCGCTCGGCGTAATGGAATCCCTGCTGGCCCGGCTGGCGGCGGCCATCGTGCTCGCCTCGATCGCGGTCGGCGGTCTGACTGGCATCGTCCTCAATCTGGTGCAAGGCGTCGCCTTCTCCGACACCACGCTCTCCGTTCCCACCGCGCGCGGCCAGGCGCTGCTGGGCATCGGGCTCGCGCTGGCCGTCACCATCGTCGGCATCATCCGCATCGAAACCTATCACCGTCGGATCGTCGGCCCAGCCGCCCCGGAAGAGGACGCGGACTGGAAGGTCGAGCCGCCCGAGGTCGCCGGCCGCCGCTAGGAGCTCGTCGGGCTGGAGTTGACGACGATCTGCGAGGCGGGGATCTCACCGTCCAGCAGGTTCCAGGCGGTCAGGATCTGGCGATACGTCCCGTCCTGGTAGATCGCCATCATTGCCTGCTGAATCGCCTTGAGCAGCTCGCCATTCTTAGGATCGACCGCAATGCCCTCGGGGTTGGTTTTGAAGGGTGGGCCGGCGAGCTCCAGCTGGTCCGGCGTCTGTTTTACGAAGTAGGCGGCGACCGGCGAGTCGTCCAGCGCAGCGTCGACGCCCCGCTGCTTCAGGATGAGCACCGCCTGCAGGTCGGTCGGAAAGACCATTTTGTTGATCTTCATGTCCTTGCAGAGTCCGCCGTTCGCCTCGTCGATGGTGTTCTCTTCCGGGCTTTGCACCTGCACTGCAACTTTCTTTCCGCAGAGGTCCCTGATGGCGCTGATGCCTGATGTGTCGCCCTTGCGCAGCAAGATCGCCTGCCCGGCACGGAAGTAGGCGACGAGCGCCACTTGTCGTTGCAGGTCCGGCGTGATTTGAAGCGCCGAGATGATCGCATCGCCCTTCTTGCCGAGCAGCGCGCCGACGATCTGCGGCGAGTTGGTCGTCTGGAAGGTCGCCGCGAGGCCCATCTTGGCGGCGATGGCCTTGGCGATATCGATGTCGAACCCGACCGCATGCTGGGTTGCCGGGTCGATCGATTCCTGCGGCGGGTAGGTGGTATCCGAGAGGAAGGTGAGCGTGCCCGGCCGGACCAGGTTGGTGGGAGGCGTGATACTCGGCGGCGTCGGGCTGGTGATGGCGAGAGGCGAGGTGGAAGGCGACGCTTTAGCGACGCCGGGACCCGGGATCACGCAGCCACCCAGCGTTAGGGCGAGTAGGGTGCTCAGCGCCAGGCGTCCGACGGACGCGCGGGTCATCTCCCCGCTTCCTCGCCCGGGCGGGGTTATGGTCTTGGCCAAAATTAGCGACCCAATTCTACGTCGGCGGCGGTCGCGCGGCACATCCGCGCCTGTGGGTTTAATCATTCCTTACGGTTGCCGCTGGGTAACATGGGCGCAGGTTGTCAGTCACGCTCGACGGCCAGTCGCTGCGCCCCGCCGATGTGGTGGCGGTCGCGCGCGACGGCGAACGAGTCACGCTCGGCCCCGCCGCCATCACGAAGTTGAAGGCCGCCCGCAGCCTCGTCGATCGCCTGGTTCGCGAAGACCGGGTCGTTTATGGGCTGACGACCGGCGTCGGGGCATTGAAGAACGTCCGGATTCCTCCCGCCGATACACGGCAGCTGCAGCGCAACCTGATGATGAGCCATGCCGTCGGCGTCGGGCCGCCGCTGCCCGAGGAGCTGGTCCGCGCCGGCATCCTCGTCCGCGTCAACCAGTTCTGCCAGGGGACCTCAGGTGTGAGCCCCCAGGTCGCCGAGCGTCTGGTCGACTTGCTGAACCACAACATCTGTCCCTGGGTGCCGCAGACCGGGTCGCTCGGCGCCAGCGGTGACCTGGCGCCGTCGGCCCACGTCGGCCTGGTGCTGATCGGCGAGGGCGAGGTGCTGCTCAAGGGCGAGCGGAAACCTGGCGCGCCGGCGCTCCGCGCCGCCGGAATCGAGCCCGTGGAACTACAGGCGAAAGATGCGCTCAGCGTCCTCAACGGGACGCATTTCATGACCGGCGCGGCCAGCCTGCTGCTGCATGATGCTCGGCGCCTGCTGTTGACCGCGGACGTGGTGGCGGCCCTCAGCGTCGAGGCGCTGCGCGGCTCGCGCACGGCATTCGATCCGCGGATCCATGCGGTCCGCCCCCATCCCGGGCAGGTGGCGTCGGCGGCCCGCATCTTCGCTCTGACCGAAGGGAGCGGCATCGCGGAATCGCACGTGCTCTGCGACCGCGTGCAGGATGCATACTCGCTCCGCTGCGCGGCCCAGGTGCACGGCGCCTGCGCCGACGCGATCGATTATCTTCGCCGGGTGCTGGACGTTGAGCTGAACGCGGGAACCGACAATCCCCTGGTGTTCGCCGAGGACGAGGCGGTGCTCTCGGGCGGCAACTTTCACGGTGAGCCGCTGGCGCTCGCGCTCGACACCGCGAGCATCGCGCTCAGCGAGCTCGGCAGCATCTCGGAGCGGCGTCTCTTCCGGATGCTGACGGGCTTCCTCTCTGAGCTACCGCCATTCCTCACGCGCCACTCCGGCCTCGACTCCGGTTACATGCTCTTGCAGTACACGGCGGCCGCCCTCGTCACCGACAACCAGCTGCTGGCGGCGCCCGCCAGCGTTCACTCGCTGCCGACCTCGGCCGACCAGGAAGACCACAACAGCATGGGCTGGCACAGCGCCCAGCGCGCGCGCCAGGTCGCCATCAATGCCGAAACTATCCTGGCGCTCGAGGCGCTCGGCGCCGCGCAGGGCATCGACCTGCTGGCGCCGCTGAAGCCGGGTCGCCTCACCGCGGCGGCGCATGCCGCGATCCGCGCCCGGGTGCCATACCTCGATCACGATCGCGTGCTCGAGCCCGAGATCCGGACGGCGGTCGAGTTGATCCGCAGCGGCACGCTGGCGAAGATGGCGCCCGCATGACGGTCGCCACCCCGATTCGCGCCGCTCGCGGCACCCAGCTCAGCGCCCGCGGGTGGCAGCAGGAGGCAGCGCTGCGCATGCTCTGCAACAATCTCGATCCCGACGTCGCCGAGCGGCCGCAAGACCTGGTCGTCTACGGTGGTACCGGCAAGGCGGCACGTGACTGGCCGTCGTTCTACGCGATCGTCGCCGCCCTCCGCCGGCTCAAGGATGACGAGACGCTGCTGGTGCAGTCCGGGAAACCGGTGGGCATCTTTCGAACCCACGAGTATGCCCCGCGGGTGCTGATCGCCAACAGCCTGCTCGTTCCGCGCTGGGCCACCTGGGAACACTTCTGGGAGCTCGAGCGGCTCGGCCTGATCATGTATGGGCAGATGACGGCCGGCAGCTGGATCTACATCGGCAGCCAGGGCATCCTCCAGGGAACCTACGAAACCTTCGGCGCGTTGGCCGCAAAAAAATTCGACGGCAGCTTGCGCGGCCGAATTGTTCTCACCAGCGGACTCGGCGGCATGGGCGGCGCGCAGCCGCTTGCGGTATCGATGCACGAGGGCGTCGCGCTCTGCGTCGAGGTGGACGCCACCCGGATCGAGCGCCGCTTGAAAACGGGCTACCTCGATCAGGCCACCGCAAATCTCGACGAAGCCATCGCCTGGGCCGAAGCGGCCCGGCAGGCGAAGTCGTCGGTATCGATCGGGGTGGTGGGCAACGCCGCCGAGGTCTACGCCGAGCTCCTGCGGCGCGGCTTCGAGCCTGATGTCGTGACCGACCAGACGTCGGCGCATGACCCCTTGCGCGGCTATATTCCGGCACCGCTCACCGTCGACGAGGCGAATGACCTGCGCGAGCGCGATCCCCAGGAATACCTGGAGATGGTGAAGCATTCCGTGCGCGAGCACGTCGGTGCCATGCTCGGTTTCCAGCGGAAGGGCATCGAGACCTTCGACTACGGCAACAACCTGCGGGGTCTCGCGCTCGAGGCGGGTGTTACGGATGCTTTCGAGATCCCGGGCTTCGTGCCCGCTTACATCCGCCCGCTCTTCTCTGAGGGAAAGGGACCATTCCGCTGGGTGGCATTGAGCGGCGACGCGGAGGATATCTATCGCACCGACCGCGCGGTTATGGAGACGCTGCCCGACAACGAGCACCTGCACCGCTGGCTGCAGCTGGCGCGCGCGCGCGTCCAGTTCCAGGGCTTGCCCGCCCGAATCTGCTGGCTCGGTTACGGCGAGCGCGCCAAGGTCGGCCTGCGCTTCAACGAGATGGTGAAATCCGGCGAGCTCTTAGCCCCGATCGTGATCGGGCGCGATCACCTCGACGCGGGCTCGGTGGCGTCGCCCTACCGCGAGACCGAGGCCATGCGCGATGGCAGCGACGCAATCGCGGACTGGCCGATCCTCAATGCGCTGGTGAACACCGCAGCCGGCGCCACATGGGTTTCGGTCCATCATGGCGGCGGCGTTGGCATCGGTAACTCCATCCACGCCGGCATGGTGGTGGTCGCCGACGGCACGCCGGCGATGCAGGACCGCCTGGAGCGTGTCCTGACGACTGACCCGGGGATGGGCGTAATTCGCCATGCCGACGCCGGCTACGAGATCGCCGTCGACTTCGCACGCCAGCACGGTATCGACCGGGCCACTTGATCCGCGCCGACTTCGCTCTTCGTCACGCCGGCCAGCTCGCGACCATGGTCCCGACTGCCGACGATCCGCTCGGGCGCATCCGGGACGGCGCCCTGGCGGCACGCGAGGGACGCGTCGTCTGGGTTGGGGAGGACCGCGAGCTCGAGTCGCAGGTGACGCTCGACGGCGACCTGCTCGATGCCCAGGGCGCCTGCGTCATCCCGGGCTTGGTCGATGCACACACCCACCCGGTGTTCGCCGGCTCGCGCGCCGATGAGTTCTTCGAGCGCGTGAGCGGCGTTCCCTACGCGGCGCAGCAGTCGGGCGAGCGTGGCATCGCGCGAACCGTGCGAGCAACCCGCGAGGCTGATGGACCGATGCTGCTCGCCCTCGCGCAGGGCAGAGCCAACCGTTTCCTCGCCAACGGGACGACCACAATCGAGGCGAAAACCGGCTACGGCCTCGACCTCGACAACGAGGCGAAGCTGCTCGACGTTCTTCGCAAGCTGGCAGGCTGGACGCCGTTGCGCGTGGTGCCCACGTTCCTCGGGGCTCACGTCCCGCCGCCCGGGACCGATCGGGATGCGTATGTCCGCTCGCTAATCGACGAGATGCTGCCCGCCTTCAGGCCGTGGGCCGTCTTCTGCGACGCGTGGTGCGAGGCGCCGGCCTTCACGGCGACGGAAACCCGCGCCATCCTGACGCGGGCCCGGGCGCTCGGCTATGAGTTGCGGGTCCACGCGGCCCAACTGGCGCCGGGGGAAGGACCCGACATCGCGGCAGAGCTGAAAGCGAGCAGCGCCGACCACCTCGAGTTCGCGACACCGGCGCAAATCAGGGCCCTCGCCGTGGCGGGAACCGTGGCCGTGCTCTGCCCTGGTGCCAACTTCACCACGCACGGACCGCGACCCCCGATCGAGGCGATGCGGCAGGCGAAGCTGCCGATGGCGATCGCGTCCGACCTCAACCCAGGGACGTCGAACTCCGAAAGCCTGCCGCACGCGATGAGCCTGGCGTGCGTTCAGTGGGGAATGACGACGGTTGAAGTGCTCACCGGCGCCACCGTGCACGCCGCTCATTCCCTCAAGCTCGACGGGGTTGCCGGTTGCTTGCAACCCGGGAGCTTCGCGGACTGCGCCATCCTGGACGTCGAAACGCCGGAAGCCATTCCCTACTATGTCGGCGTGAATCGCGTCATCACGACGGTGGCCGGAGGTGTGGTCTGGCAGCCCTCGTAGAGTGCGTCCCCAATTTCTCCGAGGGGCGCCGGCTGGAGGTCATCACCGAGATCGCGGATGCGATCAAGGCGGCGGGCGCCCGCGTGATCGACGTCCAGGCCGATGCCGCGCACAATCGGATGGTCGTCACTTTCGTCGCCGAGCCGAGCCTCGCGGTCGATGCGGCGATGGCCGGCGCCGCCGTCGCCACCCAACGGATCGACCTGCGGCAGCATCGCGGTGAGCACCCACGCATGGGCGCCACCGACGTTGTGCCCTTCGTTCCGTTCGCCGACCTGCCGATGAGCGTTTGCATCGACCTCGCCCATACCTTCGGCGCGCGGCTCTGGAAAGAGCTTCGCGTCCCGGTCTATTACTACGCCGAGGCCGCCATTCGGCCTGAGCGCCGCGAGCTGGAAAAGGTACGCCAGGGAGGGTTCGAGGATTTGCTCGAGCACATCGCCGACGCGAACCGCGCGCCGGACGAAGGACCCCCGTCGATCCACCCCCGAGCCGGCGCCACGGCGGTCGGGGCGCGGATTCCGCTAATCGCCTACAACGTCAACCTCAAGACGACCGACGTGCAGGTCGCCAAAGACATCGCAAAGGCGATCCGCGCATCCTCGGGCGGTCTGCCGAACGTCAAGGCGCTCGGCTTCGCGCTCGCCGATCGCGGCCTGGTCCAGGTGTCGATGAACCTCACCGACTACCGCGTGACGAACATCTGGAAAGTCTTCACCGCGATCCGCGACGAGGCGAAACGCCGCGGGGTCGAGGTCGACGCGTCGGAGATCGTCGGCACCGTCCCGCTGGCGGCGGCGGTGGGCGTGATCAAGGACGCCGTGGTCGAACCCGCGTTCCGCATGGACCAGATCCTCGAGAAGCGGGTGTGGACCGCGGAATGACGTCGGTGAGAGACCAGACCGTTGGCCAGTACCTTACGGCCCTGGCATCGACCGCGGCGGTGCCGGGCGGGGGAAGCGCCGCGGCGCTGGCGGCTGCCCTGGGTGCGGCGCTGTTGAGCATGGTGGCAAAGCTCAGTGCCAGGAAGGCGAAGACAAATGAGGATGGCGCGGTGCTCACCGGCCTGGTGCCGGAACTCGATCAGCTCGCCGCGCGCCTGCTGGAGCTCAGCCAGGACGACATCACCGCCTACCGGGCCGTGATCGAAGCTCGAAAATCGGGCGCACAGGGTGAGGCGATGGCCCGAGCCTACGAACGGGCGGCCGAAGTGCCGCTCGAGGCGGCCAGCGTGGCGTCGCGCGCCATCGCGATCCTGCCCGAGGTCAGCCGGCGAGCCTGGGAGATGACCGCCTCGGACCTGGCGGTTGGGAGCGAGCTGTTACAGACCGGCTTGAGCGGATCGCTCGGGAACGTCGCCATCAACCTCCCCGAGCTGCAGGGCGACGCCGCCGCTCGCATCGAGGCCGCCTACCGTGAGTTGCGCGGCCGGCACGCCAGTGGGTAGTCGATCGACGGTGCAGGCCGTGGCGGCCGTCTTCGGCGCCATTTATCTCGTGGCTGGGATCCTGGGCTTTTTCAACCACGAGCTGATTGGAATCTTCAAGGTCAACCTCGTGCACAACCTGGTTCATGTGGTGATCGGCATCGGCGGCCTCGCGGCTGCCAGCAGTGTGCCCAACTCGAAGACGTTCTGCCGGGTGGTTGGCGTGATCCTTCTGCTGCTCGGCCTTATCGGGTTCGGCGTCGCCAACCCGTTCGGACTGCTCTACATCGGCGGCAGCGACATCGCGCTTCACCTCGTGACGGGTGGCGTGCTCGCGTATTTCGGGTTTGCTGCTCCAGTCTCGACCCGCTCCGCGTAACGCCGACGCCGATAAACTCAACTCGTGGCCGAGCCGTTCCCCTCGTTCGAAAGCAAGACCGTGACGATCGACGGGGTCAATCTGCACTACTTCTGCGGTGGCAGTGGCCCGCCGCTGGTGCTCGTCCACGGTCTCGGAAGCTCGGCGTCGGTTGAGTTCCATTACAACCTCGAGCCGCTCGCCGCGCATCACCGGGTGTTCGCCATCGACCTACCGGGGTTCGGTCGCTCGGACAAGCCGGTGCTCGCATACACGATCGAGCTCTTCGTGAGGGCGGTGTCTGACCTGATGACCTCGGAGGGCATCGAGCGGGCCGCCGTGATGGGTGTTTCGATGGGCGGGCGCGTCGCGCTCGGCCTGGCGCTCGATTCACCGGAGAAGGTCGAGCGACTCGTGCTCGTCGATGCGCTTGGCGTCGGGGCTCCGCGGCGGGTACTCGCCTATTCGATCTTGCTGACACGCGGACTCGGTGAGCTGACGCTCCGCGGCACGGCCCGGGCGTTACGACAGATGAACCCGGCGGTCATCCGGCGCTTCTGGGGCTGGTACTTGCGGCGTCCCAGCCGCGTGGACACCATCTGGAGCAATGAGCGGATCTTAAACCACGGCACGCTGCTCGCCACGCCGGAATATCGCGCCGCATACCTTTCAGCGCTGCGCTCGATTGCCGGGATGCGGCAACTGCGCGATGGCGTCGTCGTCGAGGACCGGCTCCCCGAGCTACGAATGCCGACGCTGCTGATCTGGGGCGGGCACGATCACATCTTTCCCGCGAGTCACGCCCGGGCGGCGAAGGACCGGATTCCCAACGGCCGCCTCGAGATCTTCGACGACAGCGGCCATACGCCGCAGATGGAGGAGCCGGAACGGTTCAACCGGCTGGTGCTGGACTTTCTCCAGGAGCCGGCAAGCCAGCGCGGCGAAGGAGTCGCGTAACGTGGCTGCGGAACAGGCGTCTTCAGTGGAGGAGCGGCACCGGCTGGCCGATGAGCGGGACAGGCTGGCGGATGAGCGGGAGAGCCTGGCCGACCAGCGCGAGCGGCTCGCCGACGAACGGCAGCATCAGGCCGACGTCAGAGAGCGCGCCCTCGACGAGCGGCATCGGGCGATCGAGCAACAAGAGCAGCGGATCCGCGCACATGGCCGGTTCGTGGAGCTCGAGGGCCTCGACAGCAAGCAATCGGCGATCGACGCTATCCGAACCGCCCACGAACAAATCGAGCGTTCCCGGTTTGCCCTCGACCGTTCGG
>DATNMN010000227.1:0-3463 GCA_035602295.1 Candidatus Dormiibacterota bacterium | reverse complement strand
GTTCAACCGCCCGGTCTTGACGTCGTAGACGAATCCGCGCACCCGATCCTTCTTGGGAACGAACGGGCTGGCCTTGATTCGAGCGATTGACTGCCGGACGTCGTCTTCGAGGTTGGAAAACGCCTCGAGGGCAAATGAGGGCCGGATGCCGGTGTCCTTCTGAATCTGTGCCTTCACCGCATCGTCGGTGAAGGTCAGCATTCCGCAGTCCGTATGGTGGATCAAGATGACCTCTTCTGTGCCGAGCAGGCGCTGCGAGATGGCGAGCGACCGGATGGCATCGTCGGTGACGGCGCCGCCGGCGTTGCGGAAGACATGGGCGTCCCCCTCGTTGAGGCCAAGGATCTTCGAGACGTGGAGGCGCGCATCCATGCAGGCGACGACCGCCAACTTTTTGGCCGGTGGGAGAGGCAGCTGTCCTTTGTCGAATCCTGCTGCGTACGCCTCGTTGTTTCGTAAAGCTTCGTCTGTGGCGCTCATGAAGACCTCCTTAACACGATGCATTGCCATCCCGGCGTGCCGACCGGGTTAAGGGATAATGTTGACTGGTACGATCCAATTAGTCAAGAACTTACGGACGGAAACCGGGGTTCGAGGCTCGGATCGGGGCGACGCAGCCCGCGCCGCCCCCAGAAGGTCAGCCAGACCATCGCGATCAGGAAGGCCGCTCCCGCGGCAAGGACCACGCCGATCGGCGGAAGGCCGATTGCGAGCGCGGCCAGGGCGCCGATCGCGCCAACGACCGACGCGACGATCACGGACAGCATCCCGGGCAGCGTTTGAATCGTGTGGAGCACGGACCCCACCCTTCGACCAGTGGCGATGCGATAGCCAAGGGTCTGGAGGGCGCCGGGTAAATCGTCATAGGGGCTGGTGATGAAGTAGGGCTCCAGCTCAGGATGCAAATCGAGGTAGGCGCGTCGGAGCCGGTTCATTCCGACGACCCAGCGGAAGTCATCGCCGTTGAGCTGCATCAGCCGGCCGATGGTCGAGATGCCGGTGAATACGACAACGGAGAGGAGCGGAATAGCAATGGCGATGAACGCACGGCCGAAGTGGGAAACCTGGGCGACCAGCGCCAGCGCGATGACCGCGCCGGACAGGATGGTCAGGAAGATGGTCACCCGGCTCAGCGATTCGCTATAGGTGAGCGTGCGGGTCGCCAGCAGACTCCAGTGCTCCGTTGCCAGGATCTGCAGCTTGGCGGCGGCCGCAGGGTCTTTACCGGGCGGTGGCATTTCAGTCGACATCTTTCAGCTCTCGCCCTAGCCTAAGGGATGTTCGAGGAGCCGCCCTCGCGTATTGCCTCGGTCTGTCACGGTCCTGTTACAGGGCCAAGACGCCATGTGGTCTTGGGTTGATGAAGTGATGGGCTTCCACACGTGACCGAGCCCAATCGCAGCTACAAACTCGATGCGGTGGCCGCGGCCCTCGTTGAGTTGTCCGATGACGCCATCTTCGTGGCGGGCGTCGACGGCCTGATTCAGAGCTGGAATCCGGGCGCGGTCGCCCTGCTTGGCCACACTGCAGAGCAGGCTGTCGGACGCGACGTGTCAATCTTTCTGCGACCGGGGCGCGAGGAGGCTCTGCGGGCGTTCTTCAAATATGTTCGTGACGGCCAAAGAGTTCGCGACGTGGAGTCCAGCTTCGTTCGGAGCGACGGGACCCTCGCGGATGTTCGTATTTCGGTAGCGCCGCTGGCGGATGCGACGGGTGAGGTCGTCGCGTTTGTGGCCGTCTTTCGGGACTTGAGCGAGCGCAACCGCCAGGAAGCGGCCCTGCGCGCCAAGGAAACGAGCTATCAAAAGCTGGTGGAAACTGCCCACGAAGGCATCTGGATGGTGGACGTCGAGGACCGGTCCACCTTCGTGAATCAGCGGATGGCCGACCTCCTCGGCTACACCGTCGAGGAGATGCTCGGACGCTCGCCGAACGAGTTCTACTTCACCGAGTCCGGCCGCCAGGAGCGCGACCAGCATCGCAAACGCTCTCTCGAAGGCATCAAAGAAAGCCGCGAGGTTGTGTACCGGCGCCGCGATGGAGAGCCGCTTTGGGCCGTGGTGGCGACCACGCCGATTCTTGGGGACGGCGAGCGGTTGGAAGGAGTCCTGGCGATGGTCACCGACATCACTGACCGCGTGAAGGCGGAGGAGAACCTCCGCGCCAGTGAGCGCCTCTTTCGCAGCCTGTTCAGCGAGTCACCCGCAGGCCAGATCCTCTCCTCCTCGGACCGGAAGATCGTGGCGGTCAACCGCGCCTTCTGCGAGATGACCGGCTACACCGAGGCGGAAATCCTTCAGAATGGCTGGGACGCGATCACACCTCCCGATGACCAGGTGGGCATCTTTGCCGCGTTCGAGCGGCTCTGGTCGGGTGAGCTCAACACCATCCAGATGGAGCGGCGGTACCTCCGCAAAGACGGCTCCTTGCTCTGGGGGCAGGTGAGCGTCGCCCGGGTGGCCGACGATGCTGGTCGGTCGCGATACGTCATCGATCAGGTGCAAAACGTCTCCGATCGAAAGCAGGCGCAGCAGGCGCTCGAACACCAGGCGCTGCACGACGCGCTCACCGATCTGCCCAACCGGGTGCTGGCCCGCGACCGGCTCGACCAGGCGATCCTGCTCGCGCGCCGGCAGCAAACGCGGGTCGCGCTCCTGATCATCGACCTCGACCACTTCAAGGAGGTCAACGACACCTTCGGCCACCAGGCGGGTGACCAGCTGCTGCGCCAGGTCGGCGAGCGTTTCATGGCTGAGCTGCGCGAGACCGACACCGTGGCCAGGCTCGGCGGTGACGAGTTCGCCATCGTTCTGCTTGCTGCCGACGCCGACGCGGCCGGCAAGGTTGCGGTCAAGTTGCTGGCCGCCCTCGAGCGCCCCTTCATCGTCGAGGGCCAGGCGCTCGACGTGGGAGCGAGTATCGGCATCGCCGTCTATCCCGACCACGCCGATACGGCGGACACCATGCTTCGCCGAGCCGATATTGCGATGTATGTCGCCAAGCGATCGCGTCGCACGCACGCGATTTACACCCGGGACCACGACGAGCCCGGCGACAGCCGGCTGGCCCTGATGGCACAGCTGCGGCAGGCCATCGGCGACGGCGGGCTCACGCTCCACTACCAGCCGATCGCGCGACTCGGCGACGGGCGGGTAGAGCGTCTCGAGGCGCTGGTCCGCTGGCAGCGGCCCGGCCACGGCCTCGTTCCGCCTAGCGACTTCATCGCGTTCGCGGAACAGACCGGGTTGATCCAGCCGCTGACCCAATGGGTGCTGCAAGCCGCGCTGGCCCAGTGCGCCGAATGGAACCGCGGAGGACATCCGGTCGGTGTCGCCGTCAACATCTCGATGCGCAACCTCCTCGATCCCCAGCTGCCCGACAGCGTGGCGCAGATTTTGCGCGAGACTAAGGCGAGGCCGGAGTGGCTGACCTTGGAGATCACCGAGAGCAGCATCATGGCGGA
>DATNMN010000226.1:0-7205 GCA_035602295.1 Candidatus Dormiibacterota bacterium | reverse complement strand
GCGATCTGTGCCCGTGAGTTCACTCCGAGCTTGTTCATGATGTTGCGGATATGGGTTGCGACGGTGGGATCTGAGATGAACAGGCGCGCTCCGATCTGCTTATTGCTCAAGCCTTCGGCGACCAGTCGCGCGACTTCGATCTCCCGCTTGGCGAGAGGCCCCGCCTCGATGCTTTCTGTCGCGACTTCGGCTTGATCGGATTGCCCAAGTGCCAGGCGCAATGCCGCCTCGCGGCTCAAGCGCTTGCCGGTCTTGAATTCGGCCTCGAACTTCGATGCCCCTAGTGCTGCAACCGCCGACTCTTTGGCTGCGGCGAGCAAGGGGACTGACGGTCCGTAGATGATTGCGCCGGCCCCCGTTGCGACGGTTTCCGCCGCCCCGAGCAGCTGTGCCCCGAGTCGTGGCTGGCCAGAGCTGGCGGCATGCCAGCCTAGAGTCGCCAGCGAGTAGTACTGGGCGATCCGGTGGTCGATCTGCTGAGCGATCCGCAACGCTTCGACCGACCGTAGCTTGGAGGCATCAAGGTCGCCGGCCATCATGGCAACCATGCCGAGGAGGCGAAGCATCGTCTCAAGTTGAAAGAGATCACCGGCCTCTCGACTGAGGCGTACACCCTCTGAGGACATTGCGCTGGCTCTGTCCATGTCTCCCTTGAAGATCGCGTGAATGACTCGCGCCAGCACCAACTCGATCGTCGCTGGGTAGTCGTTCAGGGCCGCGGTCATCGCTTCAGCCTCATCGAGGTGGCGGCTGGCGGCCGCAAAATCGCCGTTCGCGTCCTCGGCTGTCGCGGCTATTGACAGTGATTCCGACAATTGGGCGAGCTGGTGCGATTCTCGCGCCGTCGCTACAGCTCGAGCGATCCATGGCCGGGCGGCCGCCGGATCGCCCTGCAGCAGGCTCAGCCATCCACGAAGGTAATAGGCCCGCACCTGCGTTTGCGGGGACGCTTCGCCGGATGCGAGCAGTCGATCGAACCAGCGCGCACTCTCTGTGGTCCCGCGCGTGATCCAGTAGTGACCGATCGCGGCGGCGAGGTCGAGCCCGCGAGCGAAGTCGCCGCGAGCGAGGCATCGCTCGAGGATCAATCGGATGTTGTCGATTTCCAGCTCGATCCACTCGAGCCACTGGACCGGCTGATAACGAGCTTGGTCCGCAGATCGGAGACACCTGGTTCGGTAGTACTCGAGGCATCGCTCCTCGAGAACGTCCACCTCGTTCGCGTCTTGCAGCTTGAGGCCGGCATATTCACGCATCGTCTCGTGCAGCCGGTAGCGCGCAAACCGCTTGACGTCCTCTTTCATCACAAGGGATTTGTCGACCAAAGATGAAAGCAGGGCCAACGCTTGCGCCACCGGGACATGGTCGAAGGCACAAACCGCCTCGATATCGTCGAGGCTGAACCGGCCCGCGAACACGAATAAACGTCTGAAGAGGGCCTGTTCGCCGGCCGTTAACAGGTCATGACTCCAGTCAATGGTCGTGCGGAGTGTTTGATGCCTCGGCAGTGCGGCGCGACTTCCTCCGGTGAGGAGAGCAAAACGATCGGTCAAGCGTTCGAGGATCTGTTGAGCTGTGAGGACTCTGGTTCGGACTGCGGCGAGCTCGATCGCCAGCGGCAGGCCGTCGAGCCGCCGGCAGAGATGAACGACCGCGGCCTGATTCGAGTCGGTCAGCTCGAAGGTGCCGGATGCCGCTGCCGCCCGCTCCGTAAACAGCATCACGGCTTCGTTCTGTCGCAGCTGACTGAGCGCTACCGTTCCGTCCCCTGGTGGTAATTCGAGCGGCGGTACCGGCACCACGTGCTCCCCAAGGACTTGGAGCGGTTCACGACTTGTGGTGATCACCCGCACATTGGGCGCAGCGCGAAGCACTTCGGCCACGAGCTGGCCGGCCGCTTCGACCAGATGCTCGCAGTTGTCGAGGACGAGCAACAGCTGTTTGTCCTGTAGGTGGGACACGAGGATTTGCAGCGGCTCCGTTGCAGCCTGGTCTCTGAGGTCCAGGGCCGCGACCGCGGCATTGGCCACCAGGCCCGCATCCCGTACTTCTGCGAGCGCGACCAACCACGCGCCGGCCGCGAAGCCCCGCCCCAGGTCAGTTGCAATCCGAATTGCAAGTCGGGATTTGCCCACACCACCCGGCCCGACGAGGCTGACCAAGCGGGCCGTCGTGAGCTTCTTTCTGAGTTCCGCAAGCTCATGACGGCGTCCGATGAAGCTAGTCGTCTCGGCGGGCAGGTTGCCGGGCCGGTGGCTGGGCCTGACCATGGTGAATACGACATTACCCTGCGGTCGCGGTCCGGTCGACTACGCATCGAATCATCAATTCAGACGATTCGGACGGTGCCTCTGCAGCCCCAGGCTGACAAGCATGGCTCACGAGCTATCGAACCACCGAGTCGAGGTGACCTTCGTCGGCCCGCCTCCGGCGCGACAAGTAGCGCTGGCGTCTGGGGTCACCGAGGTGGAGGTCGACGGTCGCCAGCTGCGCTGCTTTGTCTGTGGCAGCTTTCAGCCGTTTCTCGAAGCCTTGCAGGGTTCCGAGGTCATAAGCCTGACCTCCACACGGTCATCGTGTCGATGACCTCCTCAAACAAAAGGAGCTTCAGATGAGTCCACATAGAAAGACCTCGCTTGCTGCTGGCGTGCTCTACCTGCTCACCTTTGTCTCGATCCCGACCCTCGCTCTCTACGGACCGGTGAAAGGTGCGAATTACATCCTCGGCGCTGGCCCGGACACTGGCGCCCTCATCGGCGCCCTCAGCGAGATCATCGTCGCCCTTGCCGGCATGGGCACCGCCGTCGCGCTGTTCCCGGTGCTCAAGAGGCAAAACGAAGGGGTCGCGATGGGCTTCATCGGATCGCGAACCATGGAAGGCGCCGCCCTCTTCGTCTGCGTCGGCTGCATCTTGTCGGTCGTGTCCTTGCGGCAGGCCGGTGCAGGACCTGATGCGTTGGTCACCAGCCATGCGCTGGTCACCATGTACGACCGGATGTTTCTCCTCGGAGGAAGCCTCATGCCGGCCCTGAACGCCGTGCTGCTGGGCACCCTGCTGTACCGCGCGCGCCTGGTCCCACGGGTTCTTCCCCTGCTCGGACTTATCGGAGCTCCGCTGCTCGTCGCGGCAGACCTCGCCGTTCTGTTCGACCTCATCGGCCGAACGTCCACGCCGGCGCTGGTAACCGCGCTCCCGATCGCGCTGTGGGAGTTTTCGCTGGGCGTCTGGCTGGTCGTCAAAGGCTTCAAGCCCTCTGCCATCACCGCCCTTTACAGCCGGCCTGCCGGCCTGGACAACGCTTCCGTGGCCCCTGTGCCGGCTGCTCGATAGAGTTCCTCGCCTCGACTCGGTACAGCGTTGGAGTCCGGCTTCGGCCGGGCTCCAACGCAGTGAATCGCCCTGAGTTTCGTGGAGGCTAACGGCCTTGGAATTCTGAACCCGGGTGTCTCACGGTCCCAGGGCCGTGCGCGCGCTGATATATCGGCTGTGCAATTGCCATGCGCGAGTTCAATTTGACGGTCCGCGGACACCTAAGGACGGGGCTCAGCCGCCGAGTTCCTGAAGAATCTGTGCCCCGTCTGTGGCCCGGCGGCCTTAGACGACGCCAGAAATCGCCGATTTTGAATACAAAACTGGTCGGGGGCCCGGGATTTGAACCCGGGGCCTCACGGTCCCGAACCGTGTTGGTTACGTGTCCTCGAGTGTCCCGGCGGCTCTGCAAATGCCCGCCTGAACTCAAACTGCCACTCCTTAGTGTCCGTCCGTGTCCTCCTAGAGCCGCCTGGTGCCGGGAAACTGTGACCCGGCTGTGACCCGGCGCATGCCTCAAATGGCGAGGACCCGCGAGCACCTCGCACCTTAGGAAGTGTCATTTGCACGGGCGAGTTGTCGCTCGCGATCTCGTGGGCCGGATGGCTGCCGATCAGGACCGCTACCTCGACGATCTGCTGTTACTGATGTCCGAGGTCAGCCAGCTTCAGGTTTGCGGGTACATCTGTGGCATGGCGAGCAAAATGAGCGCGTCCCGCGACTGCATTTTGAGTGGACCGCTGAGCACTTACCGAACTGCGTTGCTGTCGCCTGGCCCGATTCTGGCCACCTTGGTGTCGCCAAGCACTGGGACGAGGTTCTCCAGACAGTGACAAATGAGGTCGGCGAAAAAGTCAACTCTTCCAGTCGATCGTGACAAGCTCCAGCGGCTTGGAGATGCCTTTGACGGTCGCCTCGCGCGGCTCGGAAACTCGGAAACTCGGAGGGACGGTGGCCCGGCTGGCTACGATCTCATCCGGTCCAGCCAGCGCTGCGATGCGGGATGCTTCATGAACCCCACGCCCCTGGTACCGCCCTCCGGCGTGGCTGGCGCTCGTCGCGTGGATTCCGATCCTCACGCGGGGAGCAAAGCCATGCTTGCGCCGGTGATCGGCAAGGTCGCGTTGTATGGAAACCGCACAGTCGAGAGCTGACTTCGAATCCGGGAAAGCGACAAAAAACCCATCGCCGGCGTGATCCACTTCCTCGCCACCATGGCTCACGAAGCACTCGCGCATCGAGGCGTCGAGCCAGGCCACTAGCTCCGCCCACGACTGGTCTCCGATCGCCTCCACCAACTGGGTCGAGCCGACGATATCGCTGAAGAAGAGGGTCCGCTGCGCGATGGCAGGCGTGGAGTCCGGCGCCGGGGCCGGCGCCTCTAGCCAATGTCTGGCGAGCGCGGCATCTGGTCCCGCGCCCAGCCGTTCGAAGACGCCAAGGGCGGCCTCGCCCTCGCGACGCGCCCCGGCCTCATCACCCGACTGTCGAAGCGCGCGCGCCAGCAAGAGGCGGACAAGCGCGGCCTCATATGGCGCATCGATCTCCTGCCACAGCCGTAGCGTTTGACGCAGTGTCTTCTGAGCGGCTGGATCGCTTCGCGCGAGCTGCACAATGCCACGGGCCTGCAACGCCAGCACGCGAAGACCCGGCCCTTCCTGACCGGCACCCATCGCTTCGGCCTGCTGTGCTGCGCCCTCTGCGCGATCAAGAAGGCCGAGTTCGACGGCGATGCCGGCCGCGACCACAAGTGCTCGCATATCGTCGAGGAGTCCCAGCTCGTGCGACTCGATTGACGTCTTAAGTGAATGCAGAGCTGCCGTCATCTTGCCCTGCCTTGCGAGCACCATCGCGGCGCCGGGCTGTGGATCCCGTCCAAGTCCATGCGCCTGCCGGAATGCGCTGTCGGCTCCTTCGAAGTCTCCCATCCGCAGGCGTATCTCGCCTACCTCGTAGTAGGCCTCGGCCGCGTTCAAGGGGAGCCATCGTTCCATTTCCGAGCCGGCGCGACGGGCCTCGCTCTCCGCATCCGTCCACGACCCGCGCAATCGCAAGAATTCCGCCCTATGCACACGGCAGACGCCCGGCCACCCAGTGATCGACTCTCGCTCGCACCACCTGCCGGCCGTCTGCGTCCACTCGCTGCCCATCGCAAACTCGCCTGCTTCGCGATAGGAGCTGATGGAGTTGCAGTACACGATGCCGGTTGCCCATGGACCCAGCTCCCCGCCAACGGCTGCAGCGCACGCCTCGTCAAGAAATGGAAACCCTTCATGGCCGCGGCCGATGATGGCCAGGCTCACTCCGAGCCAGGAGAGGCTCATCGCGACGAGATTCGGGCTGCCGAGCCGGTTGCCGACATCGATGGCTTTGCGGAGCAGCTCGGCACCTTCCTCCAGCTTGCCGGCGCCGAACGCCAGTCGCCCCTGTGACCTCCAGAGGAATCCGAGCTCGACACATTCGGACTCGCCTTCGAGGAGGTGTTCAGCTCGCTGTACCCACCCGCGTGCAGCCGCGCCGTCTCCCTTCATGTTCGTGCAGGCCCGCTGGAGCATGAGGGCGACCTTCGCCGCGCCGCGCCGGTTGCCCGCAGCCACAAATGCGGCGTAGGAGCGCTCGAATGCGTCGATGCATCCTGCTGAATCCGCGCACCAGTAATTTGCTTTCCCGAGTTGACGCAAGCCCTCGCCATCGAGCTGTCGCGCGGCATCGGCTTCAGAAAGCAGGCGGCGTGCCTCTTCCCAGTCGTGCCGCCGCATCGCCTCAATGCCAACGTCGAGGGCGTTGTGGGTCGTTTCGCTCATTGCAACCAGTCGATTTTATGCCCGACCCCCAGCGGGCGCCCTATTCGCGCAATTGCATAAACAACTCTTCGCTTCCCCTTCGCCCAGCCCGTTCCTATATTGCTTCGCGGCTGCTCCAGCCACTGGATACGGGGGTTCACGGAGGAAAGAAGCGGATGTCCAGATCTCTTCGACGCGTGCTCAGTTTCGCGACAGCGGCAGTCACGGCATTGGCGGCCGGCCCGATCTTGACGGCGGTCCAGGTCGGGGCCGATTAGGACTCAGAAGGGCGCGGCAACCTGGGAGGACTGTCCGGCACCAACCACATCGTCGTCATCTATCAGGAGAACGGCAGCTTCGACAACCTCTGTGGATTCTTCAGAGGAGCCAACGGTCTCAGGGGTGAGACCGAAGACATCAAGCCCCAGATCGATCTCGCCACCGGCCAGCCCGGCACCTGCCTGCCGCAGACCGATTTCATCTCTGTTACTTCCCGGGAAATTGTGACCCGGCTGTGACCAGGCGACTTTCGTGATGGTCGAGGATCATGGGATTCGTATTCAGAAATTGGTCGGGGGCCCGGGATTTGAACCCGGGGCCTCACGGTCCCGAACCGTGTCGGTGCCGTGTCCTCCGGTGTCCGACAGACTCCCGCGTCGTCCTCGCGAATACGAAATCGACCAGGCTGGTGTCCTTTGGTGACCCCCTGGAGCCGTCCGGTGCCGGGAATGCGTGATACGGCTGTGATACGGCGGGCGGCCAGATGTCGCCTCTCAGGACGCCGGCGGTTCGGCCCTCAAGATGTGAACGTCGACTCCCGAGAGGCGGCGGATAACCCCGCTTGTCGTGTCGCCAGGCATCCACCGATTTCGACGCCGATGCCCGAGGATCACTTCCGTCGCCAGCGATTCGTGAACGTAGTCGACCAGAGCGCGGGCCACCGAGCGGCCATGCAAGTGGATGAACTCGCCGCCGAGTTGGTGCGTGAGTGCGGCGTAGCTGCCCATCCACTCCTTCTCGTGCGTACTCTGCGTTCGCGTCCTCACTGAAACCACGGAGAACTTGGCGTCCTGCACCTGCGCGTAAGCGGCGGCACGCCGGATTCGGTACTC
>DATNMN010000225.1:0-4857 GCA_035602295.1 Candidatus Dormiibacterota bacterium | reverse complement strand
GTCGCGTCGGGCGGATTGCGCTCCACCACCAGGACCTCGTCACCGGGATTGGCTTTCTTCGCCAACAATGCGAAGTAGAGTCCCGAGGGTCCCCCGCCGAGGACGGCGTAGCGCACCGGTTTAGCCGATCACCTCAGCCAGCCGCTCGATCTGCTCGATCCCGGACACCGTGGGGAATAGCACCAGCTCATCGCAACCCGCATCTTCGTAGCCACGGATGAAGTCAACGATCGCTCCCGCCGACGTGAGGTTTCCGGCCGCGATCTTCTCGGCGAACGGTCCTGTGAACGCGTAGTAATGGCGGAGATAGTTCGCGCCGGCGTCGGCGATCCCATCGCCCAGCGCGAAGTAGCCCATCCCCCACAGGATCGGCCGTCCCGGCCGGCCCAGGTCGGACCAGGCCGTGAGGGCTTTGGATGCGGCAGCGACGAACGCGCGCGGCGGTCCACCGCCATGCATGTAGCCATCGGCGTAACGGGCCATGCGCGCCAGCGCCTCGCCGCTGGATCCACCGACCAGCACTTTGGGACCTGGAGCCTTCGGGGTCGGGCCGATCTTGCCCTCCTCCCAGACGTCACGGATCGCTTCCAGCTGTTCGCCAAAGCGCCGGCCACGGCCGCGACTGTCGATGCCCGACGCCTTGTAATCCTCACCACGGGCACCCACCGCCAACCCAAGCGTGAGCCGGCCGCCCGAGAGGGCGTCCAGCGAGGCGGCCTGCTTCGCCAGGATGGCCGTGTTGCGCAGCGGGGCAATCACGACCATGGTGGCCAGCCGTATGCGCCGGGTCACCGCGGCGGCGGCGGCGAGTGCCGTGAAGGGCTCGTAATTCTGGTAGGCAACGCGGTCCACCACCCCCAGGCTGCTGAATGGACCGGCATCGGCACGCTTGGCCCAGTCCAATAGGAGCTCTGCGCTGATTCCGGCCGTAGAGGTCGGCAGGCCGACCCCGATGTTCATGTATCCGTCGCTCCTTCGGAGGAGATGATAAGTTTTCCCGGATGAGTGCGTTCCGCGGGTCGGCGGCGCCCACACAGTCGTGGAACCACTTTCGCTTCGCCGTCAAGGACGGCGTCGCGACCCTTACCTTCGACCGCCCCCAGCGCCTGAACGCGCTGACCTTCCAGGTCTACGCCGATCTGCGCGACCTGCTGACCGACCTTCCGCAGCGCGACGACGTCCGCGTACTGGTGATCACCGGCACCGGTCGGGGTTTCAGCTCGGGGGGCGATGTGAACGAGATCATCGGCGAATTGCAAAAGATGGATCCGCGCGACCTGCTGGCCTTCACGCGCATGACCGGGACGGTCACCCAACGGATGCGCGACTGCCCCCTCCCCATCATTGCCTCGGTAAATGGCATCGCGGCCGGGGCGGGCGCCGTGATTGCGCTGGCGGCCGACCTGCGCATCATGGCAGCGTCAGCAACCTTCTCCTTCCTCTTCACCAAGGTCGGCCTGTCGGGCGGTGACATGGGCGCCGCCTATCTCCTCCCGCGATTGATCGGGTTGGGCCGTGCCAGCGAGCTACTCCTGCTCGGCGAACCAGTTACGGCGCAGCGGGCGCTGGCCATCGGCCTCGCCAATGACGTGGTCGAGGATAGCGAGCTCGTCGCGCAAACGGCCGGACTGGCCACGAGGCTAGCGCAAGGCCCGGCTCTCGCCTATGCGGCGACGAAGATGCTGATCTCGAAAGAGTTGGACATGAACCTCGGCGCCTCGCTCGAGCTGGACAGCATGACGCAGGCCCTGCTGATGAAGAGCGCCGACCACGCCGAGTTCTATGCGGCGTTTCGCGAGGGACGGGAGGTGAAATGGAGCGGCCGATAGCAAGCCCGCACGAGATCCGCAACCCGGACAGCCTTCCGCCTCCGCAGGGTTTCTCCCACGCGGTCATTGCGAAGGCGGGCCGCACTGTGTACCTCGCCGGTCAGACGGCGCAACAGACGGACGGGACCGTCGTGGGCGTCACCCTGGCGGAGCAATTCGACGTAGCGGCCAGCAACGTCGTCAAGGCCCTCGAGGCCGCTGGGGCCCATCCGCAGGACCTGGTCAGCATGCAAATCTTCGTGACCGATGTGGCCGAATACCAGCGGACTTCGAAGCAAATCGGAGAAGCCTACCGGCGGCATTTCGGCCGGCACTATCCAGCGATAGCACTACTCGAGGTCGGTCGGCTCTTCGACCCGAAGGCGAAGGTCGAGCTGATGGCGATCGCCGTCACTGCCTGAGGAAGTCGTACGGTCGCGGTGGCGATGTCCGCGCGGCGGCCGTCGCTTCGCCAACGTCAATCAATCGCATGCCCGTTGTGCCGGAGAAGACAAGGATCGCCTTCCAGGTCAGGATGACACTGTTACGCGCCATCCAGACGATCTCTCCCGGAAACAACGTTCATCAGTTCCGGATCGAAACGCCGGATCAACTCGACGATCGGGTTAGCGAATGGCTGCGCGAGGCCTACGCAGTCGGTCAGCAACAGCATCTGAGAACGAGGAGAGGGCCTGCGCCCCTAACGCAAGCCCAGGCCCCTGATTTTCGGACCGAACTCAGTCGCTACTCGACCCTCCTGCGCTAACCTGCCCACGGATCTCGCCAGCAGGGAACCTGCTGGTGTGGACGTTGGCGTAGGCGTCGCCAGCTTCGATGATCCGGAGGGCCGTTGCCAAGTCCCCAGCGCTGAGGCCCTGGTCGGGCGCGATCGTCAGGATACTTGCTGCCGTGATGGTGCCAGTCACGGTGCCGCCGGCCGCCGGGCAGGCTGGCGTGCCGGCCGGGCCGTTGTCCAAGTTCGAACACAGGAATACGAATACGCCGCCATTCACGGCGGGTTGGCCGAAGTGGAGATGTGCCTGTAATGCCGACGTGGAGAGGCCGGAGTAGGTCAGCGTGTAGTGGATTACGCCCTTTTCCGCTTTGGCCGTGAACATGCCTACGCCCGTCGTCGCCTTGGGCGGTGACTCGTTCAAGCCAGACAGCCTGGCTCGCATATTCAACGCACTTTCATCCGCGCTGGCGGCCGCCGTGGTGACCAGCGCAAGAAGTCCGACGACGGTCAGCGATCTGGCGAGCCTCGTGTTCATGTTTACGTCCCTCCAAGAAGTCGCCGAAAGAGCCGGTTTCATGATGCTCCGCCATTAAGAAGCTGTCAACGGCCGAAACGGACGGCAAACGCGGCCCCCCAGTGGCGCTCCGAATAGACAGGAGCGCCGTTTCCGCAGTCAGGTCGCGGCAAGGTCGGGGAGCTGATCGAAGAAAGGAGGCCAATCGCCGTGGTATGACACCTCGAACTCATTGGCGTGGGGTGGACCAGGACCGTCAACAAAGATTGCCAACCCCCAAGTGTTGTGGCCGGGGTAATCCGCCGGAACCGAGCAGCAGCCAAAGCTTGGAGATATCCCGTAGTTTCCAGACACGGCGACCACCCAGATCAATTCGTCGGCCTTACCGTTGCGGTTCCACTCCGAATTGCGTTGCAGATCGCGACGATACATGAGCTTTGCCTCCACTCGCGAAAATGCCGTCCGCTTGTAGCCCTGGAGGGCCGCCTCGATGACGGACGCCTTCGAGAACTGTGGATGAACTGGTGTATGGGGCCGGGAATTGAGCGCCAAGATTACGACCACCACAGCCAGCAGAGGCACGCCGAAGACCAGGCGCGGCCACCGAGAAGCAACCCCTGAGAAACGCCTCATAGAGGGTTAACGGTGTCCCCGATGCCGCCCTTCTGGCCCGCGCTTCGGTACGTAATGTCTGGACGGCTGGACCGTTAAATCGCTTGTGAGGTGGCCGCTCCTTGCGATCGCGTTCGCACTAACGGCCTGCCAACCTCAGGGTTCCGCCCATGTCACGCCATCTTCGTCGCTGGCTAGCCCTCCGGGCGACATCATCTACGTGCAGGATCTGAATGCCCCTCGGATGCTCGAGATGGATTGGTCTGGCAAGGTTCGCGCGTCAGTGTCTGCACAGGGCTTCAGCACTCCTTCCCCTGACGGCTCCAGGTTTATTCGCGCAACTGATCGCCTCACTGTCGAAGACTGGCGGGGCAGCTCACTCGGACCGTTGGACGTCGATCCAACCTCGTACGGTCTCTCCGCCTGGGCCGATGACGGCGTGCACATCTGCGGAATTACTTTTCGATCCAACAGCGGCCCGGACACTGGAACCGGATCGCTTTGGATCGCCGCTCCAGGCGAAAAGAGTCGAATCGTCGGACCGGTCGGAAAGCCCGGTTCGGATCCTGCGGTCGCAATATGCTCGATCAAGAACAACCGAGCGATCATTGCTGGGGGACTAACGGCTCACTGGCCACCCGGTGGAACCAGCTATCTCATCACCAGCGAGATCCAGGTAGTCGACCTATCGACGGGCGCGATCGAGTACGAACATCAGTACCCGCTTGGCAACCTTGGAGGCCAGCGCGAGAATGGAACCCGGGGAGATTGGGTCCTCGTCACAGCCTCCCACGATGGGCGGTACCTGGCCGAGAGCGGAGTCTTCAATGGCCAGACGACGGTCCGCGAAGTTCCGAGCGGCCGGGAGCTTGTCAGCCTACAGGGGAGCGTCTGCGGTTTCTCGTGGGACGGGTCGCTCGTGGCGGCCAGCGTCACCGTAGGCGGGACCACGGAGAGCCATGTGATTAGTTGGACCGACCAGCGCGTCATCTGGCACGGGTCCGGCGTCGCGCAGTCGGCGGTCGCGAGGCCCGATTCCTCCGATCTCCTAATCGGTAGGTCAGCAACGGCTGGCGACTGGTCCGACCTCGTTGTGGTCCGAGCCGATGGCACCTCGACAGAAGTCGTTCAGAATGGACGCGTTTGGTCGCCCTAAGCAGGATCTGGGGGATGGGGCGGCTCAGCCT
>DATNMN010000224.1:0-11222 GCA_035602295.1 Candidatus Dormiibacterota bacterium | reverse complement strand
GGCGCAGCAGGCGAAAATGGAACCCATCTTTGCCCGGCTGCGACGGTCGACGCGCGAGGTCCTCGCCCGCTATTCGGAAGACCAGCTCGACCTGATCGCGGATTTCCTACGCCGTACGGCTGCCGTCGCTGCCCAACATCGCCAACGTCTGCGCCGGTCTTGAGCCCGAACTCGTAATTTGACAATCCGCCGCGCGTACCCGATAGTGAACCACTTCACTATGCAGTTCTCCAATATCAAGGGCGACTGTCACTTCAACGGCACGCTGGCCAGCGATCGAGCCGGACGCCTGTATGACAGCCGCTTCCGCGACGCACTACGGTCGATGCGCCGGCCACTGTCGGAAAAGGAGATGCGAACAGTGGAGGCGATGACGGCGCTGCGCATCACTGCCCGGCTGACTCACGGGCTCATGGATCGCTGGGCCGAGAAGCATGGCTTGAGTGAGGGCCGCCTCAACGTCCTTTGGACGCTCAAGGCCGCACCGGAACGCCAGCTGCCCCTCGGGGAACTGGCCGATCAGCTGGAGGTCACCCCGCGCAACGTCACCGGCCTCATCGATCATCTCGAGCGCGACGGCCTGGTGGAGCGCATCGACGATCCGGCCGACCGCCGGTTGACCTACGCGCGACTGACGGCAGCGGGCGCCAAGCGGCTGGAGGGCATGCGGGAGGAGGGATTGGAGTGGCAGCTCAAGATCGCGGCCGGACTCTCGACCGAGGAGCTCGAGCAGCTTCGTCACGCCTGCCTGCAGCTGATCGAAAACATGACCGGCGCCACTGTCGCACATAGGACCGCATGACGAACAACGAAGAGCAGCGGTCCACCGATGCCACCGGCGGTCACCTCACCGAGGGGTTGACGCGCCGGCAGACGATCGGGGTGGTCGCGGGGACCATGCTCGCGCTCCTGCTGGCTGCGCTCGACCAGACCATCGTCGGCACCGCCATGCCTCGGATCGTGGCCGAGCTGAACGGCCTCAGCTATTACTCATGGGTCATCACTGCGTACCTGGTCGCCTCGACGATCATGGTGCCGATCGCTGGCAAGCTCGGCGACCTCTTCGGTCGCAAGCCATTTCTGCTCGCCGGGATGAGCGGGTTCATCGTCGCGTCGGCTCTCTGCGGCCAATCGCACGGCATGCTCGAGCTGGTCATCTTCCGAACCATCCAGGGGATTTTTGGCGGCATGCTGTTCGCCACCGTTTTCGCCGTGATCGGCGACCTGTTTCCACCGGCTCAGCGGGCCCGTCTTGCCGGGCTCTTCGGTGGCGTTTTCGGCCTGGCCTCGATCGTCGGTCCAACGGCCGGCGGTTACATCACGGACACCTGGGGCTGGCGCTGGGTCTTCTACGTCAACCTGCCGGTGGGCATCATCGCGGTCCTTCTCGTGATCGCCACGATGCCGTTCGTGCGGTCGTCCGCCTCCATTCGCGACATCGATTTCCTGGGTGCGGGCGCGCTGGTCGCCGGCCTGGTCCCTCTGATGGTCGCGCTCTCCATCACGCGTGACCACGGCTGGACGTCCCCGGAGGTCATGGGCCTGCTTGCTGTGGCCGCCGTCCTCCTGATCGCGTTCTTCATCATCGAGATTCGCACGGATCACCCGATCGTGCCCTTCTCGCTCTTCAAGGACTCCACCTTCAGTGTCTCCATGATCGTCGGCTTCCTCACGGGCTTCGGCATGTTCGGCACAATCGTCTTCGTCCCGCTGATCTATCAGGGCGTCCTCGGCGTCACCGCCACCAACTCCGGTCAGCTGCTGACCCCGATGATGCTGGGCCTGATCGTCGCCAGTACCCTCATCGGCCAGGCGATGGTGCGCGTTCGGCTGTACCGCTTCCTGGGGACGGCGGGCATCGCCGTCATGCTGGTCGGTCTATGGCTCCTGTCGCAGGTGACCGTCACGACGTCGCGCCTCGAAGTCGTGCGCGACATCGTGATCGTCGGCGCCGGCCTGGGTTCGACCTTTCCGCTCTACCTCACGGCCGTGCAGACGGCATTGCCGCGTAACTTTCTCGGTGTTGCGTCGAGCCAGGTCCAATTCTGGCGGCAGATCGGCGGGACGATGGGCACCGCGGTGCTCGGGTCCGTGCTGGCCCAACGCCTCCCGGTCCACGTCCGGGAGCAGGTGGCCAACCTGCACTTGCCACCCCAGCTCACGCAAGCCTTCAGCAGCGGTGGAAGCAACCCGCAGACGCTGTTCGATCCAGCGCAGATCGCCGCTCGGCGCGCCCAGGCGAGTGGGCTCGGGCCGCAGGGTGCCGCCACCTTCGACCAGGTGCTGCATGCGATTCGCGCCGGTCTGGCCACGACGTTGCACGAGATTTTCCTCTACGCGGCCGCCGTCTTGATCCTGGCGTTGATTGCGTCGGTTTTCCTCAAGGACGTGCCGCTCCGCGGGCGGCAGCCGGCTCGCGAGGAAGACACGCCGGCTGCCGTCGCTTAAGCCTGAAGGGCCCTACTTGATCGTGGGCGGCGTCACCGCCGTCCAGTTCGCACCGCCATCGGTCGACCGGACCAGCCTGTCCGCTCCGACCTGCGACCAGATGGTCTTTCCATCGATGTAGTTCCAGGGAGCGAAGCTAAAGGCGAGCCCGCTGGCCAGGACCTGGCGCGTCGTCCATGTCTTGCCCGCGTCGAACGTCTCGCTGATATCTGGTCCCTGCGACAGCAGCCAGTGGCGAGCATCGATGAACAGCGCCCCGCCCAACTGGAGGCCGCCCGGCGTCTGCTCGAGCTCTCCCCATGTGCGGCCACCGTCGTGCGACTGCAGCATGTAGCTGTGCATCCAGCCCTGGGTCGTTGGCGGCTTCGACGGATCAGCCTGGAACGTCGGTGGCGGCCCGCTGACCTCGAATTCGAGGAGTCCGTCTTTCCCGAAGAAGATCGGCGACTCGAGCCGGACGTCGTTGGCGGCGCCCTCGGCCGGCAGGGGGAGGTCGATCGGCGACCAGGTTTGCCCGCCATCACGCGTCGACCACAAGAGGGCGGTCGGCGGCGCGAAGGGCATCGGCTTTCCACTGCCGTCCCAGGCGTACGTCTTTGACTGTCCCGCCGCTAGCCATCCCGTCTGCCGGTCAGAGAAGGTCAGGCTGCTGCTGGGGCTTGCCCCGGCCGGCAGGGCACCAACGGTGATCCAGTGGTCGCCGCCATCAGCAGTGTGCTGCAGCGTCTGTTTCGTCAGACCGAGTTCTCGACCGACGATCCTCCATGCCTCGAGTTGCGTCAGCGAGAAGTCGGGTCCCATGGGGTGAGACCAGTCGACGGGGCGACTGATGAGCGCCCAATGTGCCCCACCGTCCTTTGTACGGTAGGTACGGGTTTCCACGTTGGACGAGCCCGGTGCTCCCGGAGTCTTGGTCGGCGGCAAGGTGGTAGGGACGAGCACCACCAACTCGCCCTCCTTCGCGTTCCAGAAACGGAAGGACCCAAGGCCTGAGCCGTCGGGGATTCGGTATTGCTCGTGCCAGGACTTCCCGCCATCCGTGGTGTTCATGAGGACCGTCGGGCCATTGTGGACGTAGAGCTGGGCGATGATCCATGCCGTATCGGCGGAGATGTACTGGGCGTCGACGATGGAGTAAGTGGCGGCTGGCGGGTGCAGCCCGCCGACGCCGAAGGGCAGGCCGGTGGGCAGCGCCAGCTCGCCACGGGATACGCGCAGGCCAACCGTTGCGACCCCGATCACCAGTGCCGCCATCACGACGGCCATGGTTTGCAGCGCCACCCGCCCGCGATGCGAAGCGGGTTGCGTCGGGCTGGCTGGGATGGCACGGACTACCCGAACAACAAGGTCGGGGCTAGGCGCCTCGTAGTCGGCGAGGACATCGTTTCGGATTGCGGATCGCGCTGAAGATTTCATGTTGACTTCTCCTTGGAGGGATCGAATTCGAGTCGAAGACGCCCGACCGCCCGATACAGGCGTGCCCGGGCTGCCCCCGTCGAGAGTCCGGCGACGGCCGCGACCTCCTCGAGGGGGAAATCGAGCCAGTAAAAGAGGTAGAGGAGGAGTCGGTCGGACCGCGACAGGCGGGCAATGGTCTGCCGCAGGTCTGAGGCGGTCATCGCCGCCTCATCGCTCCCTTGCGGTGGCCGGACCTGATCGAATCGCAGGACCGACCACCACCGCCCCCGCTGAAGAGAGCGACACTCGTTGGCGACAATCGTCATGTACCACGCCCGAAACCCACCTCGCTCGTTGCGGAAGCTCGCGAACTTGTTCCACGCCTTGAGGGTGGCGTCCTGGACCGCATCCTCGGCCGCCATTCGCTGGCGGAGCATGGCGAAGGCGAGCCGGTAAGCCGGTTCGACCAGGGGCGTGATCAGCGAATCGAAGCCGGCGCGATCCGCAGCCTGGCGCCTTTGGCTCAGCTGGTCGGCCGGTATGTCAGCGGCAAGCTCGTGGTGGACGATATGCGGGCTCCTTTCTGCCGGGCAGCGCTGTCGTGCTAACTGTATGACGCGCTAGGCGGGGCTCCAGTTACAGTCAGATTCCCGTGTCGATAGGTTCGGGCGGGATACGGCCGCCAAGGAGATCGGCAAGGAAGTCGCCGAGCCGGTGGGGCGCGAATTCATCGTGTGACGCCTGCACTTCAGCTAGCGTCCACCACCGGTGTTCGCCCATGAAGGTGCGCTCGAAATCGTCCCAACCACTGACATCGACGTCGTGCTGCTCGACGCGGACCAAATAGAACCGCTCACGTTGACGCATGGGTTGGCCTGAGTGAGGCATCGGAAATACGTGTTCTCGCACCCAGATCAGCGGACCGATCTCCGCACCCGCCAGTCCGCATTCTTCGGTGAGCTCTCGCTTCAAGGCGGTGATCGGGGATTCTCCTGCCGTGACGCCTCCACCGGGGGTGATCCAGAAGTGTCGCGACCGGGTCTTGTCGGGAAACGCTTTGAAGAGCAGGACACGATTGTCACGATCCAGTAAGACCGCCCGGACTGCCTCGCGAACCTCCGGAACAGCGGAGGCCAAGTGATCGGGCGTCCCCATGACCGGGAGCTTAGCGGGCATAATCCCGAAGCGAGTGGCTGACGACGCTGATGTGATCGTGGTTGGGGCCGGCCTCGCGGGGCTGGTAGCGACCGCCGAACTCGCCGACGCGGGTCGCCGCGTCATCCTCCTCGAGCAGGAGCCCGAGCCATGGCTGGGCGGGCAGGCCTTCTGGTCCTTCGGCGGCCTGTTCCTCGTCAACTCGCCGGAGCAGCGGCGGCTCGGCGTGCGCGACTCTCATGAGCTGGCGCTGAGGGACTGGATGGCCACAGCAGGGTTCGATCGAGAGCAAGATCACTGGCCGAGGAAATGGGCCGAGGCGTATCTCGAGTTCGCGGCCGGCGAGAAGCGATCGTGGTTGCACGCACAGGGCATTCGGTTCTTCCCGATCGTTGGCTGGGCGGAGCGACGCGCCAATCCGTCGGTGGGTCCTGGCAACTCCGTCCCCCGCTTTCACGTGACCTGGGGAACCGGCCCGGGCGTTGTTGTGCCATTCGAGCGGCGTGTGCGCGATGGCGTGGCTCGCGGCCGGGTTGTTTTGAAGTTCCGGCATCGCGTCGACGCGCTGACGGTCACTGGTGGTGCGGTCGATGGCGTGCGTGGGGCCGTCCTCGAAGCGAGCTCGGTGGAACGAGGAAGACCCAGCTCGCGTGCGGCGATCGGGGACTTCGAGCTACATGCTCAGGCCGTCATCGTGACAGCCGGAGGCATCGGGGGGAACCACGACCTGGTTCGGAAGTACTGGCCCGCGCGCCTTGGGGATCCGCCCCGGCAGATGCTGAGCGGGGTTCCGGCCCACGTCGACGGCCGCATGCTCGCCATCACTGAGGCCGCCGGTGGATCGGTGATCAACCGCGATCGCATGTGGCACTACGTGGAAGGCATCCAGAACTGGAACCCAATCTGGCCCAGGCACGGCATCCGGATCTTGCCCGGACCGTCATCGATGTGGTTTGACGCCGTCGGCAATCGCCTGCCCGCGCCATTGTTTCCGGGCTTCGACACGCTGGGAACGCTGGCGCACCTGCGCACGACCGGCTACGACTATTCCTGGTTCGTGCTGACGCAGCGAATTATCAAGCGCGAGTTCGCGCTCTCCGGGTCCGAGCAGAATCCCGACCTGACGAATAGGGACGTTCGGCTGCTCCTGCAACGGGTGGTCTCCAAGTCCGGTCCGGCGCCGGTCGAGGCCTTTAAGGCACGCGGCGCCGACTTCGTGGTGGCCAACAACCTCGGCGACCTCGTCCGCGGCATGAACGCACTAACGGACGAGCCACGCCTCGACCCCATCAGGTTGGAGCGTCAGATCAAGGCTCGCGACGACGCGGTTCTGGGCGCAACGACGGAGGACCCGCAGATTGATGCCATGCGAGCCGCGCGGCGTTACCTTGGCGACCGGTTGATCCGGGTCGCCAAGCCGCATCGACTGCTGGATCCGGCTGCCGCCCCGCTGATTGCGGTCCGCCTTCATATCCTGACGCGGAAATCACTTGGCGGTTTGCACACGGATCTTTCCGGTCGCGTGCTTCGGGCGGACGGTACGCCGTTGCCTGGCCTCTTTGCGGCGGGCGAGGTCGCTGGATTCGGCGGCGGCGGCGTGCACGGCTATCGGTCGCTGGAAGGGACGTTCCTCGGCGGTTGCCTGTTCTCTGGACGGACGGCTGGAAGGGCCGTCGCGGCCGCAGTCGCTTAGGCCTTGGGATAGGATTCCGCGGTGGCCACCGAGCTATCGGCATATCCCGGCGACGGCTTCGAGCCTCGCCTGATCGAGCACCTCGTCAGCATTCGGCACAAACGTGTCCTCGAGATTGGCTGCGGAGACGGACGGCTTACGTTCCAGTACGCGCCGCGGGCGTCGTCCGTTCTGGCCATCGACCCTGATCGCCCCAGTATCGACGAGGCCGTTTTCCAGCAACATGCGGGAGGGCCTTCGAACATCGAGTTTCGCGTCGGCTCCATCGAGCGCCTACCCAAGCCCGGTGCCCCGTTCGACGTGGCGCTGTTTAGCTGGTCGCTTTGATGAATCGCGCTCAGGGGCATGGTCCATGCCCTCCGGCGAGCGGGTGCCTACCTCCGGAGCGGGGGCATGCTCGTCAGCATCCGACCGCACCGCACCTGGCGGCCGTCAATTGCCATCGTGGTGGGTCGGCGACGGCTGCCAGTGGTGACGCTTCTCAACCCGACCTTTGAAGTCAACCTGGCGGCTGCCGATTTGGCCCTCGAACGGGTGGTCGAGGAAGGGGTGTTTGCCTTAGCCGGGGTTCGATCGGCCCGCTTCCGCAGCTATCTCGACGGTCCTTCGCAGATGCGGACCTACCTCGAACTGATCAACCCGCCACGGCCACGCTTTCCTCCAGGCGGCCGCGCCCGGCTCTACGAAATGTGGGGCTCGGCGCCGCGCGGCGCGCGCATCGAAGTTACGGAGTCGCTGGTCGTGAACGCCCTGCGTCGTCGATAGTGTTCCAGTCCTAGAGGACGAGAGCCATCGGGCTCTGCAGCAGGCGCTTGACCTCCTGAAGGAACTGCGCCGCGGTCACCCCATAAAAGACCCGATGGTCGACGGAGAGCGTGACCCGCATCCGCTTGCCGGGCACCACCTGGCCATCCTTGACGACCGCTTTGTCCTCGATGGAGCCGATCGCGAGGATGCCAGAGTCGGGTGGGTTGATGATGGCGGTGAACTGGTCGACGTCGTACATGCCGAGGTTCGAGATGCTGAAGGTGTTGCCAACGTAATCCTGTGCCCCGGCCTTGTTCGCGCGGGAACGCTCGATCAGCCCCTTGGACTCGGTCGCGATCTCTTTGAGCGATTTCTGATCGGCGTTGTGCAGCACCGGCACGATCAACCGATCGGGAAGGCCAACCGCGATGCCTATGTTGACGTCGCGTTTGCGCTCGATGCGCCCATCGGCCCAGGAGGCGTTCACCTCGGGGAACTTCGTCAGCGCCAGCGCCACCGCCTTGAGGATCAGGTCATTGATGCTGATCGACTCTGACTTGTCGACCGCCTCGTTGAACATCTGGCGGAGACGGACCGCGTCGTCCATCGCGATCTCCGAGGTGACGTAGAAATGCGGCGCCGAGAACATGCTCTGGGCGAGACGCATGGCGACGGTCGACTGAAGCTTGGTGAGTTCGACGACCTCGACCTCCCCGGTGGGACGTGCGGTCGCCGGCCGCGCCTCGCGGGCCGGTGCAACGCCGGCGGTTGCCGCGGGCTGTGGTTGGCGCTTTTGCTGGGCGGCGCCTTCGACATCTTCTTTGGTGATCCGACCGCCCGGCCCGGTGCCCTGGACGCTGCGTAGGTCGACGCCCTGTTCTTCCGCCAGGCGCCGGGCGACGGGGGAGACCCGTTGGCGCTCGCCGTCCTCTTGCACGGTCGGACGGCGAATGACGTTCAGGGCCGCCTGCGCCGCCGCACCGACTTCGGTTCGATCGTCCGGTCCGCCGTGCGGGTACTGTTCACCGCCGGCGTCGGCGGCGACCTGGGCGGTCGCGGCCACGGCTCGATCCGCCTGCGCCACATGCGCCTCAGCCCTGGTGGCTTGCGGCTTTGGCGCTTCCGCCCCGGCCGGCGCCTGACCCTGCGGTGCTGCGGCTTTCTGGGGCGAGGCTGCCGAGGCGCTGTCCCCAATTTCGGCGATGACAGCCCCGATGGCGGCGCTCTCGCCTTCGGGAACCACGATCTTGCTCAGCTTGCCGGAGGCATATGCCTCGACTTCGATATTGGCCTTGTCGCTCTCGATCTCGACCAGCGGCTCGCCCTTCTTGACGTCCTCGCCCTCTTTCTTGAGCCAGCGCAGGATCTTGCCAGTCTCCATGGAGTCCGACAGGCGCGGCATCTGAACGCTGGCCACGGGGCTAGTTCTTTCCGAGCAGGGCTTTCGCCGTGACGATCACGTCGGCCTTGCCGGGGAACGCGATTTTCTCCAGGCGCTTGTTGTAGGGCGCGGGCACTTCGGCGGCGCCAATTCGGGCCACCGGAGCATCGAGGTAGTCGAACGCCTCCTCGTAGACGCGGGAGGCGATCTCCGAGCCGACGCCGTAGGAGCGCCAGCCCTCCTCGACGGTGATCAATCGGCTGGTCTTCTTGACCGACGCGATGACCGGCGCCATGTCCAGCGGCCGCAACGCCCGCATATCGACAACCTCGGCGCTGATGCCCTCCTTCTCGAGTTCGGCGGCGGCGTCCATGGCGACGATCAGCATTCGGGAGTGCGCGCAGATCGTGATGTGCTCGCCCGGTCGCTTCACCTCGTTCTTGTCGAGTGGCACCAGGTACTCACCATCGGGAACCTCACCCTTGACCGCGTAGGTGCCTTCGTTCTCGATGAACATCACGGGATTGTCGTCCCGGATCGCGGACTTCAGCATCCCCTTGGCGTCGGCCGGGGTTCCCGGCGCGACGACCTTCAGCCCGGGCACGTGCGCGAACCAGTTCTCATGGCTATGCGAGTGCTGCGCGCCCAACTGGTGCCCGCCGCCGCCCGGGGTGCGGATCACCAGCGGGACCTTCGTGCCGCCGCCGAACATGTAGCGGATGTGCGCAGCGGCGTTGACCACCTGGTCCATCGCCACCATGATGAAGTTGACCGTCATCATCTCGGCGACCGGCCGTAGACCCGACATGGCGGCGCCGATCGCGGTGCCGATGATGATTTCCTCGGCAATCGGCGTATCGAGCACGCGCTTCTCGCCAAACTCTTTCATCAAGCCGCGGGTGACCTTGAAGGAGCCGTCATAGAGGCCGATGTCCTCGCCGAGCAGGAACACCGACTTGTCCCTCTTCATCTCCTCGCGGAGCGCCTGGTTGAGGGCGTCGCGCATAGCAAGAACGGCCATCAGCTCGCCACCTCGTCGGCGTAGACGTCGCGATAGAGATCCTTGGGATCTGGTTCCGGGCTCTCCTCCGCGAACTGCACCGCCTCCTCGACCTGGGCCGTGACCTCCTCGTCGATCTTCTGGATCTCCTGGTCGTCGAGCATCTTCTGCTTCTTCATGTAGTCGCCGAGGCTGAGGATCGCGTCGCGTGTCTGCCACTCCTTGATCTCGTCCTTCCCCCGGTAGTTGTCGGGGTCGGACATCGAGTGGCCACGGTAGCGGTAGGTCACGCACTCGAGCAAGCTGGGCTCGTGCTTCTCCCGAGCCTGCGCCACCAGCTGATCCGTGATCCGGCGCACCGCCAGCACGTCCATGCCATCGACCCGCTCGCCTGTCATGTCGTAGGCGCAGGCCTTCTTCCAGATCTCGGTAACGGCCGACGCGCGGCTGACGGAGGTGCCCATCCCATAGAGGTTGTTGACGCAGACGAACACGATCGGCAGATGCCACAGCTTGGCGACGTTGAGCGACTCGTGGAAGGCGCCGATGTTGGTCGCGCCGTCCCCGAAGATGCTCATCACCACCTCGTCCTTTTCCTCGTAGTTGATGGCGTAGGCGCTGCCGCAGGCGATCGGGAGCGCCTGGCCGACGATGGCGTAGCCACCGTAAAAGCGATGGGCCTGGCTGAAGAGGTGCATCGACCCGCCCCGGCCATGCGAGGTACCCGTCTCCTTTCCGAAGAGCTCGGCCATCACCGCCGTCGGGTCGATTCCCTTGGCGATGGCATGCCCATGCTCGCGGTAGGTGCTGTAAACGTAGTCCTCGGGCCGCAAGGCTGAGATCGTGCCGACGATGGTCGCCTCCTCGCCGATATTGAGGGGGCAGAAGCCGCCGATCTTGGCCGCCTGGTACATCTCGGCCGTCTTCTCCTCGAAGCGGCGGATCAGCAGCATTTCCCGATAGAGCTTCAGCAGGGTGGCTTTATCCGTCAGCGCTTCCTTCGCGGGACTGCCGGCAGGGCGCTGTTCGACCTTCATGATGGCTCCTGGAATGAAAATGGCCGGGACCGGTGCAAAATCGCTTCTATTGTATCTATAGATGATTTCTATGGATCGCTACTCGCGCGATAGGTCGAGACCGGTGCCGTTAGGCGAAAAACCCTTCTGGGCGTGACGCGCGGTGACGACCGTTTTGATGTTGCCGCGGACGTTGAAGTCGCCAATGACCTCCATGAAGCGGGGGTCGAGCAGGGCGACGAGGTCATCCAGGATCCGGTTGACCGCCGCTTCGTGGAAGACCTCCTGGTCGCGGAACTTGTTGATGTAGAGCTTCAGGGACTTCAGCTCCACGAGCTTGTGGTCCGCTACGTAACGGATGCGGATGGTGGCGAAGTCGGGGAA
>DATNMN010000223.1:0-3765 GCA_035602295.1 Candidatus Dormiibacterota bacterium | reverse complement strand
CGGATCGCAAGCTGACCGGAAGTCGACCGATATACTGGTTCGCGCCTGGCAGTCCGGAGTAGCTCAACGGTAGAGCGGCGCGCTGTTAACGCGATGGTTCCCGGTTCGAATCCGGGCTCCGGAGCCAACTCCTCCCGCCGGTCCAGCCGGCCAGCAATAAACCCCTAGACCATCACGTCATCAATTCGTGACAGTCCGCGGCCTGAAGAGCCGGACCCTCTGGATGATCACACCCGTGTTCCAGGACGTGGAGTCATTCGTCAGGCTCCGGGACCGCACGCTCGAGATCATCTCGCGGCATCTTGTCCTTCGGCGCACGCGCCTGCGGTTCGTGGTGGTGGATGACACCGGTGGCTTCGACCCGGAGATGCAGAGGGTGCGAGTTTTGCGCGACGTCACCGTCGTCGAGCCGCCCTTCAACCTTGGCCACCAGCGGGCGATTGTCTACGGCATTCGAACCGTGGCGCCCGAGATCGCTGACGCCGACCTGGTCGTCACACTGGACTCGGATGGCGAGGACCGCCCGGAGGATCTGGCCCGGCTGCTCGCGCCAATCCTGGAGGAGCCCGCCGACCTCCACCGAATTGTGCTGGCGCTGCGCACCGGACGTCACGAGACACCGGTCTTCAAGGCGATGTACCTGGCGTTCAAAGTGCTGTTTCGTTTGCTGACCGGCATCTCCGTGCGGACCGGCAACTACGCTGCCTATCGCGGATGGTTCGCGCGCCACGTCATGCTCCACCCGTACTTCGACCTCTGCTATTCGTCAACGCTGGTCAGTCTGAACCTGCCGCTGACGTATGTCGCGTGCGAACGGGGGACGCGATACGCGGGTCAGTCGCGGATGAACTACCAGAAACTCTTCATGCACGGCCTGCGGATGCTCATGCCCCTGGCGGACCGGATCGCGATCAGGGCGCTCTTCGCGTTCTTTCTCACCTTTTGCGCGGGGATGATGCTGTCCATCGTTGTGCTTGCCGTCCGCCTGTTCACCAAGGCCGCCATCCCGGGGTGGGCGACGTCGACCTTGCTCCTCGTCCTCATGCTGTCCTTCGTCGCCCTCGGCAACTTCATCGTCCTCTTCGCCGTCTTCTCCCAGTCGAAGGGAATTTCCTTGTCCAACCTGGAACACCGCAACCATGAGCAGCTTAGAAGCGCATCTACGTCGGCAGGTTGACCATTCTCGCGACTTCTTCTGGCACCGCTTGCGGTGGCGAGCCGTCGCATCGCACCTCCCCCGCTCCGTACCCTTTCAGTTGCTCGACATCGGGGCCGGCGCGGGCCTGCTTGGCGTTTTCCTGAACCGGGATTTTCCGCTGGCAACCTACCGGTTCGTCGAACCGATCGACTCCCTCCAACGGCAACTCGAGTCCACCTATGGGGTGTCGGAATGCCACGACGCTGATGTCATACGAAAACATCGAGTACCTGGCGTTGCTCGATGTGCTCGAGCATCAAGCCGACGACCACGCATTCCTCGGCGAGCTGCTACAAAAGATGGCTCAGGGGTCGACACTCATCGTGACCGTGCCGGCGGTGATGGGGCTATGGTCGGGATCGGATGTCGCGCTCGGTCATCATCGGCGCTATGACCGGACGAGCTTCAGGCGCGCCATCGCCGGGTTGCCGGTCCAGGTCATCGAAATGAGCTTTCTCTTTCCAGAGATGATTCCACTCGCTCTTCTTCGGAGATGGCTCCGCAAAACCTCGTCGAATGGCGAGGTTACGGATGAGTCTGCGGCCTTTCCGGATCTGCCGCTGATCGTCAATGACGGGCTCTACGCGCTGGGGTCCGCTTCGCTCTCGGTCCGCCGGTACGTGCCGGCGGGCAGCTCGCTGCTGGCGGTACTTCGCAAGACCTGAGTCATCGATCGGGAGACGCGCGAGCGAGCACGATCCGTCCGGGCGCCAGCGACCAATAGGAGACGCCGGGTCGCGGGTCTGAGGCGGAGGCAAAGAGGAGCGTGATCTGCGGGTGGGCGGGGCCGAGGATGGCAAAAAGGTCGGCGTGCCCGGTTCGTTCATAGGCCGGCAGCTCGACATACACAGCGTTGGCCTCGAAACCGGCCTGGACCTGGTCGGGCGGAATCGTCTGGTAAGCGAGCAGCGCGGCGCGGTCGCGTGCGGCTTGCCATGCCAGGTAATCCTGTTCTCCGATCACGTACAGCAGCAGCCCGCCGGCGATGGCCGCGGTCGCCCAGGCCCTGGCTGCGCCCTGGTAGTGGGCGCGGGCGGCCACGGCCGCAATCACGGGAATCAGCGGTGCCGCCACCGGGAAGAAGTAGCGGTCGTAGATGAACAGCTGCACGACAAGGAGCGGAAGGAACTGCGAGACGCTGATCAGGACGAGGACGACCCCATCAGGCCCGAGCCCTCGCGGCGTCCACGAGCGCCGACGAAGGACGAACAACAGCACGAAGGTGGCGACGGCCAAGATCTCGAGTGCCCGAAAAACCGGACCCGGAAAGATCGGCGGCTTTGATCCCGAGAGGATGGCGGTGAACCCGAGGGAGCTCAAGACGTTGCCGGGAAACGTCATCCCAAACTGGGCCAGGTCCACCAGGCACCCGATGGCGCCGACGACCCCCAGCCCAGCCCACGCCAGCGACCACCCGCTCTCGGCATTTTTCCATTCCCCTCTGGGGGAGGGCAGGGTAGGGGCTTTTGGCCTGAACGCGAGTGCCGCTCCGAAGGGAATCAGCGCCAGCCCCAGCATGGCGGGCAGCGGAAAGATCGCATGCCAGGGGTTCAACTGGGAAGGCCCGACCACGGAATAGAGTGGCTCGCTGACCACCAGCCGGCCCGCCGCCAGCAACGCCGCCGCGGGGAGGGTCCAGATCGCGGCCAGCGCCAGGCTGTCTGACCGTCCCCAGGTCGGCCGCTTCCAAAGGAGCAGCCCCAACGTCAGCGCGGGAATGAGCGCGATACCGACCTGTCGTTGCAGCGGTGCCAGCACGAGGAGGGCGACGCACAGCCAGCGCCAGCGCCCGCTGGAAATCCATGTGATGCCGGTCAGGGCAACCGCCATCACCAGCCCGACGTAGAAGTTGTCGCTCATGAAGGTGGTGGCGTTGGCCATGAAGAGTGGCGAGGCGAGCAGGGCCGCGCCCGCGACCAAGGACCAGAACCGGTCGGCGCCCAGCCGCCGGGCGAGCTGGTAGGTGCACCAGCCGGTGAGGAACACCAGGGGCACGACGCTCAATCGGAGCAGGCGCTGGTCAGCATGCCCGAGACTGAACGCGGCGCCCCAGAGGACCTGCACCAGCGCCAGCGCGGTGCTTTCCGGAAAGCTGTGCAGCCCGTGTCCCGCAACCAGCTGCCGCACCGACCACGAGTACATCCAATCGTCGTTGAAAGCCAGCGGTGGCGACAGATCGAAGATCGTAAGGGCTGCCAGTCCCGCCACGGCGAGCGTCAAGATCGTGGCAGTGGGCAGGTCCATGGCGAGCCGGAACCGTCCCGCAAGCCTGGCGGCGGCCGGGCGCGGTTCGGGCGCAACCATCCTCTAAGAGAAAGCGCCTGGCCGGCCGTATCTTGCGGTCGCAAAGCTCGTTTAGCAGGTGCGCTCGTGGGGAAGGACTTGTTTGGATCCGCCGTTTTTCTGCTATAACGCGGACGGGCGGCGTACCGCCGGATCCAGCATTGGAGGTTCAGATGGGTATCTTCGGCGAAGTCCGGCGCGAGTTCATCGCACGCCCGGATTCGGCAAAGGGCCAGATTCTCTTCAAGTGGCCTGATACGAACATCCGGAAACTGACCCAGCTC
>DATNMN010000222.1:0-9051 GCA_035602295.1 Candidatus Dormiibacterota bacterium | reverse complement strand
GTCGGGACGGCGTAATCGAAGAGGCCGCTGTGACTGCCGACGCGCGCATCGACCGCGACCTGGGCGACCTGGCGAACCGCGGTCTCAGGCGCGGCCGTTGCGAGAGGCATCAATGGCATCCCAGATCCGTCCGGCTACCTCCCACTTTGGCAGCCGCGGGACCTCGGCCACGACACCCGATGACCCGACGATCGTGACGGCGTTGAAGTCGCTGGCGAGACCCTGGCCGTCGACCCCCACCTGGTTGGCGACGATCAGGTCGAGGTCTTTGGCAGCCAGCTTCTGTTGCGCCTGGGAACGAAGGTCCTCCGTCTCCGCGGCGAAACCCACGACAAACAGTCCGGGGCGGCGTCCAAGCGATTTCAGGATATCGACGTTCGGCCGCAGATGGAGGGCCATCGGCTTGTCGGTCCGCCGTATCTTTCCAGTGGCAACGGTGTCCGGTGCATAGTCAGCCACCGCGGCCGCCATCACCAGGACGTCCGCCCCAGTGGAGGCCTGCTCGAGCGCCGCCAGCATCTCCTTGGCGCTACCAACCGCGACCTCGTCGATGCCTTCCGGGTTCGAGGCCACGGTCGTGACCAGGGTGACGGCCGCGCCGCGGGCCGCCGCCACCTCCGCGAGGGCGCGGCCCATCTTGCCGCTGGAAAAATTTCCGACGTAGCGCACGGGGTCGACGGCTTCCCGGGTCCCGCCGGCGCTGACCACGACGCGAAGGCCTTCGAGGTTGCGGCGGTTGGCGAGCACCGCCTCGAGGACGGCAACGATGCGCTCTGGCGCCGCCAGGCGTCCCACCCCGAACTTCCCCGACGCCAGCCGGCCGGTCGCCGGCTCGACAATCACGGCGCGCCGCGATTGCAGCGCCGCCAGGTGATCCTGGGTTTGCTGGTGCGTGAACATCACGTCGTTCATCGCCGGGGCGATAACCAGCGGGGCGTGGGTCGCCAGGGCCGTCCCCGACACGATCTCGTCCGCGATGCCGAGCGCCAACTTCGCGATCGTATTGGCAGTGGCCGGAACGATCGCGAGGACTTCGGCCCACTCGGCTAGCTTGATATGGGTTTCCCCGCCGCCCGTCGCGGCCAGCCAGTCAGCCGCGACCGGATGGCCGGACAGCGCTTCGAGGGTGAGCGGCGTCACAAAGCGTGTGGCCTCCGGCGTCATCAGGACACGGACCTCGGCGTCGGCTTCGGTCAGCAATCGGAGGCACTCGATCGCCTTGTAGGCGGCGATTCCGCCACTGATCGCCAGGGCGACCCGGCGTCCCTTCAGCCGGACCGCGCTCATACCGGCGTTTGCCGGCGCGCGTGCTCCGCGGCGATCATGGCGAGGATCTCGCGCGCCGTCTCGTCGATATCTCGATTGCAGACCACGTGCTCATAGTCCTTCGCCAGGCCGAGCTCGATCAGCGCCTCTCGCTGACGGATCGCCAGCGCCTGGGGTGACTCGGTATTGCGGCCGGTCAGGCGGCTCAGCAATTCCTCGGTCGACGGCGGCGTGATGAAGATGAACAGCCCGTCAGGTTTGCGCTTGCGGACGAAGGTCGCCCCGTGGACGTCGATCTTGAGAATGATGTCCTCGCCCCGGTTGAGTGCCTCTTCGACGCGCCGGCGCGACGTGCCGTAGTACTCGTCATAGACCTTGGCCCACTCGAGGAACTCCTTCTGCTCGATCAGCCGGAGGAATTCCGGTTGCGTCACGAAGGTGTAGCTGTGGCCGTCGACCTCACCCGGGCGGGGCGCCCGCGTCGTGTACGAGACGGAGTACTTCAGCTCGGGGGCCAGCTCGAACAGGCGCCGCAAGACGGTATCCTTCCCCACTCCGCTTGGACCGGAGATCACGATCAAGAGCCCCTGCTTGGGCTGGGTCATCTGATCACCGCATTTTAGGCTGAGCCTGCCGGCCGGACGCCGCAGATTGGGATGTGGCGTGAGATGAGCCCAAGGCGGCGACGAGCACCGGAGCGAGCGCACCCGTCGGTGCGTAAGCGAGGCGCGCAGGAGCCAACGCAGGGATCGCTCGCGCCACGCCCAATATGCAAGTTCGGTTCGGCAGGTTCAGCCTACCGTTGGGCCAGTGAATTCCACGCCAATTCGAAATCTTCCGGCGGCCCGCTTTCCCAGGTCATCAATATCCCGGATCGCGGGTGGCGGAGTGTGAGGGCCTCGGCATGGAGCGCCGGCCGGGCAATCAACGGTGAGCGCCGGCCATAGACCGGATCCCCCAGGACCGGGTGATGAATGTAGGCGAGGTGAACACGGATCTGGTGCGTGCGACCGGTGCCCAGCGTCACCGCAAGCAGCGAGTGACCGTCCGCCACCTTAAGGCGCCGAAACTCGGTGATAGCCTCCCGGCCGCCCGGAACCACCGCCATCCGCTGCCTGTTCTTGGGATCGCGGGCGATGGCCGCCTCGATCCGGGCTGCCTCATCGGCCACCTCGCCGACCACGATCGCGCGATAGCGACGGGTCATGATGCGCTCCTGCAACTGGCGGGCCAGCTCGCGGTGGGCCTGGTCATTCCGGGCGACCACTATCAGCCCCGAGGTATCCCGGTCGAGCCGGTGCACGATGCCCGGGCGCTCCACGCCGCCGATTGTCGACCAGCCCGGACCACGGCCGAGCAACCCGTGGACCAGCGTGCCGGTTGAATGGCCGGGTCCAGGGTGGACGACGAGCCCCGCCGGCTTGTCGATGACGACCAGGTCCTCATCCTCGTAGAGCACGCGAAGATTCATCGGTTCGGCTTCGAGCCGGGTCGGCGCCGTCGCCGGCAGCTCCCAGCTGAGGCGATCGCCCGCGCGTAGCCGACTCGCCGCGCGCGCCGGTGCATCGTTGAGGCGAACGTGCCCGTCGACGATCAGCCGGTGCACCTGGCTGCGGCTCTGTCCGGGTAGCAGCCCGGCCAGGTACTGATCCAGCCGAGAGGCGTCGACCGTGACCGTGTGCTGTGCCGCCTCGCTCAAGCGGGCCGCGGCCGGCCGCTCCGCCAGACGGTGCCGATCAGGAGCACGGCCACGCCGACGGAGATCGCCGAATCCGCCACGTTGAAGATCGGCCAGTGCGGGACCTGGATGAAATCGATGACCGAACCCTGGACTCCCCGATCGTAGGCGTTGGCGAGGGCGCCCCCGAACACGAGGGCCAGGCCGAGCCGGGCCGGCCAGTCGCCGGTGGGGAGCCGCCCGTAATAGAAGAGGATGCCGATCATGACCACCACGGAGATCAGCACGAAGCCAATGGTGAAGTTCTGAAAGAGGCCGAAGGCCGCCCCAGCGTTGCGGGTCACCGTGAGGTACAGCACGTGGTCGAGAACCTGGCGCGGGCCATAGGGAACGCCGAAGTGGCGCTCGACGTAGATCTTCGTGATGCGGTCGACAATCACGACGGCAGCCGCGACCGCGGCCAGCAGACTGTAGCTGCGGACCCGGCTCAGCGCGCTGCCACCCGGACGACGCTCACTTTGAGGCCGTGCCCTTCGATTTGCAGCGTTTCGCTGGAGGCGCCATCGGGCGCCTCGCCCCGCACGACCGCCACGGCCAGGGTTTCGGTGGCGACGTAATCGCGCCAGCGCTCGAGCGCCTCGGCGAGGATGCCATCACCCTCGTAGAAGAGGCGGATCCGGTCCTCGACGGCGAAGCCCGATTGCTTGCGAAGCTCCTGAATCTTCCGCACCAGGTCGCGGGCGAGGCCCTCAAGCTTGAGCTCCGGGCTGATCTCGGTATCGAGGGTGAGCCCGCCGCCCTCGCCCTGGTAACGGGCCGCCTTGATGTTCAGCTCTTCCAAGAGGATGCTTTCCAGCTCCGGCTTGAGGGGCTTCTCGGCGATGGTTACCGCGCGCAACGGCTGGCGGACCTTGATGCCGGCGGCATTGCGAGCGGCCAGCCCATTCACCACCAATCGCCGCACTGCGGCCATCTGCCGCCGTAACTCTTCGTCGGCCCAGTCGGGCCGGACGGTTGGCCAATCGGTCAGGTGCACGCTCTCAGGCTGCCCATTCTGGCCGGCGGCAAGGTTCTGGTAGATCGTTTCCGAGATGAACGGCATGAAGGGGGCGAGCAGCTGGCTCAACGCGACCATGACCTGGTGGAGCGTCTGGTAGGCACTGCGCTTGTCGGCATCGGATTCCGATTTCCAGAAGCGCCGGCGAGACCGTCGCACATACCAGGTCGACAGGTCGAGGACAAACGCCTCGAGCCGCCGCGCCGAACCATTGGGATCGTAGGCGTCGAGCGCGGCCTCGACGTCTTTGGTGACAGCGGCCAGCTCGGCCAGCAGCCAGCGGTCCAGCATCGCCCGTTCGGCGAGCGGCATCGGTTCGCCGCCCGGTTGGAAACCGTCGAGCCGGGCGTAGTTGGCAAAGAACGCGTAAGTGTTCCACAGGATGAGCAGGAAACGGCGCACCACGTCCTGGACGGCACTGACGTCAAAGCGATACTCGTTGCCGACCGCGACCGCGGCGTAAAAATACCAGCGCGTGGCGTCGGCGCCGAATTTCGACATGATCTCGACTGGGTCGACGGTGTTCTTGAGCGACTTGCTCATCTTCCGGCCCTGTTTGTCGAGGACCAGGTTGGTACAGATCACGTTCTTGTACGCGGACTGATCGAACAGCATGGTCCCTTCCGCCAGCAAGCTAAAAAACCAGCCACGTGTCTGGTCGAGACCCTCGGCAATGAAGTCGGCGGGGAAGCGCGCCTTGAAGATGTCCTCGTTCTCGAAGGGGTAGTGGAACTGCGCCATCGGCATCGCCCCCGAATCGAACCACACGTCGATCAGGTCGGGCACGCGACGCATCACCCCTCCACATTTCTCACAAGGCAGCGTCACCCGGTCGATGTACGGACGGTGCAGGTCGGCCTCGAGCGTCAGTCCCAGCTCGGCAACCGATCCAACGCAGCGCCGATCGTCGCACTTCTCGCACTTCCAGACCGGGAGGGGCGTGCCCCAGTACCGCCATCGGGACAGCGACCAGTCGACTAGTGATTCGAGCCAGTTGCCCATGCGGCCCGTCTTGATGTACGCGGGCACCCAGTTGATCGCGTTGTTGTTGCGGACCATCTGGTCCTTCACCGCCGTGGTCTTGATGAACCACGAGGTGACGGCGTAGTACAACAGCGGCGAGCCACAGCGCCAGCAGAAGGGATAGGTATGGCGGATCGTCTCCGCGCGATACATCAGTCCGCGCTGCGTGAGGTCCTCGATGATCTTCGGGTCGGCCTTTTTCACGAACAGCCCGGCGAACGGCGTGACTTCAGGCCGGAATCGACCCTGCAGGTCGACGACATGCCGAACCGGGATCCCTTTCCTCAGGCAGAGTTCGAGGTCGTCGACGCCGTACGCCGCAGCGGTGTGCACGATGCCCGTGCCATCTTGCGTGGACACGAAGTCCGCGTCGACCACGAAGAACGCCGGCTTGTCGGGAAGCAGGTACTCGTAGAGCGGCTTGTACCGTTTGCCCAGCAGGCTCTTCGCGTCGACATCGGCCTCGACCTGATAGTCACCCTGCAGGACAGACAGTCGAGCCTTCGCCAGGATGTAGTGTTCGTCGCCCTGGCGAACGCGAACATAGGGAATGTCGAGCCCCACCGCGAGCGCCACGTTACCCGGCAGCGTCCAGGGCGTCGTCGTCCAGGCCAGGAAGTACGTCCTCGGCTCGCCTTCGAGCTCGAACTTCACGTAGACGGATGGGTCCTCGACGTCGTCCTTGTAACCGCCGGGCAATCCAAGCTCGTGGCTCGAGAGCGGCGTCATGTCATGTGGGCAATAGGGCACAACCTTGAAGCCCTCGTACAGCAGCTCCTTGTCCCACAGCTGCTTGAGGATCCACCACACCGTCTCCATGTAAGACGTGTCGTACGTACGGTAGGCATGCTCGAGGTCAACCCAGAAGCCCATCTGCTCGGTCATCTCGGCCCACTCGTTGATGTACTTGAAGACGCTCTCCCGGCAGAGCTTGTTGAACGCCTCGACACCGTAGCGCTCGATGTCCTGTTTGCCGTTCAGTTTCAGCTGCTTCTCGACCTCGATCTCCACCGGCAGACCGTGCGTGTCCCAGCCACCCTTACGCTCCGAGTAGAAGCCGCGCATTGTCTTGTACCGAGGAAAGAGGTCCTTCATCGCGCGTGCCAGGACGTGGTGAATTCCTGGCAGACCGTTTGCGGTCGGCGGACCCTCGTAGAAAACGAAAGGCGGCCGGCCGACTCGTTGCTTCACGCTGCGCGCAAAGATGTCGCGGTCCTTCCAGAAGCGGCGCACCTCGGCTTCCATTTCGGGGAAGCTGGCGCGCGTCGAGACTTCGGCAAACACAGTCGCCAAATTCTAGTGGCTCTCGATCAGCCGAGGAACTGGCCGAGCACGTAGAGCACCGCGATCGCGATCATGGGCGAAAAGTCGACGCCAAGGCCGGTCGGAATGACCCGACGGAGGGGCCCGAGGATCGGCTCCGTCACGTCCACCAGGAATCCCATCACCGTGCCGTGGTAATCGCGGATGAACCAGGAGGCCGCGGCGCGCACGAAAATGGCAAAGATGAACAGGTAAATGAGGACCTGCGCGAAGGTGTGGAGGTAATTGATGGCGGTATGCACGAGAACTTCAGCGCGGTCCGAAGAGCGCGCGGCCCAATCGTAGCATCGTGGCCCCTTCCTCTATGGCGATGACGTAGTCATCCGTCATCCCCATCGACAGCACCGGCAACGACGCGCCGAGCTGTTGACTCGTGGTGTCGCGTAGGGAACGCAGCTCGCGAAAAACCGGCCGCACCTGTTCGCCGTCGGCCACCATAGGGGCCACCGTCATCAATCCACAGAGCCGCAGGTGACGGGCCCCGTGGACGGCGCGGGCCACTGCCGACAGGTCCGCCAGCAACGCTCCGGTCTTTTGCGGCTCCGCAGCCACGTTGACTTCGATCAAGACATCGAGCGGCGAGTGCAGGCGCTGGTCGAGCGCCTCGGCGAGGCCAACACTGTCGATCGACTGCACCATCCGAAATCGACCCTCGATGAACTTGATCTTGTTCGTCTGGAGATGGCCAATCAAATGCCAGTCGATATCCGCAGGGCCAATCTCCTCGATCTTGGGAAGTGCTTCCTGGACCCGGTTTTCGCCAAGCTGTTTGAGCCCGAGGCCGATCGCCTCACGGATCCGTTCGACCGCCAGCGTCTTGGTGACCGCGACCAGCACGACCTCACCCGGATCGCGCCCCGCACGTTCGGCACTTTTCGAGATCGCCTGGCGGACGCTTCGGAGGTTGGCCTCCAGGGTGTCAGGCATTGATCACGGCGCGACCACCACCGACAGGAAGCGACCCACCCGACCGCCGCGATGGGAAAACCAGCGCTCCTGTTCGCGCGTACACCAGCCGGCGGCTCGGATTCGGTCAGGAGCGACGCCCACGTCCTCCAGCTGAAGCCGAAGCACGGCCTCCAGGTCCAGCCGGACACCTCCCTTGTCTGTCGCCAGATACCGGTCCTCGCGGCCATAGCGCGCCGTAAACTGCCGTCCGACGTCGTCGCCGACCTGGTAGCAGCGTGCGCAAATCCCGGGTCCGATCAGAACATCGATCTGGCCAGGCCAGGAGCCGTACGCGGCCTGGAGCGTCTGCACGGTTTCGGTAGCCACGCCGGCGAGCGTCCCGCGCCAGCCGGCATGGGCGCCGGCGACCAGGCCGCGGCTCGTGTCCAGGAAGAGCAACGGGAAGCAATCGGCGTGGTAGGTGACGATCGCCTGACCGGGAACGTCGGTCGCCAGCGCGTCGGTCGAAAAGACGCACTGTGCTCCCTCGGGCTGCCGGCGATGGAAGGCGGCGACATTCGCCCCGTGCTCCTGCACCGTCATCAGCGCCCGGTCGAGGTCGAAGCCCACGTGTTCTGCGAGTTGCCGCCGTCGCTGGATGATAGTGTCCGGATCGGAGGCACCTGTGAGTCCCATCGAGCCGAGGGCCACGGTGCTGAAGCCATGTCGCGCCGGGAAGCCGGCGACGCTAAGGACGGTGGCGAGCTCCACCATCGGGACGGGTCAGCCTCGCTTTTCGCGGCTCAGGAGCTGGTCGATCTCGTGCTTGACTTCCTGGAGGTCCATGAACGATCGGTAGACGGACGCAAATCGGATGTAGGCCACCTCGTCGAGGCCACGAAGCTTATCCATCACCAACTCACCGACTTCACGAGAGGGAATGTCGACCTTGCCCCGGGTTCGTAGCTCGGCCTCAATCTCGTCCACGACCCGCTCGATCGTGCTGTGAGAGATCTCGCGCTTGGTGGTCGCCTTCATCAGGCCGCTGAAGAGTTTCTGGCGATCGAAGTCCTCGCGGCGGCCGTCCTTCTTCATGACATAAAGCGGCACCGTTTCGATCCGTTCGTAGGTGGTGAAGCGCTTGGTGCACTGCAGGCACTCCCGGCGCCGGCGGATCGACTCGCCGGTATCCGAGTCCCTGGAATCGACCACCTTCAGGTCGATATGACCACAATACGGGCACTTCATCTCAGGTCAGTATCCCAGATGTTGTGGTGTCCGGAGTAAAGGACGCGAGGGGTGGGAAGGGGGCACCCCTCGCGCAGGTTAGCGGCGACCCCGCAAAAACGCGGGAATATCGAGGTTCGAGGGATCGAAGCCACGGTAGGTCGGAACTTCCTCGACCGGCGCCGGGCGACTGTATTGCTCGTCGATCTCGCGGCTGGTCTCGGTCCCGGTCACGAAGCCGGTGGCGACCACCGTGATCTTGATCTCGCCGGACATCTTCTCGTCGATGACCGTCCCGAAGATGATGTTGGCGTCCTTGTCGGCGGCGGCGCGCACGATCTCGGCCGCCTCGTTGACCTCGTGCAGCGTGAGGTCGGTTCCGCCGGTGATGTTGAAGAGGATGCCTCGCGCCCCGTCGATCGAGGTCTCCAGCAGCGGGCTGGCGACGGCATCGCGGGCGGCATCGGAGGCTCGCTGGTCACCACTGCCGAAGCCGATCCCCATCAGGGCCGCGCCCTGGCCGGACATGACCGCCTTGACGTCGGCAAAATCCAGGTTGATCAACCCGGGCTGAACGATCAGGTCGGAG
>DATNMN010000221.1:0-12720 GCA_035602295.1 Candidatus Dormiibacterota bacterium | reverse complement strand
AGCGAGTCGAGGCCCAGCGACTCTACCCGGTCCGCGATGCGAAACCATCGATCCCAGGTCAACCCTTCCTGCCCTTCGATCATCACGCCGATCCGCATGGTCATGACGTTAGCGGAACTACATGAGCCCACGACTGTGATGGCGGTCGGCGTGACGCTGGCCATGCCGGCCTACGTGGCGCTGCTCTATCGCACCGGAATAGCGACCCCCGTGCCAGAGTTATAAGCAGTGCAATGCCTGCGGTTACCGTCGAGAACATCCTGACCTTGCCCCGCCTGCCGGAGCTTGATGCGGCGACCAGTATCGAGCGACCAGTGCTCGCCATCACCACGGCGCCCAAGGGTGTCGAGGGCGAAGGCTTCCCCGTGCGGCGCGCCTTTTACGGGCTCGACCAGCGGTTCCTCGACCCCTTCATTCACATGGATCAGATGGGTGAGGTGGAGTACGGCCCGGGCGAGCCGAAGGGCACCGCCTGGCATCCGCATCGCGGTTTCGAGACCGTCACCTACATGATCGACGGCACCTTTCAGCACCAGGACTCCACCGGCGGAGGCGGCTTGATCACCAATGGCGCGACGCAGTGGATGACCGCGGGGGCCGGCATCCTCCACATCGAGCGACCGCCTGAAGCATTGATCGCCAGCGGCGGGCTTTTCCACGGCATCCAGCTCTGGGTCAATCTTCCGGCCGATGAGAAGTGGACGCCGCCGCGTTACCAGGACATCGGCGCCAGCAGAGTCACGCTACTTGCCTCGCACGACGGCGGCGCGCTGGTGCGCGTGATCGCCGGCGAAATTGCGGGTCACAAAGGACCTGGCGTCACCCACACCCCGATCAGCCTCCTACACGCGACCGTTAATCCGGGGGCCGAGCTTCGCCTGCCCTGGCGCCGCGAGTTCAATGGGCTGGTGTATGCGCTCGCCGGACGCGGAACCGTAGGCGCCAAGCGCGCGCCCATCGGCACCGGACAGCTGGCGGCCTTCGGTGAGGGTGACGCGATCAGCCTGACCGCCGACCTCACGCAGGAAAGCCGCTCGCCGAATCTCGAGGTGCTGGTCCTCGGCGGCGAGCCCATTGGTGAGCCGGTCGCGTGGTACGGACCGTTTGTGATGAACACGCACGAAGAATTGGCCCAGGCCTTCGATGATTTCCGTCGCGGCCGGATGGGAACCATTCCCGCGGCTCACATCGGCAACTAGCGAATCCCGCTGTCGTACTCGACGTTGACGGTTGTATAGCTGCCCGACGTCACCGTCGCCGTTGTCGGGATCGGCCGCGGCAGCATGCTGGAGCCAATGTTGAGACCGACGACCGTATAGGTTCCCGGCGCAACGTCCACTTTGAAGTGTCCATCCGCACCCGACTGCGTGCGAGCCACCTCGCGACCGGCCGCATCGCGCACGACGACGGTCGCGGCGAGAGGATGCGGCGGACAGGGTGAGTTGATCCGCTCCACCGGGCACGTGGGACCCGCCTGCACCACGCCCTGGATGCCGGTTCCGGGCGCAGGGGGCGAAACGGCCGGCGCGCCGCAAGCCGCCATCGCCAGCGTCACGATGATCACCGTCAAGATGCGTTTCATCGGGCCTCGAGCATTAAGACGCGGAACGGCCTGAAAAGTTCCGCACCAGCTACATGCCGCGGAAACGCACGAGTGCGGCGTCAGTACCATTGACCCGGATGGCCGTCCACTCCTACGCTGGGACAGTTCGCGCCCCGGACTTCCCGGATGGGCTCGACTGGCTCAACGTTTCCCGGCCGCTGCACATCGCCGACCTGCGGGGGCGGCTGGCGATTATCGATTTCTGGACCTTCTGCTGAATCAACTGTATGCACACCTTTCCGCAGTTGCGGAAGATCGGGCGGAAGTACGGGGACCGCGTGATCGTGGTCGGCGTCCACTCGCCGAAGTTCCCGGCGGAACGCGAGACGGCGAACCTGCGCGAGGCTGTGCTGCGATACCGGATCGAGCACCCGGTCGTCAACGATCGAGACTTCCAGGTCTGGAACCGATTCGGCGGCCGGGCCTGGCCCACGCTGATGTTCATCGACCCGGAAGGCCGCGTCATCGGCAAGCACGAGGGTGAATTGCCCTTCGAGCAGTTCGATCCTGTGGTCGGCGGGATGTTGAAGGAGTTCGAGGAGCGCGGGCTGCTTCAAGCACGGCCGTCGACGATCGCGCTCGAGGAGATCCGCGAACCGGCCCGCACCTTGAGCTTTCCGGGCAAGGTGTTGGCGAGTAAGGACACGCTGTTCATCGCCGACAGCAACCATCACCGCATCGTCTCGGCCGGGTTCGACGGATCGATCCGGCGGACCTACGGCTCTGGCGAGCCGGGACTCACCGATGGGCCGGCGGACCGCGCTGCGTTTCAGCAACCCCAGGGGATGGCGCGATTCGGCTCGACGCTCTACGTCGCGGATACGGAAAACCACGCGATCCGATCCATCGACCTCGAGTCCGGTGTCGTGACCACGCTGGCGGGCACGGGGGAGCAGGCGGTGCAGGCGGGCAGGGGTGGGCCCAGCCGGTCGACGCTGCTGAGCTCGCCCTGGGACCTGGCGCTGGCGGATCGCCTCCTCTACATCGCAATGGCCGGGACCCACCAGATCTGGACGCTCGACCTCGATCGCGGCACGGTCGCGCCCTTCGCCGGCACCGGTCGTGAGGGCCTGCTCGATGGACCGAAAGCGGAGGCGTGGTTCGCCCAGTCGAGTGGACTTACGATTCACAATGGCCACCTGTATGTCGCGGATTCCGAGGTCAGCGCCGTGCGCGACGTCGACTTGAAGACGGGGCAGGTCACTACCCTCGTCGGGGAGGACCTGTTCGTCTTCGGTGACCAGGATGGCGAGGGTGACGCCGTCCGTCTTCAGCACCCGCTCGGGATCACCGGTCGCGACGGCACGCTCTTCGTCGCCGACAGCTACAACAACAAGGTCAAGCGGCTGGACCCTGGGCGACGCGCTGTCACCACCTGGCTCGGCAGCGGCAGCGTGGGCCGGGCGGATGGACACGGACTGTCGGCGGCTTTCCGCGAGCCCGGCGGTGTCTGTGCCGGCGCCGACGGCCTGTACATCGCGGACACCAACAACCACCGGATCGCCATCGCGGACTGGCCGACCGGGACCGTGCGCACCTTGATCGGCGACTGACGTCTTTACGGCCTTCTGAGTCGCCGGTAGAATGGGGCCACCCTGACGGGGGCAGGGCGGAGGTCGGGGAATGCGGACGCTGTCGTTGCTCGGACTCGACGCCGCCGAGCGTCCGCGTCTGAACCCGACAACCCTCCGCCGGCTGGCATGGCTCGGCACGGTGGTTCGCTGGCCAGGGCTGCTCTTTGCGGCGATCCTGTCACTCGAGGTGAAGCCGATCTCGGGGATCGGGCTCGCCCTGATCCTCATCTGGGTCGCCCTCTACAACGCCTGGGGAATGATCCAGATCTCTAAGGCCGACGACACCGCGATCCTGCGGATCGGGCGCGCCCTCACCTTGCTGGATACGGTCAGCTACTTCTTGGTGCTGTTCGTCTTCGGCGGTGTCGGAGCGAGCACCAGCATCTATGCGGCCTACATCCTCCTGATCGTGTGGATGGTGGCCTACGACGGCGCCGAGGGGGCGATGCTCTGCGTCGGCATCTTCGTCGTGGGGATGATCGCCCTGCACGGCGCTCTCCATGCCTTTCTGGGCAGGTCCTTTGACGGGCCGGACGTCCTGTACTGGAGCCTCATCATGGTGGTCGCGGGCGCGATCCTGGCGGCCTACGATCGGATCGTCATCGGAGGCGTCCTGCCCCAAGGACCACCGCCCGGCCCGAACGGATCGAGCCCTTCGACAGCCCCCGCGGTCATCGTCAGCGCCGTCGCCACGCCCGTGACGAGCGGGAGCGCGCCGACCGTCCGCCTTTCACCCCGGGAGCAGGAGGTCCTCGAGCTGGTCGCGGAAGGCTTTTCCAACGCCATGATCGCGACCCGCCTGCATTTGAGCGAGAACACTGTCAAGACCTACGTCGAGAACCTGCTGAGCCGGCTCAACGCGCGGAACCGCGCCGAGGCGGTCGCCGCCGCCTCCCGGCAGAATCTGATCTAGCGGGCACTGCCCTCCCCCGTTCGCCCTCCCCCGGTTGGAACCGCCCAAGGCGATCTTTCATCACCCTGGGGGATACCGGTGAAGGCGGACCGGACGTAGGCTGTGATCGGTGGGGGTGCCAATCGACCTGGGGGGCACGCCGATGGCGACCAGGATGGTGGGGGGTTTCATCCTGGTCGCCTTTCTATTGTGTGTCCTGCTGGCCTGGCCTGGACGCCGGCGTTGGCCGCTCTGGCTGATCGCCGGGCTGTGCAGCTCCATCTGTGCCGCGCTCACCTTGAGTCTGACGGCCGCCGGGGGGTGGCTCGTCGATTCGATGCGGCTGGCGACCGTGGCCCTGGCTACGGGATTCCTCGGCACCGCCGCCGTCCGCGACCTGCGCTAGCCGGCGCCGCGGCGCATCTCGAATTCGAGAGCATCGAACCGCCCTCCGCCGATCGGCTGCACCCGGCCGGTTGGTGCGAATCCATGCCGCGCATACAGGCCCGCAGCTCGGGCGTTGCCCTTGGCGACCCAGAGGCGCACGGTCGTAAATCCTTCACCCGCGACCCACACCAGCACGGCGTCGACCAGGCGATCCCCAACGCCCTGGCCCCGCCAGGCGGGCGCCACCCACATCGAGATGAGTTCGGCCTCTCCTGCCTGATCGCCACTGATGCCCGCCGCCAGTCCGACGCGCTGGCGTGAGACCGCGGCCAGGAAGACCGCCCGCTGCTCCAGCCGGCGCCGCCACTCCGCCTGGTCCAGCTTCTCGGCATCGGCCGCCGTGGACCCGAAGGCCTCTGGGGCGTCCCGTAGGGCCTTAAGGCGCACCTCACGGAACGCGGCCCAATCGGCGGCCGCCAGGCGCCGAATCACGATCTCAGCCAAATTCGCCGCCTTGACTGGCTAAGCCGGTGTCAGGTAAAGTGATAGCTGCATTGTTAAAAGCCAGCGTAACATCCTGGAGGGATTGCCCATGATCCTATTCCTGCTGCTCCTGATCGCCGCTTGTGGGGTCGTTGCCATCTATGCCGCAAGCGGGAACGCCGGTACGCATGACGTGACGCTCTGGCAGTGGCACTGGTCCGCGGTCCCCGATTGGGTTCCGGTGGTGCTGACCGCCGTCGTATTCGGTGGCTTGCTCTTGCTCTACATGATCTATTCGGGCCTGGTTCACGGCGTCCGCGTGGGCTCGATGCGGCGTCGAGTGACGACACGCGAATCGGCGATCACCGATTTGCGCCGCGAGAACCAGCAGTTGCGTGAGGAGAATGCGCGCGTCCGAAGCGAGCTCCACGGCAATGAGCCCGCTCCGGTTGCCGCTACGAGCGCGCCGGGCGGTCCGCGAAGCGCCGCGCCCTTCCGCCCCCGGGCGACCTTCGGGGAGAGGGTGCGTGCCTTCTTCAGCGGCCAGGAGCCAGCGGGCTACTAGCGGCTGCGTCCTCGGATTGCTGCTTCGCAGCAACAGGCTTCGCCGGGGAGCGAGGCCTGTTCGCGTTTCCGTTTGCAATCTGGCGCTTGACAGCCAGCCAACCGTGTCAGCTAAATTGATAGCGGCAATACCATTAGTGGCTCGCGGGCCTTTATTCATTCCCTGCGTGCCGCCGTCCAGTTGAAAGGAGGCGAAACATGCCAATCAGCGGCAAGCGGGGCTTCGGTTCCATGGATGAGGCAAAGCAGCGGGAGATCGCCAGTAAGGGCGGTCAGGCGGCGCACCAAAAAGGGTCGGCGCACGAATTCAGTTCTGAAGAAGCCCGCTCTGCGGGCAGCAAAGGCGGCAAGGCTGCCCACGAGAGAGGGTCGGCGCACGAATTCTCTTCCGAAGAGGCACGCGCTGCCGGCCGCAAGGGCGGCGAAGCCTCCAGCCAGGATCGCAACCGCATGGCCGCCATCGGCCGGGAGGGCGGCCGGCGCTGATGCAGTGGGAGGAGGCCGGCTAGGTCTCCTCCCGTTGGTCTAGAGAGCGCCGACGAGTTCGGTGATGCGCGCTTCTGAGAGCGCGACGTCGGACAGGGTGCCGGCGAAGTAAGCGTCGTAGGCGCCCAGGTCGAGCAGGCCGTGCCCACTCAGGTTGAAGAGGATGACCGGCGACTCGCCCCGCTCCCGGGCCTTGACGGCCTCGTCGATGACCGCGCGGATGGCATGGGCCGACTCCGGCGCCGGGATCGTGCCCTCGGTCCGCGCGAACTGCACGGCGGCATCGAAGACCGTGCGCTGCGGATAGGCAACCGCGTCGATGAAGCCGTGATCCACCAGCGCCGAGACCAACGGAGCCATGCCGTGGTAACGCAGCCCGCCGGCGTGGATCCCGTCCGGGATGAAGCCGTGGCCGAGCGTATGCATCCTGACGAGCGGGGTCATTTCACCCGTGTCGCCGAAGTCATAGGTGTACTTGCCGCGGGTGATCGACGGACAGGCGTCCGGCTCCACGGCAAGGAACCGCGTCTTCGTCTTCCCGTGCAGCCGGTCGCGCAGAAAGGGGAACGCGAGCCCCGAGAAATTGCTGCCACCCCCGACGCAGCCGACCACGAGGTCCGGCATCGCCCCGGCCCGCTCCATTTGCATCAGGGCTTCTTCGCCGATGATCGTTTGGTGCATCAGGACATGGTTGAGGACGCTTCCCAGTGAGTACTTGGTGTCATCACGGGTCGCTGCATCTTCGACCGCCTCTGAGATGGCGATGCCGAGGCTGCCGGTGGAGTCCGGGTGCTCGGTGCGGATCTTGCGGCCGGCATTGGTCAGCTCGGACGGACTGGGTACGACGGTTGCGCCCCAGACGTGCATCATGCTCTTGCGGTAGGGCTTTTGCTCGTAGCTGATGCGCACCATGTACACCATGCATTCGAGGTCGAAGAGCCTGGCGGCAAAGGCCAGGGCACTCCCCCACTGCCCGGCGCCCGTTTCGGTCGCCAACCGCTTGGTCCCCTCGGCTTTGTTGTAAAAAGCCTGGGCGACCGCGGTGTTCGGCTTGTGCGAACCGGGCGGGCTGACCCCTTCGTACTTGTAGTAGATCTTGGCCGTGGTCTTGAGCTCCCGCTCGAGTCGCGTCGCGCGCATCAGCGGTGTGGGCCGCCACAGCCGCAGCGCCTCCTGGACCGGTTGCGGAATATCGATGTAGCGTTCCTGGGAGACCTCCTGCTTGATCAGCTCCATAGGGAACAACGGCGCAAGGTCCTGCGGGCCGATCGGCTGACGGGTGCCGGGGTGGAGTGGTGGGCTTCCGGGAAATGGGAGGTCCGCCTGGATGTTGTACCAGCGCGTCGGCATCTCTTTTTCGTCGAGCATGATTCGGTTGGCGACTTCGGGTGCGCGAACGCTCATGGTTTTCTCCCTCCTTGATCGACACCGTCAGCGTGCGTTGTTCCCGCCTGTTTTAGCATGGACGGCACCCCGATGCAAAGGCCCGACCGGACCGCCATGCTCGCCGCCCTCGAGCGCCTCGTCCTCGCCGAGTCGCCCTCGTTCGACAAGGCCCGTTGCGACGCGTGCGCCGATAAGGTCGCCGACCTCTTTCAGCAGCGGACGGGCGTCTCCGCCGTGCGGCATCGCCGGCAAGACCGGGGTGACCAGCTGGAGATCCGGATTGGGGAAGGCGCCCAGCCGATCGTGCTCCTCTGCCATCACGACACGGTGTGGCCGGAAGGCACGCTCACCCGGCTGCCGTTCCGGGTCGACGGTGACCGCGTCCAAGGTCCTGGGAGCTATGACATGAAGGCCGGCATCGTCGAAGCAGCCTTCGCGCTTACGGCGGCCAAACCGAAACGGCCCGTGGTCATCCTGTCGACCTCCGATGAGGAGATCGGCAGCGGGAGCTCACGCGCGTTGATCGAGGAGACCGCCCGGCGGGCGGTCGCGGTGTTGGTGCTGGAACCCGCCGCCAGCGGCGGCGCGATCAAGACCGCCCGCAAGGGCATCGCGGATTTCGTCCTCGAGGTCGATGGCCGCGCCGCCCATGCCGGCGTCGAGCCGGAGAAAGGGATCAGCGCCATCGAGGAGCTGGCGCACCAGGTGCTCGCCCTCAAAGGGCTGAGCGACCCGAGCCGTGGGACCACGATCAATGTCGGCGTCGTCGACGGCGGCACCCGGCCCAACGTCGTCGCCGCGCACGCCCGAGCCGAAATCGACGTCCGCTTCGCTTCGGCCTCGGAGGCGGAGCGGGTCGTTCGCGCCATCAACGACCTGCAACCGAAGTTGGCGGGCGCGCGCCTCCGCGTGAGCGGCGGCGTCGACCGGCCGCCGATGGAGCGCAGGGCCGGCACCATTCGGCTGGCGCAGCTCGCGCAACGGCTTGCGGGCGACGTCGGCTTCCAGCTCACCGAGACCAGCACGGGTGGCGGGAGCGACGGCAATTTCACCGCCGCCATCGGCGTCGCCACCCTCGATGGTCTTGGCCCGGACGGGGGCGGCGCGCATGCCGACTCCGAGCACCTGCTGATCCAGAGCTGGCTCGATCGGACCGAGCTCCTGCGGCGGCTGATCGAGGCACTCTAGCGATTTGACGCGCTGCCCACCGCCTGTGTTAGGGTGGACGACGGTCCGTTACGCCTCGTCGTAGCTAACCGCCTTCCCCTCGTTTTTGCCACGGACCAGAAGGGTTGACGTTCGTCGAGTGACGGAGGGAAGGCTCCATGAACGTTACAGGGGTTATTGCTATTGTCTTGAAGGCTCACGCCCATATCTTGCGGTTGAGCAGCGCCCGAGTCCGCCATCTTGTGGTCTCTGAATGGGCCGCCCGGGCCGTCCTGCGCTACTGGCGGCTTCAGCGCAGACGCCGCCAGGTCGTCGAGCGGCTTCGGATCCGCCGGCGGCACCTGTCCATCACGCTGGTGGGCCATGCCCTCGTGCTCGGGCTCGGCTTTGTCCTGGTGGTTCCGGTCCTCACGGTCCGACCCGCAGTGACGCGAACGGTCGCGGCTCAGTACGCGGGCTACACCCTGTGGACAACTCCGGCACGCCCGCGGAGTGCCCCGATCCGGGAGGTCCTCAAGGCGTCCGCGCTCGAGGAGCGTCCGGCACCGGACGTCATCGTGCCGGCTGCGCCCCCGGCGCCCGCGCTCAAGCCCGCCGCGCCCGCCGCGTTCACCCCACCACCCGGGTCGGGCGGAGACGGGCTGGCCGCCATCTACGCGGTGTTCGGCAACAGCCCCGGGCTCAGCTGGGCGCTACGGGTTGCCAACTGCGAGAGCCACTACAATCCGCTCGCCGTCAATCGCTCCAGCGGCGCCAGCGGCCTGTTCCAGTTCATGCCGTCCACCTGGAACGCCAACTTCCCCGGCCAGAACATCTGGGATCCGTATGTTCAGGCGCGGGGAGCGCTCGTCTTCTACAACGCCGGCCGCCAGAGCGCCTGGACCTGTAAGTAGGGCGGGCCGCCGCCACGCTAGGATGTGGCGCGTGCCGCCGCCGTTGTTCGGGCCGCCGGCTCTCCCGCGTGTGGAGGTGCGGCTCGCCCGCTCCCATGCTGAGTTCGCTGCCTGCGAGGCGCTGAGCCGGGATATCTGGGGCGTCGCGCAGCGGAACGTGGTGCCCCGCGAGCTGCTGCTCACGATGCAGCTCAACGGCGGACTGGTGCATGGCGCCTTTCTTCCCGACGGCCGGCTTGTCGGCTTTTGCTTTGCGTTTGCCGGGTTGCGGGATGGCCAGCTCCGCCTGTGCTCACATCAGCTCGGAGTCGTCCCGGAGCTGCGCGGCGCTGGGATCGGCGTCGAGCTCAAGCAGGCTCAGCGTAGAGACGCGCTGCGGCTCGGCTATCCGCTGGTGTCCTGGACCTTCGATCCGCTCGAGGCCCGCAACGCGTACATCAACCTCCATCGGCTGGGATGTATCGCGCGCCTGTACGATCGGAACCACTACGGCGATATGGAAGACGAGCTCAACCGTGGCCTGCCCTCCGACCGCTTCGAGGCCGACTGGTGGCTGGACAGACCAAAGCCGGCGGCTCCGACCGGTGAGCCGGCGGTGATGTTGCGTGTTGCCGGCACAGGCGAGCCGATCCGTCATCCCATAGAGCTGACGACGACGCCGGCGGTCCTGATCGCCGTGCCGCAGGATTTCCAGGCGATCAAGAAGCAGAGCGTCGAGCTTGCGCAGCGCTGGCGGCTCGAAAGCCGGGCCGCGATCGAGGCTGCGCTTGACGCCGGCATGATCGCGGTGGATTTCCGGCGCGAGGGTGCTTACGTCATGGCCCGCACGTCATGAAAATCAGCTCGCGGGGCGTCGCCCCGCGCGCGCGGCGCTTTAGTGCCATGCGCGCGCTTGAGACGTGTCTCGACGGCAGCCTTGGTAGGAGTCATCAGTGAAGATTGACGCCGTCGAGCTGCGGGTGCTGAAAATGCGGCTGTTGAAGCCGTTTCGCACCAGCTTCGGCGTGCAGCAGGACCGCTACCCGCTGCTGGTCCGCCTGGAGATCGACGGGCGTTCGCAATGGGGTGAGTGCGTCGCCGGTGAAGGGCCCTGGTACTCCTACGAGACGGTCGAAACGGCGTGGCAGATCCTCAAGGGTTACCTGGTCCCGGCGGTGATCGGGCGCGATCTGGCCGGCATCGATGCGCTCGAAACCCTGTTCGCGCCCGTGCGCGGCCATCACATGGCCAAGGCCTCCATCGAGATGGCGTTCACCGCCGCGCTCGCCGAGCATGCGCGCAAGCCGCTCGCAACCTTTCTTGGTGGAGTCCGCGATCGCGTGGAGACCGGGGTCAGCATCGGAATCCAGGCGACCATCGATGAGCTGCTCGATAGCATCGGGGCTCACCTGGCGCAGGGCTACCGCCGCATCAAGGTCAAGATCGAGCCGGGCTGGGACATCATGACGATCGCGGCCATCCGCCAGCGTTATCCGGAAATCACGCTGATGGCGGATGCGAACTCCGCCTACACGCTCGATGATGCGCCCCACCTCGCCCAGCTCGACGAGTTCGGGTTGCTGATGCTGGAGCAGCCGCTGACCGCCGGCGACATCGTCGATCACGCTACCCTGCAGCGGCAGCTCCGCACGCCCATCTGCCTGGACGAGAGCATCGAATCGGCCCGCGAGGCCCGGCAGGCCTTGGAACTTGGGTCGTGCCGCGTGATCAACATCAAGCCCGGCCGGGTTGGCGGCTTTGCCGAGTCCCGCCGGATCCACGATCTCGCGAGCAAGGCGGGTGTGCCGGTTTGGTGCGGCGGGATGCTCGAAACGGGCATCGGCCGCGCTTGCAACGTTGCGCTGGCGAGCCTGCCGAACTTCCGGCTGCCCGGGGATATTTCCGCCAGCGACCGCTACTGGGCCGAAGATATCGTCGAGCCGCCGTTCGTCCTGCAGCGCGGCGGCACGATCTCCGTGCCGACCCGATGGGGCCTGGGCGTCCGGGTGAAGGTCGACCTCGTCGAACGCTTGACGGTCCGCCAGGAAATGATCCGCTAGAGGAAGAAGGCCGCCAGCGCGATGATGGCGTAGACGCCGACCAGCTGCAAGCCTTCGAGCCAGTTGCTGTGGCCGTCGCGTGAGATCACCGCGATCAACAGCGTGGCGATGAGCACCGCACCGATCTCGAACCCGGTGAAGACAAAATCCATGGGCCGGCCGATCAGGAGGCTGATGAAGACCATGGCCGGCGCGATGAAGAGCGCGACCTGCGTCGACGAGCCGACCGCGATCTCCAGCGTGATATCGAGCTTGTTCCGGATCGCGAAGAACACCGCCGATGCGTGCTCGGCGGCGTTGCCGATGACCGGGATCACGATCAGACCCACAAAGATTGGCGAGATCTTGAGTGTCTGAAGCGCCGGGTTGAGGGCCGAAACGAGCAGCTCAGACTCGAGGCCGACCAGCAGCGCCGCGCCCAGCAGGACGCCGGACGCCAGCGCGCTCGACCATTCCGGTCGTTCGTTGGACGCTGGCGTGCGAAATAGATGTGCGTTGGTGAACTGCACGAACACCAACGCCGCGGCGTAGAGGACGATGAGCGTCGCCGCAACCCCCGCAGAAACGAGCTGGCGCTCGCCCGCCGATAGGCTCGAGGATCCCGCCACCAGGAGCGCGGGCACGCCGAGGCCAGCCACTGCCAGGACCAGGGACGCGGTATGGACGCCCGCCGCGCGGGCGCTGAAGGCCTGTTCGTCCCGACCCAGCCCACCGACGAAGAGTGAGACGCCGAGGACCAGCAGGAGATTGCCGATGATCGAACCGATCAACGAGGCTTTGACGACCTCGAAGTCGCCGGCCGCGATGAGCAGCACGCCAACGATCAGCTCGGTCAGGTTTCCGAAGGTGGCGTTCAGCAGGCCGCCGAGCCGCGGGCCGATGCAGATCGCCAGTTGGTCGGTCGCCCGTCCGATCAGGCCGGCCAGCGGGATAATGGCGAGCGCCGCGGTGATGAAGGTGAGCACCGGCTGATGGGTCAGTGCCGCAATCAGTGATGCCGGGATGAAGAGGAGCAGCCAGTTGATCGAAGGCCGCAGCCACGGCGCCCAACCAGCCATTCGGCTCCATTATCCCGGCAGGCGCGGCGGGTCCGTCCCGGTTTGCGGGCAAAAGAAAAAGACCTCGGCGATGACCTACTCTCCCAGACCGTTGCCAGCCCAGTACCATCGGCGCAGACGGGCTTAACTGCTGTGTTCGGGATGGGAACAGGTGTTTCCCCGTCGCTATGGTCACCGAAGTCTTTCTC
>DATNMN010000220.1:0-5722 GCA_035602295.1 Candidatus Dormiibacterota bacterium | reverse complement strand
GCCTTTGGCTTCTTGATGTGGTTCGGCGGCATCTTCGGTCACCGGGTGCCACCGCCCCCGCAGGCGAAGGTGGAGTTTGCGACCAAGGCCGGCGAGCCTGAGCCGCCCAGCTCAGGCGGCGCGGCGCTCCCGAATCAGGCTGCGGACGATAAAGAGTAGGTTGGCCGGTCGCTCGGCAAGCCGCCGCATCAGGTACGGATACCACTCGGTTCCGTAAGGCACGTAGATCCGTACGCGGTAGCCCTCGCGCAACAGCCGGTCCTGCAAATCGCGGCGAATCCCGTAGAGCATCTGGAACTCGTACCGGTCCGGGGTGATCTCGCGCTCGCGCGCGAAGCGTTTGGTCGCCTCGATCAGCCGGTCATCGTGGGTTGCGATCGCCGGGTACACGCCGTTGAGCAAGAGCTCCCGCATCTCGGCTTCGTACTTTGCATCGACGTCGGCCTTCTTCGCGAAGGCGACGGTGGGCTGCTCATCATATGCCCCCTTGACCAGGCGAACCCGGAGCTTCGCCTTGTTGGCGCGCAGCACGTCCTCCGGGGTCCGGTAAAGATAGCTCTGCAACACGACCCCGCAATTGGGGAAGCGTTCGTGCAAACCGAGCACCAGGTCCAGGGTGCGCTGCGTGTAAGGCGAACCCTCCATGTCGACGCGCACAAAGTTGTTGAGCTGTTTGGCTCGCTGCAGGACCCTGGTCAGCAGCTCCTGGCAGAGCTCGGGCGCGATGTCGAGCCCGAGCTGGGTCAGCTTGACCGAGACGTTCGCATCAAGTTTTTCGGCCGCGATCCGCTCGAACGCCGAAAGATAGTCATCCGTGGCGCTCCGCGCTGCCTTTTCTTCCGTGACGTTCTCGCCGAGGTGGTCCAGGCTGGCCGACCAGCCGCGACGGTTGACGTCCGTTACAACCCGGACGGCGTCATCCAGCCGGTCACCGGCCACGAAGCGGTAGGCGAGGGAGCTCGTGATGCGCTGCCGCGTGACCAATCGCTGCAGCCCGCGGCGCCGGGATAAAAAGAGAAAAGACGCCCTCAGCACGTCACGCCCGGCGGCTCGACGACAGTGCCGCGTCGAACGCGCCGTGTACCTCCAGGGCGTTGAGGGCGCGGGCGCGGTGGCTGAGGAGGTTTTTTTCCTCGGTCGACAGCTCGGCCAGCATCCGGCCGTCCGGTAGTCGGAAGATGGGATCGAAGCCGAACCCGCCGGTTCCGCGAGGCTCCGCGGCGATCGTTCCGCTCAGGATGCCCTCGCCGTCGAAGATCCGGCCGTCCGGCAGGGCAAGCACCGCGGCGCATCGGAACATGGCAGGCGGCGACTCGTGAGCCGCCGGGCCCAGCATCTGGAGCAGTGCCCGGACCAGCGCCGGGCCGTCGCCCTTGTGTTCGTGGCCGGCAAAGCGCGCCGACTGGACCCCGGGCTTGCCACCAAGACGCGGCACCTCCAGGCCGGAGTCGTCGGCCAGCGTCGGCAATCCACTGAGGCGCCGCCCGGCCTCGGCCTTCTTGCGCGCATTCTCGAGGTACGTCGTGCCGTTTTCCTCGACATCGAAGGCGATCCCTGCCTCCGCCGGCGTCACCAGTTCCATCGGCAGGTCGGCGAGGATGGAGCGGATTTCGTTGAGCTTGCCCTCGTTCGACGTGGCGAGCAGCAGCCGGTTCAGTGCAGCTTCAGCGCCTTCTTCTGCGCTTCGACGAGCTCGGCCGCACCCTTCACGGCCAGTTTCAGCATCTGGTCCATCTCTTCTTGCTTGAAGGGCTCCTGTTCGGCGGTGCCCTGGATCTCGATGAATCGGCCGTCCTCCGCGAGCACGCAGTTCATGTCGGTTTGGGCGGCGAAGTCCTCCAGGTAGTTGAGGTCCAGGCGCGGCTGTCCCTGGACAATGCCCACGCTGACCGCCGAGACGAAATGCTTGATGGGCAGCACCCGCAGCAAGTTTCGCTCCATGGCTTTCTGCAACGCCAGGTGAAGCGCCACGAAACCACCCGTGATCGATGCGGTGCGCGTGCCCCCGTCCGCCTGCAGGACGTCGCAGTCCACCATGATGGTCCTCTCCCCCATCAGCGGCATGTCGATCGCGGCGCGCAGCGCCCGCCCGATCAGCCGCTGGATCTCCTGCGTGCGGCCGTCGATCCGCCCGGTGCGCGCCTCACGAGCGTTCCTGGTCTGGGTCGCCCGCGGCAGCATCGAGTACTCGGCCGTCACCCAGCCTTCCCCGGTGCCCTTCTTGTGCGGCGGCGGCTTGTCGTCCCAGCTGGCGGTACAGAGCACGCGCGTATCGCCCATGTTGATGATCGCCGAGCCCTCGGCATAGAGATTCACGCCAGTCTCGATCTTCACCGGCCGGATCTGGTCCGGTTTACGGCCGTCCGGTCGCGTCTGAGCCAACCCGACTATCTTCGCAGAGCGCGGATGACCAGGATGCTGATCTCGAACAGGATGATCAGCGGCAGTGTCAGCAGCGTCGGGGTGAACGGGTCGATGCCGGGTGTCACCATATTCGCGCCGGTAAAGATCCCGATCCAGAACTTGAATCGGTTTCGCGAAAGGAACTGCGCGCTGACGATTCCCGCCAGGCCAAGCATGGTCATCGCCAACGGCAGCTCGAACGTGATGCCGAAGATCGCGATCAGGATCAGGACGAAGTTGATGTAGCTGTTCGCGATCGGCAGGTACTGTATGTCGGGCGTTCCGATCCCAATCAGAAAGCGGAGCGCTATGGGCATCGCGAAGAACGCGAATCCGATGCCCATGGCGAACAGGGCCACCGCCGAAGCGACGAAGCCAAGCGCGAAGCGGCGCTCGTTTCGATGGAGTCCGGGAGCGATGAACGTCCATGTCTGCCAAATGATCACGGGACTCGCCAGGATGAAGCCGGTGAAGATTCCGACCTTGAAGTAGAGAAAGAACTTGTCGATCGGCGCCGTAAAGAACAGTGGTTTTCCTGCGCCGAGCACATGCTTGACCGGGCCCAGAATGATCTCCAGCACGAAGCCGGAAATGATGAAGCCGATCATCGTCGCCACGCCCCATGCAATCAGCGAGATGATGAGGACGCGACGGAGCTCCTCGAGGTGCTCGATGACGGTCATCTGTCGCTCGTCGTCCGGACGAACGACGGTTGGCTTGGCCATGGGTGGCGCGGGCGGCGCCGTGGGCTTAGGAGGCCTTGGTGTCGGTCGGCGACTTTACGTCGGTGGCCGGCCGATCAGGCGCCGGGCGAGTATCCGCCGCCGGTTCCGAGGTGCTCGCCTTGATGTTTTCCGTGAGATCGGTGGATGCCTTACGGAACTCGCGCATCGCCTTCCCGATCGCGCCGCCGACTTCCGGGAGCTTCCCCGGCCCATAGACGATGAGGACGATCGCCAGGATGATGACGAGCACGTACCAGTGACCAAAAAGACCAGGCATTCAGATTCCCTCTGGGGCCCCATTATACGCCCGCCTCGGAATCGCTCCCTTAAGGCGGGCTGAGGAGCCTAGCTGATCTCTTCCTGGACCGTTACGGACGTCATGGTATCGCCCTGGGCGATCTTGAGGACAACGTCCATACCCGTCTGGACGTAGCCGAACAGGTTGTAACTCTTCGCGAGCGTCTTCGTATCGTCGACGGTACAAATGAAGAACTGGCTGCCGTTGGTGTTCGCACCGGAGTTCGCCATCGCCAGCGCGCCCGCGGTGTACTCGCTGAGTACCGGTTCGTCGTTGAACTTGTAGCCGGGTCCGCCCCCGCCGGTGCCCAACGGGTCGCCGCCCTGAATGACGAAGGCCGCGACCACGCGGTGGAACTTGAGGCCGTCGTAGAACTGGTTGCGGGTGAGGAACACGAAGTTGTTGACCGTGTTGGGCGCCAGCTTGGGGTCGAGACAGAGGGTGATCGTCCCCTTGTTGGTCTTCATCGTGACCAGGAAATGGTGCGCAGTATTGATCGTCATGGGCGGTGCCGCGCTGTAGGTGTGCTTCCCGGCGTTGCCCGCGGTCGGGGTCATCACCGGGCCGAAATTCAACGCGCCACAGGTCGCGCCCGCCGCGCTCACGACTGAGCTCGGCGTTGGCGTCGCCGCGGTGCCCGGGTTGCCGCCCGCATTTCTTCCCACATAAATCGTGATGGCGAGTATAGCGACGGCGACGATGCTGAGCGTCGCCAACATCTGCGGAACGCTCCGCGGTGACCGTCTCATCCCAAGTCGTCCCAGCAGGGGATGTCGACGGCGGCTTCCTTTGCGTGATACGTCAGGATCATCTGGGCGCCAGCACGCCGGATCCCGAGCAGGATCTCCCGCAGCACGCGACGTTCGTCGATCCAGCCGTTGGCCGCTGCCGCTTTGACCATGGCGTACTCGCCGCTGACGTTGTAGGCCGCGACCGGGACCTCGGTCGAATCCGCGACCGCGCGGATGACGTCGAGGTACGCGAGCGCCGGCTTGACCATCACGATATCGGCGCCCTCCTCGACGTCGAGGCGCGCCTCGCGGACGGCCTCGCGCGCATTCGCCGGATCCATCTGGTAAGCGCGGCGGTCACCGAAGCGCGGCGCCGATCCAGCCGCTTCCCGGAAGGGCCCGTAGAACGCCGAGGCGTATTTGGATGCGTAAGCGAGGATGGCTCGGTCGCTAAAACCCTCACGATCGAGAACGGTCCGAATCGCCCCCACCTGGCCGTCCATCATGCCGGACGGCGCGATGACGTCGGCACCGGCGGCCGCCTGCGTGACGGCAATCCGCTGGTAGAACTCGAGCGTCTGATCATTGGTGACCGTCTCCCCCTCGAGGACGCCGCAATGGCCATGGTCGGTGTACTCGCAGAGGCAGAGGTCCGCGATCAGGAGCGCATCCGGTCCGAATGCATCGCGGAGCTGGCGCAGCGCCCGCTGGACGATGCCATCGTCGGCCCAGGCCTGCGAGCCGTTGGCATCTTTCTCCGCGGGGATGCCGAAGAGCACGAAGCTCTGCACGCCGACCTTGAGCGCCGCTTCGGCCTCGCGGGTGAGGGAGTCCAGCGTGTGTTGATAGTGTCCGGGCATCGCCTCGATTGGCTGCGGCTCGTGGATCGCCTCTCGCACAAACAACGGATAGATAAGATCCGCGGCCGCGATCCGCGTCTCTCGGGCCAGCCGGCGAAGTGCCGGCCTCGACCGCAACCGGCGGGGGCGTTCGATGGGAAACGTCATGCTGGAATTGGAGTCCGGGTGCGCACGATGGCCTCGACCAGTCCGCGCGTCGTGTACTCCTCGGCGATGATATCAACCCGCAGTCCGAGGCCGCGGGCGGTCTCCGCCGTGATCGGGCCGATGCAGGCAACGCGGACCCGGTTGGGCAGCGCCCCGGGCATGGCATCAACGAAATGGCGCACGGTCGACGAGCTCGTGAAGGTGACCATGTCGACCTCGGGCAGGCAGGCGGCCAGCCGTGGTCCGACGTCCGCCGGCGGGACCGCCCGGTAGGTCTCGATCACGTCGACCTCGGCGCCCCGGGCGCGCAGCTGCTGCGGGAGGACGTCGCGCGCGCCGGCCGCCCGTGCCAGCAAGATGCGGGCGCCGGGCGCCATGGCAGCCGCTAGGGCATCAGCCAGGTCCTCCGCGACATACCGCTCTGGCACCAGCGTCGGTGGCATGCCCGCCTCCCGGGCCCTGGCGGCGGTTTCCGGGCCGATCGCCGCCACCTTTATATGTGCAGGCAACTCGCGGCTGCCTTCGCGCAACAGATCGCGCAGCCGGTCGACCCCATTG
>DATNMN010000219.1:0-8518 GCA_035602295.1 Candidatus Dormiibacterota bacterium | reverse complement strand
CGATGAGCTCACCACGCCGGAGTTGGCGGAGATGTACACGATCAATGCCCCGATGGCCGCCGTTAGCGGCGCCGCGACCACGCCAATGATGGGAATCTTGCTGGCAATCAGCGCAACCGGATCGCCCTCATGGCCGCGGAATTCGTGCGGACTGACCAGGCCGATGGCGAGCACGGAGAATGCCATCGCGAACAGCAGCACCGAGATCACCAGGCCAATCGAGGTACGCGGGATGATGGTGGCCGGCCGGCGGGTTTCCTGAGCGACCTGTGAAATCGTCTCCAGGCCGACGAAGGCGATGATCGCCAGCGACGAGCCAAACGCGAACTCGGGCAATGTCGGCCGGTCGAATAGCAGCTCATGAGCCACGATGTCGGGCTTCCAGACCAGGATGAAACCCGCCAGGACGATGATCGTCTGCGCCACGATCGCGATGGTTCCAATGATCTCGTTGAAGTTGGTCGAGACCTTGATGCCTCGAACGTTGAGCCAGATCAATACCAGGATGCCGGCCAAAGACTCAACCAGCCAGAGCCAGGCGAGGTGGATCGGCCCGATGGTCGTCGTGAAATCCGAGATGTGGTGGCCGAAAGTGATCCAGGGCAGGAAATAGTTGAAGTAGCCGAACGCGACCACGGTGAAGAGCGAAATATCGATCGTGTAGTCGAGGACCAGGGCGGCACCGGCGACCAGCCCCGAGAGATCGCCGAGGCCGCGAAGGGTGAAGTACTGACCGCCGCCGGCGAGGGGATAGGCAGAGGCGAGTTCCGCGTAGCAGAGGCCGACCAGGGCGAACACGATGCCGGCGGCCAGGAAGGCGAGAGGGGCCAGGCCGAGGGCGGCGAGCGTGATGATGCCCAGGGCGGTGTAGATGTCGGCCCCGACGGCCGCATAGCCCCACATGTAGGAGCCCCAAACAGAAACGTCCCGCCGAAGCTCACTACCTGAGATCGCTTCGTGTGGGAGGTGGCCGTCCGGTGGCGGCGGCTGCATTGTCTACGGCCCACGCTAGGTCCTCCGTCCCGAACTCCCACCCGTACTCGGTACGGATTCTTGTACGGAGCCCGCCAGATTCCGTACTTCCTTCGGCCTCCGGACCCGGTACGGTCCAAGGTCGTAGGATTCGCTTGGAGGGTATTGTGCCGACGATCCCCGGCAGCCGCGGTGACAACCTGGCTCGCATCCTGCCCGGTCCCTTTGCGCTGGCCGGGCGGGCCGACGAGATCGTGGTCGCGGCTACGTGCATCGTCGTGCTTCTCCTCGTGTTTGTTGGCGACCTGGTGACGCCGGTCCAGGTCGCCCTGACGGCCCTTGGCTTGATCCCGTTGCTGGCGGCCGCCTGGCTCCTCTCGGATCGGCTGGCCCTGGCGGTGGCCGTGGTGGCGCTGGGCCAGCTGGTCCTGACCGCCGCGCTGGGCGCCGTCAGCATTCCGACGGCGGTTTCCGAGGCGACCGCCTACGTGGTGCTGGGTCTGGTGGTTCGGCTGTACGCCGGCAGCCTGGCGGAACTGCTCTCCCGGCAGGCACCCATCCGTCGCGCCGAGGTCACGACCCGGGCCGGTGTCGAGACGCTAACCAAGCGCGAGCGCGAGGTCGCGGTGCTGGCGGCGCAGGGATACACGGCGCGCGAGATCGGCGTGCAGCTGCACATTGGCGAGCGGACAGTCGAAACCCACGTCGCCAACGTGTGCAGCAAGCTGGGATTGAAGGCTAAAGTCGAGCTGGTTCGGTCGGCGTCCCGGCTGGGCCTCTAACAACCCGGCGTCGTAGGCTGAGCCCGTGGAACGGCTGATCGTCGACGGCTACAACATCATCTTTGCCTGGCCCGAGCTCTCGGCGCTCAAAGACGTGAACCTGCAGGACGCGCGTGAGCTCCTGATCGCGACCCTGGCGGACTACGCTGCGATGACCCGGCAGAAGGTGACCGTTGTGTTCGACTCGCATCGCCGCCCCGACGCGGACGCCTCGCAGCAGGAAGTCAGCGGCGTGCAGGTCGTCTACTCCGGGCGAAAGACCAGCGCCGACCACGTCATCGAACGGCTGCTCTTCGAGGCGAAATCGAGCGACGAGGTGACGGTCGCCACGTCCGACGGGCTCCAGCGCGACCTCGCGCTGGGCCGCCAGATCAAGACCGTCTCGGCGCTCACGCTCAAGGGCCAGGTCGACGCGGTGCTATCCCGCCGCAACCAGCAGATGGGGGACAGCCGCGCAAAGTCTGACATCGCTCGCCGCCTCGAGGATCGGCTCGACCCCAAAACGCGCGAGCGTCTCGAGCGGCTGCGGCGCGGCGAGCCGGAAAAATAGAAAGAGGGCCGCCCGATGCGGCCCTCTGTTCTACTGGATCTAGCAGTGCGACAGCCCGGGGCTGAAGCGGTTGAACGCCGGCGTCGAGGTGTAGTAGTCAGTCACATAGGACCCGTCGCTGAGGCGGTCCCAGATGCCGGTGCCCTTGATGACGCTCGCGGAACGGACCTGGCAGACCACCGTGATGCGCTGGCCGGCGGCCAGAATGCCCAGGCTGCGGTACCCGGTGCCGGGGCCGGAACGCTGCCGAACGAAGTCGGTCGTGCGAAACGGCTGGCCAACCGGTTTCGGCGATCCGGGCAGTGAGACCGGCTGGACCACGGCCGCACCCACGAAATGGATGTATCGGGGTGCCCGCGTCGTCCGTTGCCCGTAGCGCAGGTAGTTCGACCAGTTGTACTCCTCAAGGGTCGCATTCCCAGCGCCGTCAACCGCCATCACGTATGCGACGTGGCCGCCCCACCAGGCATGGTCCTCCCCGCCGTGCCAGACGGCCACCGAACCAACACTCGGATGCGTGTCGACGACGTAGCCGATCGATGCCGCCGCTGCATCCCAGGTTCCCCCGTTGCCGAAGAACGCCGTCTTGCCATTCGGCCCCTTCAACGACGCACCATGGAGGACGACTCCCTCCTGGCTCAATCGAAAAGCTGCGAACGATGTGCAATAGCCGGTGTAGAAACCCCAGGGGTCGAGTTTGTTGACTGTTCCGCGATAAGGGAAGTCATCGACCCCCGCCGCGCTGACCGTGAGAGCCGGGACGCCCACCAGGAGCACGGTCGCTCCCATTACCGACGCGAACGCCTTGCGCCAACTGAATTTGTCGCCAAACATAGGGCCGATGCCACCTCACCCTCGCGCGCATTGCGCGGAATTTACTCCCCGACCGCTGCCGATACAACGGGCGGTCCAGCCCGATGGCATTGCCCTTTAGGCAATCGTTGTCAGTTGGTGGCAGCGCTGTTTGCGACCGTCACCGTATCGTTGCTCGCGAGTTTCGGCCGTGCCCAGTGGAAAACTAAAAGGGCCCAGCCCCAGCCCAATAGGAGGCCCGCGACTACATCGGTTGGGTAATGGACGCCTAAATAGACGCGGGACCAGGCGACAGCGAGCGCGATCACGATGGCGAGCGCGATCAGCAGTTCCCGCCAGCCGCGGTTCACACCTTTCGACAGCATGATGGCGATCGTTAGATAGACGGCGGCGGCCTGCGTCGTGTGCTCCGATGGAAAGCTGAGCGACGTGAGCTGGCTGAGGTGCTCCAGTGTCGGCCGCGGACGCGCCACGATCAGCTTGGTCACGATCGGCAGCACGGCGCTGCCCGCCGCGATTACCAGCAGGGCGACGTCGTCCGCCCGTCGCTTCCAGCGGCGCAACAGAAGGAAGGCAATGGAGAGCGGGGCCAGCAGCGCGAACGATCCAGCATTCGTGACGATTCCCGCGATGGTAGTTAAGGTTGGATCGCGATGGCCCGCGATCGCCTGCATCGTCTGAAGATCGAAGCCCGGAGCCCAGGCCCTGATACCGATTCCGAGCAGGGCGGTGAGCACGCAGAGTCCCAGCAAGATGGCGAGCACCCGCAGCGCGAAGGCGATGTACTCCGCCCTGTTATCGACGGTCATTCTTTGTAAGAGGCCGGCGTAATTACCGGCAGGCTACCGCGGACGACATCGAAGGTGCCTGACAGTTGGCCTGCAATCTCGCCGTCGAGTGTGACCTCGATCGGATCGGTGGGTAGGACGATGAGCCGTGAGACCTGCATGGTACGAAAGCCCCGGATCTTTCGATGTAGGCCCAGCGCAGGATAAAAGGCCGAGCGCAGTAGGCGACGCATCGGGAGGTGTTCGACCATGATGACGTGCAGCGTTCCGTCGTCCGGAGCCGCGCCCGGAATCTTGAGGTCGAGGAAGCCGCCGAACACCGGGGCATTGATCACGGCGAGGTGCACGAGGTCCAAGGGCTCGGCTTGCCCTTCGTACTCCACTCGCGCGCTAAAGACGGGTCGCTCCTTCAGGGCCATCGCTGCCGCGATCGCGTAGGTCATTTTCCCGAGCCGGCGGCGCAGGTCGGCGCGGGTTGCAAACTTGGCGAACTGCACGTTGAGACCGGCGGCCGCCGCATGCACGAAATGGCGCGGCGCATGGCCTTCGCGTTGCAGGCGTCCGACGTCGATCTTGGACACCCGACCATTGGAGATGAGGCGGACCGCGTTCTCGACGCGCAGCGGAATATGCAGCGATCGCGCGAAGTCGTTGGACGTCCCGAGCGGAAGGATCGCCATCACCGCGGGCGTGCCGATGACGGCATTCGCGACTGACCCAACCGTCCCGTCACCGCCTGCCGCCACCACGATTGGCGGGGTCGACCCATCGCCCGACAACATGCCGGGCAGTCGCGCGATGTCCTCAACACTTACCTCTTCTACGATCTTGAGTCCGGTCGCGCCCATCGCCGTCCTGGCTCGTTCCAGGTACGCGCCTCGGCCGGCGTGCGGGCTGGCAACCAGGATTACCTCATTGGTCTTCGCGCGCTGCGCCTCGGGGACGGGCACCATGGCATCCCACCACTGGCGGGCGGCCCGCATCAGCGGCTCACTCGCGAGCCCCATCGCCGTTCCGATCGTGATCCCGGCGAGCACATCGAGCGGATAGTGGACGCGCAGGTGTACGCGGGAGTAGGCGACGCCGGCAGCGAGCGGCAGGATCGGCCCGAGCAGCCGGGGTTCCTCGAGGGCAACCCCGGTCGCGAACGCGAAGGCCGATGCCGAGTGGCCCGACGGAAACGAGAAGCTCCCGGGCAGGCTCACCGATAGCGGCCGGTCGCCCCGCCGCATCGTTGGACGGCGGCGGCGGGCGAGGTATTTCAGTGGAAGGTTGACGAGGGTCGACGTGATCGCGATCGACAGCACTCCGCGAAACGCCGAGTGCCGGCCTCGACGGCCCCCGAGGATCGCGATCAGCGCGGCGATCGCAAACCAGAGGACCGATCGGTCCGCGCTGCTGCTCAGTCGCTCGAGACCGCGATCGATAACGCGCCGCTCCCGCCCGGTCAGGCGATCGAACAGCCGTCGATCCCACGCATCGAGAGCGGCCAGAAGGCGGAACATATAGGTTTCAGGCTAGCGCGTAGAGGCCGTTTTACCCCAGCGGTTAGCGGCAGATGTAGACGCGGCCCTTGGATCCGGTGACCCAACCGCACCACCGCGCCGGCTGGGGCCGAGCCGGCGCTGCCTCGACAACCTCCCGGGGATCGGTCGGCTCAATGGCGGGGCCGGCCGCCAGCAACTCGCTCACGGTGACGAACTCATAGCCGCGACGCTGCAGGGCCGGGATGATCACGCGGAGCGCCGCCGCGCTGGAGGGCGCGTTACCGCGCATCAGGTGCATCACGACGATCGATCCCGGCTTGACGCCCGCCAGAACGGTCGCGACGATCTGCTGCGGGTACGCATTGAAGGCGTCGATTGAGTTGACGTTCCACTGCACCGGGATAAGGCCGGCCGCATGTACGATGTCGAGCGCCGAACGGTCGTAGCAACCGCCGGGAAACCGGAAATATTTCGGCGTCAGGCCGGTCACCCGCTCGATCGCCTGCTGGGCACGTTGAACCTGGCTGGGCTGGGCCGTGCGGCTGACCGACCACAGCTGGTAACAGGGACTGTGAAAGGCAGGATGCGAGTAGCTGTGGTTGCCGATCTCAAAGTTCGGGTTCGCCGCCAGCCGGCGCGCCTCGGCCGGGTAGACCTCGGCCCACATACCGGTCATGAAGAGGGTGGCGTGGACATTGGTCGATTCCAGGTAGCTGGTCCCATCGGTGTTGATCCAGCGGAACCCGGCGCGGGCCGCCGCCGCCATGTCCGGAGTCATGTCGAGGTCGAAGGTCAAGGCGACCAGTGGGCGGGTCGTCTCCGCGCCGAGGACGACTCGCGGTGCGGGGGTGGGCGCGACCACGGCGGGAAGCTTGATCTCCTCTTGCCGCGCCGACAACAGCGGATAGGCACTCAGGGCTTGGGCTGGCCGGCTAACTGCTGTCGTTGCGGGCAGTTGCGGGTGGGCGCTAACGGCGGCGAGTAAAAGCGCCGGGATTACGAGTAGGGGCCCTCGCCGCATCTTCCTTGACACCAGCGTACTCGACGGTGGGCCGGTCGGGCTATCGAATGTTTATCGAATCGTTAGGACTCGGCGGGGGCGATCGCCGCAACCAGGGCCAGGTCACCTGGGCGGACCGACTTCGGATCGAACTTCCGGACGCTGGCGGCCATCTTGGTCAGGGCTTCGGCCATCGACATTGGTGGCGCGGCATCCTTCTTGCGGGAGGGCGGCACGAAGCGGACCGGGTTGATCCGGGCGACGACGACCGCCCGGAGGTATGGGCTCTTCATTCCCATCGCCTGCATCGTCTTGACGTGGGCGGCGACTCGATCGTCGATGTCCATGATCCGCACCGCCCACTGCTCGCGTTGACGCAGCGCCGCGGGCAGCGTGCTGTCGAGGAAGCGATCCACCTTGTTGAGGACGGACTGATAGGAGGAACCGGCAAAGCGCGATCGCTGCTCGTAGGCCGGGCCGAGCGTCATAAAGGCCGGCGATTCGAAGGTGACCGCATGCTCGCTCTCCTTCGAGCGCGGTTGGTCTTTGGCGAGCTGGCGCGCCATGCGAATGACCTCGAGGCTGCGGTCACGGAGGTTGTGCGCCTTCTCCGTATTCAACGCCAGGATGCGGAAGGCTAGCTTCTCGTCGGGCACCAGAAGGGCGGTAACCGAGCGCATCCCAAGGCGTCGCGCTGCCTCCAACCGATGACGCCCGTTGGGCGACCAGAAGCCATCGCGGGACGGTACCGCGATCACCGGATCGAGAAACAGGCCCGCGGCCCCGATGGCATCGGCCAGGCGCGTGGCATGCGTCTTCGACAGGTCGCGTTGAAAGGGCGTCGCCGCGACCTTCTTCAAGGGAAGTGATGCCAGGACGAGTGTCTGGCCGGCGAATGGGTCGCGATAGGCGCCCACCACTGCTCCCCCTTGCTTTTGGACGTGGGCGACCAACTCGGAAATGTCTTTACCGGTGGCGTCCATGACGCTTTCCCCGGGCTCCGGCCCGCGGGCCGCGGCGGGCCGCCGCGAGCGCGTCGCTTTGGTCGGTGCTTTCCTGGGGGCTTTCTTTGCCGCGGCCATATAAGAGCGCGGCCCCCGGCTCTCCACGGGGGGCGTGTGGGCCGGAAGCCGCACCCACCATCCTATTCCTCTACGCTTGCAGACTTGGGGGCAACGTTCCTGAAGCTCACATTGCGTCGGGCAGGACTGATGTTCGCCTTAGCCATGGCCCTCGTCGGGTGTGTCGCCTCACCTCAAGCCGAGGATCACTCGAACGCCAGGGCCACAGCAAGTTCTCAAACGGCGCTGAAGTTGCCGGTTCTCCAGTCAGGCAGTACCTGTCCAGTTTCGGCTCAGCAAGACTTCGCCACTCAACCTGGAAGCAAGCTGCCAGGCTACGGTTTCGGGCCCGGACCGGTATTTCTCTCTGGCCAGACTCAATGGTTCTCCGGCGTCTACGCGCTCATCCTCGTGTCGCCGGCTTACTCAGGAAAGGTTGTCGTGAGAGGGCATCAGTTAGATGGCAGCAACGGCATGCCATTCCGCGGCCAACAGGGAGACGGCAACATCACCATCGCCCCCGGCTCGCCGGGGCAATGGCGACAAACGGACGCTGTTGTGTCTGGCGCGCCTGGCTGCTACGGCCTGCAGGTCGACGGCGATACGTTCAGCGAGATCATCGTGTTCAGCGTCACCGGAGGCACGCCGCCACCCGCCTGAGTGCATGCATCCAACAGAAGGTAGTCGCCCTTTTCGCTCGCCTTTCCTCAGGTTGCTGTTGGCCTATACGATCGGCGTGAATGTCTTTGGCCTGGCCCTCGCCCTGTCCTATGTCGTGGCTAGTTTGGTGCATTTAGACATGTCGTCGGTCGCGGGCCTCATCGGCGGGCTTGCCGGCATCGCCCTCGGCATCATTGCCGGGTGGCGCACAAACATAGCGCTTAAGCGGATCTCCCAGGGCTGAGCCGAGCGCCTGGACGAGAATTGGAGCCCACAGTCGGGGTTGAACCGACGACCTTCGCCTTACCAAGGCGACGCTCTACCACCTGAGCTATGTGGGCTCTGGTATTGGGCAGAGGAGGATTCGAACCCCCGAAGGCGCTAGGCCAACTGATCTACAGTCAG
>DATNMN010000218.1:0-2127 GCA_035602295.1 Candidatus Dormiibacterota bacterium | reverse complement strand
ACGCGGTGCCCGAGACGTGCGAGCTCGACCGCCACGGACTCGACCGCCGATGCCACCTCAGGGTCGACGGTCGCGGGCGCGTCGATCGTCCAGCCCACGCGCAGGTTGGTCGCATGCCGCTGGGCCGCCGGCAGGAATGGCTCGAGGATCTCGGCCCAGTAGGGGTCACCAGGCAAATGACCGCACATCGCGTCGAGGCCGAGCGCCGCATCGGCGACGGTCCGCGCGATCACACCGCTGGTGGCGAGACCCGCCCAATCCTCACCGAGGATCGGGCCGCTGGAGATCCGTCCGCGCGATGGCTTCAGGCCGACCACGCCGCAGCACGAGGCAGGGATGCGGATCGAACCACCGCCGTCGCCGCCATGGCTCAGCGCGCAGAGGCCGGCGGCGACCGCTGCAGCAGCGCCGCCGCTGGAACCGCCGGCGGTCCTGGTCTTATCGACCGGATTTCGAGCAGGCGGGAACATCGGTCCCTCGGTAACCGGGCGGGTGCCAAACTCGGGGGCATTCGTCTTTCCCAAAATGGCGGCGCCCTCGTCCTTCAAACGGCCGATGGCGAAGCCGTCGAGCTGCGCGATCGATTTCTCGAAGACCGGCGACCCGAGGCTGTTGCGATATCCCGCGAGTGAGGCTGTTTCCTTGATTGAGATGGGAACGCCATCGAGCAGGCCCAGCGGTTCGCCGCGCGCGATCCGCTTTTCGGCAGCCGCCGCCTGGCTCTCGGCCAGTTCCCGCGTCAGTAGGACGTAGGCGTTGAGCTCCGGATCGACGCGCGCGATGCGCTCGTAGTACAGCGCAACGAGCTCAGCTGGCTTGATGCGCCGTTCCGCGATCGCGCGAGCCTGCTCCAACGCAGGTTTGAAGGCCCAGGTGTCATCGATCACCCGCTAACTGTATCGGCTCTAGTGCCATTCCCAGGACGAAAGGATGGCCGCAAAATCGGTGTCGCGTAGACGGGCGAACTCGGTCGGGTCAGATGTCATCTCGATGACGTAGGTCTTGCTGCCGTAGTCGACGAAGAGAATCTGCCCGAAGGCCTGCGATCCTCGAAAATCGACGCTCAACGCCGGCGCACCGCCGATCGTGGTTCGCGTGAGCGAGCCGAGGCTGCCAGCGATGGGGAATTTCCCGCTCTCGACGAATTGCTGCCAGCCAACTTCCAGCTCGGAAAGGGGAATGAAACTGCCGCTATCTGCAACGATGAAATGAGGCTCAATCCCGTTCGTGGTCTTGAGCCTGGCGAGCACCAGGACCGGTTTCCCGTTGGCTGCCAAGGTCGCGTGTGTCTGCGCCCAGCCTTTCGGAACCTTGACCGTAACCACACCGTCGGTTGAAGTGACCGGCCCGAGGGCACCCGTCAAGAGCAGGCCAGTGACGATGAGACCGATGACGACGATTCCGGCGAGGGCTCCGCCCCCGATCAAGAGCCATTGCGGCCAGCTGATTCCGGATGAGCCCGACTGGACGGGCGTCGGAAACGGCGCATCGGCGGTTGGTTGGACTGGGGCGGGTGGCGGCGTTATTACGGTCGGGTTCTGCGTAGCACCGACGAGACGCGTGCGGCACTTCGGGCAGACGGACTCACCGTTCGCGTACCACGTCCAGCAGGTGCGGCAGACAACCCGGCTCAAGGAGACCCCCGCAGGAGCAACGCCGCCATCCCGGGAATCCCATCACCCCGACAAAGAAACAGCCCGCCAGTTGCCTGGCGGGCTGCGAATGAAGAGGGGTCGGTTAGCGAGACTCGAGCGCGACTTCGGCTTCGATTTCTTTCTCAGCCTCGGCCGGCGTCGGTGCCGGTACCGCCTCAACGCCGATCTCTAGCTTGACCTCGTCGCCGAGGATGAAGCCGCCTGCCTCCAGCCCCTGGTTCCAGGTCAGGTCGTAGTCCTTGCGGTTGACCTTGGTCTCAGCATCGAAGCTGACCCGGCGATTGCCCCACGGGTCTTTGCCCTCGCCGTTGAAGCTCGCGCTGAGCGTCACTTCCTTGGTGATGCCGTGGATGGTCAGGTCACCGATCACCTTGAAGCTCGACGGATCCTTGCCCTCGACTCGCGTGCTCTTGAAGGTGATGGTGGGATAATTCGCGACGTCAAAATGACCGTCGGCGCTGCGCAGGTGGTT
>DATNMN010000217.1:0-18797 GCA_035602295.1 Candidatus Dormiibacterota bacterium | reverse complement strand
GTTCATAGACCGCGGGAGGCCTCAAATGACTGCGGGCGGCGAGAACATCTCGACGATCGAGGTGGAGCAGGTGATCGTCGGGCATCCAGCGGTGCTGGAGGTCGCTGTCATCGCGATTCCGGACGAGCATTGTGGAGAGCGCCCCAAGGCGTTCGTGACGCTGAAGCCTGGCTAGACGGTCAGCGAGGACGAGAGCAGCGCCGACCGAAAGGCCTTCGCCCTCGGTGCCATCAACGGAGTCAGGATCACTATATTCCCGGGCGCCCATTGGTGCCTGACGTACTTTCTGAATCCCACACATGCCATCCAAATCCGGCAGGGGCCGGGGCTTCGACCAGCTGCCAGCGGCTGTGCAAGCAGCCCTTGCGCAGGATGCTGCGCACGTGGCTCTTCACGGTGTGGATGCTGATGTGCAACTCCGCTGCGATCTCGTGATTGCTGGCACCTCTCGCAAGGTGGAGCGCCACCAGCCGCTCCTGACGGCTGAGGGGAGAGGTTTCCTCGGGGCAGGATGAGTGGGGGGGACCCACCGCGAGGTCGAGCAGTTGGGCGTAGGCCCTGCGAATGCACTCGAGCTCGCGCTCAGCCTGTTCGATCGCCAGCCGCAGCCGGACCAGGGGTCGCTCGACGAGCTCGAATCCGACGATTGCGGCTGGCCGGCTTGAGGTCGCCATCCCAGAAAGCTATCCCGGGCACGCGTGCACACCAAGACCCGATCGGCCCTTATTCGCGGACGACGAGTATCCAGGCGGGGGGGCCGTTCAGGGGGGCCGTTCAGAGCAGGTCGAAGCGCCCGGCCGCGGCCACTGCCTCCGCCCGGTTGCGAGCGTTGAGGCGGGTCAGCAGAGCCTCGATGTGGCCTTTGATCGTGTTCTCGCTGAGGTTCAGGCGCGAAGCGATCATTGCGTTCGAATAGCCCTCGGCCACCAGGCGAAGCACCTCATGCTCGCGGGCCGAGAGCCTCGGAGCGCCGGGCACCACGGAAGGGCGGAGGGCCGTTGGCGCTCCCGCGCCGAGCATGACCTGCGAAGAGAGGGTCAGCGAGGCGGCGACAATCGCCATCACTGTGGTCCAGAGCACCAGGTCCGGCCAGGTGATCACGCCGTGCACCAACTGCACCCCGGCCAGGCCCACGAGGAACATCGCCACCCCGTAGATCCCGCCGACAGCACCGTCGAACGTGACCATCTCGATCAAGACGCAGGGATAGATGGCGATCAGCACAGCCGGCGTGTTTGGTGCGTAGATGGCCAATAGAATGAAGAAAGAAACGCCATCAATAATCCCCGCTGTGCGCGCGACGGTCTTTATCGACTCATCGCCCGCGCGATTCAGAACGAGAGCGGTCGGCACGTTGTACGCGGCGACCCAGAGGATGAGAACGGCCAGCCAAACGTGGTTGGCAGGGGGGAACAGCAGGGCGATCAGGGCAACCACCCCGAACCCAGCCGCCCATCGAAACGCTGCGTAGACGCGGCCGAGGTATCGCACCTGCGCGGTCGCGAGCCGTGTCGGGCTCGCGGGTGACAACAGGGCGACAAGCTGGCGCGCCGCGACTCCGGATGCTCGTTCCCGCGTGGCCGATCCCCGGTGCTGATAGTAGCCATTGCGAGCCGATCTGGACGGATTGGGCGGGCCCGCATGGACTCGCCCGGCGACACCGTCAGCGGCTTAGAAACACCACCAGTCCTGGCAGCAGCTTGTGCAGTGGTAGCAGTGAAACCATACGCAACCGGAGCACCAGCTCAGGGCGCAGGCGAGAAAGCACGGCGGACACTCGAAGAACGCACTACACCAGATGCAGCACTCGAGAATGCCCCAGAGGTCGTAGCCGCAGCACTGCGTGCATGGGTGGGTACAACTCGGACAGCCGGCGGCGAGAACCGTGTTGGACGAGTCGCTTGTTTCAGCCGGGCGGCGCACCGGCCGACCCGCTGCGCTGGCGGCAACGAGGTTTGCCTTGTGATCCGCCGTCGCCTTGTATATGAAGGCGTTGGTCTGGGGCCCTGAGCCGTGCTGATAGTGCACGATCACGTGCTCTTGGTCGGGCAGTACGGCGCTGACCGCTACCACGATCTGGCCGTCCTCCAGGACGGTGCGCACGGCGTGTGGTTTCAGCGCAGCCAGGTCCACCTTTCCAATTGATGCCTGCCTCAAGACCTCGCGCACGTCCGGCGAGTTCGAGACAGAAGTCAGGAGAGCATCGGCGTCCCGGCCAACGATCTCGTCCTGGCGCAGTGCCTGGCGCATGTAGTCTGGCGGCTGTAGATGATCGGGCGTTTTCGGCTGAGCGGCCCAGCCCAACTCGGGCATGACGCCGGACAGGTGGGCCGCGACCGCCCCGCCGGCTGCGATGAGCGACTTGACGAGCACCTCTCGTCTCGACCAGCGCACCTTCATCACGAACCTCCTTTCCAACTCACCGCAACTAGCACGAGGACCATCAACAGGTTTCGGCCGACCAGCGTCCAACTCGTCTTCATCGGCAGGCTTGGACCGAAGCAGCCGCACGGGGCGTTGGAGCCACGTCGCAGGTTCAGCGCGAGCGCCAGGCTGACGCCACCCAAAAGCCCCGCGCCAAGAGCCGCCACAGGCGTGGCAAGCAGGCCCGTCACCAACAGGCCGCCGAGGATCAGCTCGACCCATGGCAGGGCAAAGGCGACCGGACGGATCATCCGAGACGGCACGATCGCAAAAGTGGCGACGAGCTCACGCACGTAGCGCTTCCCGGCGGCGAGCTTAGCCCCACCGGCCACAACGAGCACCAGGCCGACGGCGATTCGGGCTGCGATCAGGGCTCCGTGTTCCATGCACGCAAGGAAATCGCAGGTCAGGACCAGACGCTATCCCTCGCGGGATGAATTCCGGCGCTGCAAGATGCAAAATCGCTCGCAGGATGGATCGATGAATGTCTTGTTCATCGCCGGCTTTGGCCCCGTCGCTGCCCAAGCATCATCTTCACAACCCTGGAGGGTGAGTTGGGCCTCGCGTGGTGGAAGCGATGAAGCGTAAGACCTACACCGCTCGGTGTCAGCTCTGTCAGTAGACGAGCATCGCCTTGCCTGTGATACTGGCCGCGAACGGTCGGCACCCCCCACCGGCGGTGGACACGCCGAAATGCGTCAGCTTGCCCTCCGCCGTTCCGCTGACGAGGTTGATGGCGTCGTCAGGCACGCTGGTGGCAGGACCGACCGCAGCCGTCACCGGAAAGACCTCTTCGCAGAAGTAATTGCTTGCCGGGTAGAGGCGCGAAACCACGCCGGGTCCGACCTTCCCGCCGGTGTACTGCCACACGATCGTCACCGAGTCCGTCGCGAGTTCGAAGTTGCCACCGGGCAGGATGGAGGCCGTCCCTCCAGTAAGGGGCGAGTGGCAGATGGTGGTGTTGAAGGCCGCATTGGCCCGTCCCCCAAGGGTTGCACTGCCGTAGCCGGCGAAGCTACCAGTCTGGCCGCCGGAGCACGAGCCGAGCGCGTACTCGGTGCCAACCACATATTCGGTCAGTGTGCTGCTGGCGAGGGCGGCCATCGGCACCAGGGCCGACATGCTCAATAGGATGCTTGCGAAGATCAAACGGCTCACGCGTCGCATTGAAAAAACCCGCTAGTTAGCGAGATCTCTTTTCTGGAACTGGGCCAGCGTCAGCAACATAGCCAATCCCGTCATCGCGTGTGTGGATAAGAACCGCGCTTGAAAGGAACAGCAACCATCTATTCGTCGACCAATCGATTAGTGCGCGTCCAGATCTCCACTAGCAGCCGGCGATGCAGCTCAATCAGACGTCCGCGCCAATGCGGTGCACGTGGCGCCGTGTCTGCTTAGACATCGGACCGACCGACCCTGCCCGCAAGCGGCAAGGCTCCTCAGCTGCGCGTCGATCAAGCGCTTGACCCGCGTGTTGGGCGGTGCCAGGATTGGTGCGCCCAGGTAGGCGGCGAGCTCAGGGAGGGATGCTGAGGTGACTCCAACAGCGCGGACATCGTTCGTGTTTGGGATCTATGTGGTAGCGGTCGGGGTCGTGATCCTGTGGTGCCCAATCTACTGCTTTCGATTTTTAGACTACCGACCACCTCCGAGGTTTGGATCCGCGTGGTCGGCGCGATAGCCGTACCGTTGGGTTTCTACTACATCGAGGCGGCCCGCGCCGAGGCCACCTCTTACTTTCGCGTATCGGTGTGGGGGAGGGTGTTCTTTGCGCTCTCTTTGGCCGCCTTCGCTGTACTTGGACTGAGCCGCTGGCCGCTGGTGCTGTTCGGACTAATCGATCTGGCCGGAGCGGGTTGGACCGCCTTCGAGCTGCGTCGCGCCGGTGTCTCGTTGCGGCCGGCCTTATTGGTGCGCGCCTGACTCGTGCTCGGAGACCAGCTCCAAGGCTCAGTGGAACACCGAATCGGCACCGCTCCGCCCATCATTGGAGGCAAGCGCAGGCCTTGCCTCCATAGGCAAACCGTGACGCTACGCGCTGTCCGAGCACGATAGGGGTCGATTCTCGGGTCGTGATATTTCGTCAGAGAATTGCTCGCGATAAGGCGAAGCTATCGAGAGCCTGGTCGCAGTATGAATGCGGACGTGCGGCTAGGACACGCGGTACCTCGGCAAGTGGTGAGATAACACTCGCGCGTTGAGGTGGGATCCATACACCCCTACGGGATCTGACCAAGAACTAGGTGCGAGGTTGGTCGCGGCTCTGGTGTGCCGCACGGAGCATCCAAACCGCGATTAGGAGAAACCAGGTCGTGCTCGCCAGTCGCGAGCGTTTGAATATTTGGAACGCTATCCCGAGCAGTTGACTCCCGGCGCCAGCCGAGACTACGATGCCAAATGCTCAGGTTGAAGACTAAGCCGCCACGCAAATCGTCTGAAGACGTCTGGCAGGAAGCCCGCCAAGTGATCCCGGGTGGCGTTTCACGAGACCAGCTTTACACGGATCCTCCGTTCTTCGCGAGCCATGGCGAAGGGGCCTATCTCGTCGACGTGGGTGGAGTCGGGCGCGTCGACTTCGTCAACAACTACACCTCGCTGATCCACGGCCACGCGCACCCTCAAACCGTGGAAGCCATCGCAAGGCAGGCCGCCCGTGGCACCGCGTACGGTGCACCATCCGAGCTCGAACGACAGCTTGCCCGGATGATCGTCGACCGTCTATCGGGCAGCGAGATGGTTCGATTCACGAATTCGGGCACAGAGGCGACCATGCTCGCGCTCCAGATTGCGCGGAGCGCAACGAGACGCAAGCGGATCGCGAAGTTCGAGGGTGGGTACCACGGCTCACATGAGCTGGTCCGGGTCTCGATCAAGCCCGAGGATGGCGGCCCGCGCAGCCGGCCTCAGCCGGTGGCGGAAGAGGGAGCCGAAGGCTTTGACCTCACCGACGTGCTACCGTTCGACGACTTGACCGCCGTCGAGGCAATCGCGCGACAGCACGGCGAGCAGTGGGCGGCCGTCTTGGTCGAGCCGATGCAGGGGTCAGCCGGCATGATGCCCGCGCGACAAGGCCTGCTCGAGAAGCTTCGTGAGCTCGCCGACCGCCACGGGTTCATGCTCGTGCTCGATGAGGTGATGACGTTCCGGCACGGCGGTCATGGGCTGCAGGGTGAGTGGAACATCCGTCCGGATCTCACGACGCTCGGCAAGATCATTGGTGGCGGCCTGCCGGTCGGGGCGGTGGCCGGGCCGGAAAAGCTGATGGACTCCCTTGCACCGCCCAAGCCGCATCGCATCCAACACTCAGGCACGTTCAACGGCAATCCGCTGACCATGGCAGCCGGGCTTGCGACGATGGCCGCATACGACGAGCAGACCGCGCGCGACCTCGACGCCCGCGGCGACCGGCTGAGGAGCCGCCTCCAGGAAACCCTCGCGCAGTTCGGCCTCTCGGTGACCGGCTGGGGATCGATGATGAACGTGCACGCCGCGCCGACCCCGCCGCAGTGCTGGCGAGACGTCCGCGCAAGCGATAGCGGTCGAATGCACCGGATCCAGAGCGGTTTGATGGATCGCGGATTCTTTCTTGCTCCGCGCGGTATGCTCGTGCTGAGCACGGCCCACACGGAGGAGCACCTGGATCAGCTGGAAGAAGCGCTCGCGGCGGTGGCCGAGCAAACCGCGCCTAGCGTGGCCTAACCGCGCTGGTCCAATGAGCCATTAGTGCAAGCTGTGCACGCGGGCAAGCATGACTATGCGCATCGCATCGCATCGCATCGCATCGCAGGAAGAAATTCGCGACCTAGCGGCCAAGGTGCTCAAGCGTCAGCTCCAGTACCTTGCAACACACTCGCCCTTCTACACCCGCAAGCTCGAACAAGCCGGTCGCCCCGACCTTGCGTTCGGGCACCTCGAGGACCTGACCGACCTGCCCTTCACCGTAAAGACGAGATCCGCGCGAGCCTGGAGGCGAAGCCATCGCTGGGCGAGCATTTGGCGGCGCTTGAGAGCGAGTCTGACAATTGAACATGAACATGCCATCTGGAATGACTCCTCGGAACTGTCCGTGGGACCTGCCTTGTCGACTACGCAGGCCCGAGCCATCCTTAAGATGGCGGGGGTGATCGTCTCGCTGGCGACCGATGCTTCAGAGAGGCTGCAAGATCGCCTGCGAATATTGACTGCCTCGATTGAGCGACCTCCGTCGGTCGCATTGTTGCGGCAGGGTCAAGCAGCGCGAGTGACGAAGAGGAGACGGCTACCCCGTCGGGTGCCGTCTCACAGGGTCGGTACGCCCTACCAGGCGCCGCAGGCGGGTGAAGGTTCCCTCCTAGAGATATGCTCGGGAAGTAGAATCTCGTGGCCCTTCCGTGAGCTCGTCGGCCATCGAGCTCGACGAGAACCCGGCTAAGACCCTCGGCAGACCTCGGCCAAGTGAGGGGAGCGATCCTGGCTGCCACGGACATGACATAAGCAATCGCATCGGGCCTGCTTGCCGCAGTGCCGGGGCCGTGCACCCGATTTGAAGTAAATCGCGACCCCGGTCCTGCAAGAGTACGTGGTCACTGCGCTCTAGCGGATGATCGCGATAAACCTATCGATATCGACAACTCGCTCGGGCCGTCAGTCCGGCAAACTACGCGAATCTGCGAATGTTGGCGATACTTACAGGCCGAGATTCATTGCCCGGTGCTGTCGGTTGCTTCGAGGCTTCGATCATCCTGCATCCTCCATGTTGCACAACTTACCTTCACCAGCACCGACCTCGTCTCTGGCGATTGCGCGCCTTATCGTCGATCGCGCTTGACGACGTTTGGCTGGCCCGAGCCAGGCGCCTATTACCGATGAAGAACGGATGTACCCAGACTCACGGGCTCCGTCCCGAGGCGCATTGATTTGCAGCCCGGAAACAGCGTCGCGACTCCGGAGTCGTCGCGCCAGTGTGACCCGGTGACGGCGACGTACAGGTCGTCTTTTCTGAGCCTCCAAACTGCGTTCATGGCGTTGGCGGCATAGACCAAGAGCTCGCCACTCTGCTGCAGGTACGTGCAGTTGGCGTTGCCGGTGAGTCGATCATGAACTCGGAGCAGAGCCTGGGTCGGTGGCACTCCCTCCGCGATTTCCTTCTCAAGCATGCGAAAGGCGACCTCGGTGTCTGCGCTTCCGTGTAGCCGACCCGCGAATTGAGGCCGATACGCGTCATGCAGCTTGAAAAAACCGTTGTGGCAGAACGCGAACGTGTGCGCCTCGTCCACGAACGGTTGCGTATCGGCATCCGTCACCGTCTTGGGATCTGTTGGGCGGCGCAAATGAATCACCGCCGCGCGAACCTTTTTTGCGGCGAGGCGATCGACCGCTAGCCCATCTTCAGCCAAAGGGCCGGGATGTTTGTAGGAGTCCAGCCCGTCTTCTCCAACCCACGCGGTTCCCCAGCCGTAGCCCGCGAATCCGCGGATCTCCAGTCTCCGTGCCCAATCGAGCAATTTCCCGAGCTCGAAGCTTTGATCCCCAACCGCCGCAAGCAGCTCACACATGTCTCTGACTGATCGCCTCTGTCACGTTGGCCACCGATTCGATCAGCGCATTGATTACGATCTCGTCGCTCGTCAAAAAGGGAGTCACCACTTCGAGAATCAGCGTGAACTCGTCCGCGCCGGTCTCCTCAAGCGCGGGAAGGACCAGCCAGCCTCGCCGACCCGGTTCGCCTCCGCGGTGAACGGCCAGTGCCGATCGCTGTCCGATTCGGACTGCTGCAGGTCGATCATCGCTGCATGATCGCAGACAGTAGGCAAGGATGGGATTTGGGGGAACCCAGGCCCGTTAACGCCGTCCACTAGCCGGTTGCCAGGCGAGTCGTCGCTGACCGCGTCAAGACTCGTCCGTAGCGTGGCTGCATGCTAACGGTACGCGTCGGATATCGTCGTCAATCGCAAGGCCTCGGCCGCCCAGCGGTCTCATGACAACGGGCGTCCGCGTGCCAGAATGACCGCACAGCACGATGGCTGCGATGGTCTTGTTCACCACGAGATTGATGGTCATTCTTGTCTTTAGCTTGATCGCGGCGGTGCATCCAGGACCCTTTGTCACCAGTCAGGTCGATTCAGCAACAACTCCAGCCCTTTGGTCCCAGGTTGTCTTTATGTGCGCTTCCGCGTGCACGTCCATCATGCTCCCGGTGATCTAGAGACAGAGTGATATGAAGATAGCGCGATGATGCCAAGCATCTGGAAGACCGGCCAATGGTCGGAGCCGGCGAGCGAATCATGGCGCGAGTCGGCTTCCCTCGTAGCTCTTGACGCGCGAATACGCGAGCAAATGGGTTGGATCCACAGCGTGGTCCTCGTTAGCAACGGAGAATTGATCTTTGAGGGTTACTACGGGGGAGCCGACGCTGATATTCGTTGGGATCGAAAGCCCGCCGAGAAGGGACTGCTGCGTGGTGAGTCATATGAGACAGGCAAGCCCGACCTCCCTCAAAACGTGAAGTCAGTCACCAAGTCGGTGATGTCTGCGCTTGTCGGAATCGCCATCGATCGCGGACATATTGCGAGTGCCGATGCAACCCTCGGTGATGTCCTTGAAGGTTATTTCCGCGCAGGAGCAGATCGGCGGAAAGCGAAGATAACTGTTCGGAATCTATTGATGCAGCGTTCGGGACTCTTCTGGCAGGAAAACACGGGCATTACGTGGGACTGGATCAACAGCGGAGATCTCGTAAGATTCTCACTCTTTGAGCAACCCGTAAGTGGACCGCCCGGATCGACGTGGGTGTACAGCACGGCAAATTCGCATCTCCTTTCCGCGTGCATCGCCACTGCGACCGGGGTAAGCACGTTCGAATTCGCGGACGAGCACCTCTTCAGGCCGCTTGGGTTCCAGCGCCATTGGTGGACAGCCGAGCCAAGCGGCATGACGATCGGCGGGGACGCATTACATCTCACTCCTCGTGACATGGCCAAGTTCGGACTCCTGTTCCTCATGAAAGGGACGTGGGGCGCTGAATCCCTGGTTCCTGCGGAGTGGGTCGACTTGTCGACGGCTGCCCAGGCAGATGTCACCCAGACCGCAATTCGCGATGACTGGCAGTTGGGTCCGTGGCCTGCAAGTGTTCGGTTCTACAAGGAGGGGTATGGCTATCAGTGGTGGCGCACGACTTTGGCGAGCCACGAGGCATATTTTGCACTTGGCTACGGCGGCCAGCTCATAGCGGTCTTAGACGAACTTCGACTTGTTGCTGTCGTGACTTCAGACACCACTATTCCTCCGAGCGAGGTAACGCCCCTGCGTGAAGTCGCGCCACTTGCGCTGATCGAAGAATGGATCGAGGCGACCTACCGCTGAGCTTCCACGTCTGGAGGAGGAGGGCCAGCCGAGTGGTCCGGTGTAATGGACGTACACGATTCAGTCTTGGTGGGGTCAGCCAAACAAGCCTTACTCGACGTTCTAGCTTGAATTTCGCTGGCGCAAGCCGGTTGCTCAAGCCACCGGATGCGCGTCGGTGGTGTTGTGACCAGGAACGCATGCACTACTCCAGGCCCGCGCCCGAGCGCGCCCGCCTTTTCGCAACCTCGGGCACGAGCTCGAATCGTACCTCTCCCAGTGACACTGTATTACCATCAGAAACCGGCCGAGTAGCGGCGGCCTTGGAACTCTGTGATCGACATGATGGTGTCCTCCAAGACGCGACTCAGCTCACGACTCACAGTCTCGACGAGCCGTTGACCATGCTGATTCGGTACCCTCGCGGTTGGCTCAGTGGGCTGCTGAACCACGGTGCGAGAACCCGGGGCAGCACGTTGCTTACACGCCGGGAGTCGGGTGTAGGGCCCGACTAGTCGAAAGTCATGCGCCGAGTGAAAGTGAACCTTCCAACAATCGTGCGACCGTGGGATCAACCTTCGTCCGGAAGTGTCCGCCGACCATATGCGGAGCGTCCTTCGTGACTCGCAGGCCGATCAGGATCGGGGTCCATCTCGCACCGCAGCACGTCTCATTCGAGGTGTATCGGAACTGGTGGTTACAATCCGAATCATTAGGGGTAGACGTGATCTTCAACTGGGATCACTTCTTCCCTCTCGATGGCGATCCGAGTGGGACGCACTTTGAGGCCTGGACAACGCTGGCAGTCTTGGGCTCGCAGTTGCAACGGGCACACGCAGGCACTCTCGTCACGTCTATCGGGTACCGAAATCCTGCCCTCCTCTCGGCCATGGCAAGAACGCTCGACCGCATCATGGGGGGACGCCTGATCCTTGGAGTCGGTGCTGGATGGTTTGAGCGCGACTATGCCGAGTACGGTTACGAGTTCGGCAGCGTCAGCTCACGACTGCAAGATCTTGAGAAAGGTCTCGAGATCATCAACGAGCGCTGGGCCAAAGACAATCCACCACCGGTGCGGGGGAGAGTTCCAATCCTGATCGGCGGCGCTGGCGAAAAAACCACGTTGCGAATCGTCGCTCGGTTCGCGGACCTCTGGCACACTTCTGGCCCCATCGAGTGGTGGTTCCGCAAGAATGCCGCACTCGACGACTGGTGCGCCGCGATCGGCCGCGACCCAACAGAAATTGAGCGAACTGTCACTGTGCAACTCGAGGAGGCTGGCGATCGCACCCGATTAGATGAGTACGCAACCGCCGGCGCGACTGTCTTTATCTACCACATGAACGGCCCGCGTGACACGGACCCGGTGCGCGCCTTGCTGGCGTGGCGTGACACCCGCGGCGCTAGCTCTAGTGGACGGTATTAATCCCACCAAGCCAATCGGTTCGGAGTATTGAGGTCGGTGGCCGAGTGGACAGGCTTATACGTACGGCCGAGAGATGTCGCCTTCGGCGTGTGCTCTTCCGTTTCAGTACAACGCTGAGGATCGTCAGCGGTTGTCATTGTCGAGCAGTGACTTGAGTTGGGCGCTCGAGACATTGCCGCCGGTCAGTATGAGCGCAACCTTACGACCAGCTAAGCGCTCCTTCAGTTGGAGGGCCGCTGCCAGAGTTGCAGCGCCGGCTCCCTCCACCAAAAGCCGGTTCCGGCTGAGTAGGGTACGGACTCCGTCTGAGATGGCTTCCTCGCTGACAAGGACGAAGTCATCCAACAGCCTGCGCAGGATTCGCTGCGGCAACTCGAACGGGGTCCTCGTGGCGAGGCCTTCTGCCCATGTGGTTGTCGTTGCGTCGACTGGCTTACCGGCCTTCCATGAGAGATAGGCGGACGGAGCCTTCTCGGCTTGAACGCCGATCACCGCAATGTTCGGATTGAGGGTCTTTGCTGTGATGCAAGCTCCCGCGGCGCCGCTTCCCCCACCGACCGGGACGATGATCACGTCGATTTGAGGTTGGTCGGCAAGGATTTCTAGTGTGTGCGTGCCGACACCAGCAATAAGCATCGGCTCGTTACCGGAGTGAATGTACCGATAACCGTTAGTGACCGCGAGCTCTTCGCAGGCTAGGCGCGCCTCGTCGAAGTCGACGCCTACCAGTCTTACCGTCGCGCCAAGCTCTCTCATCGCGTCGACTTTGGCGGCATTGGACTTTTGTGGAGCGCAGATGATTGCCTGAACGCCAAAGAGCTTGGCGGCGAAAGCTACGGATTGGCCGTGATTGCCGGTTGAAGCGGCGATTACGCCGGCACGTCGCTCGCCTTCGGTTAGTTGAGAAACCAGGTTCACACCGCCGCGCACCTTGAAGGCTCCAGTCGGAAGGTGGTGGTCGTATTTGAGATAGATCTCCGCACCGATCATGTCGCTCAGCGCCCCGGAGTGGCGGAGCGGTGTGGGGGGGAGGAAGGGTCGGATGCGCCCCGCCGCGGCGAACACGTCTAGAAGCGTCGGTTCTGCCCAGGTCGGAGGCCGTAGTGGCTCTCGGCTGGCCGCAGGTCCGCTCACCACACTGCGAAGCTTAAGGTTGAGAACGCGGGAGCATCTAACCGCGCGACCGCTTCGACCTGGCTCGCCGGAGGCCAGTCACGGACGCGTGGTTGACACTGTTCGGCAGCACCTCAAGATAATCTGCTTGCGTGGACTGGTCCGAAAGAGTTGACGACGAGTTGGTCGACAACCTGAGGGCATGGCGCCGCCACCTACACGCCAATCCCGAGCTCAGCTTCGAAGAGCATCAAACAACAACATTGATCAGTGAGCTCCTGACCGCCTGGAACATCCCTCTCGAGCGTCCGCTGCAAACGGGCGTCGTTGCTCACATCAAGGGCACGAAGCCTGGCCCCACCATCGCCGTCCGCTGCGATATCGATGCCCTTCCCATCACCGAGGAGAATCGGTTTGATTTCGCGTCGACCAGGCCGGGTGTGATGCACGCCTGCGGTCACGACGGTCACACCGCGATCCTACTCGGGGTCGCCAAAGTGCTCGCGCAAGTAGCGCCGGAGATTCACGGCGAGGTTCGGCTCCTCTTTCAACCGGCTGAGGAGGTTCTCGCGAGCGGCGCGAAGCACTTCATCGAGTGCGGCGTTGTCCGCGACGTGGATGCGATTTTGGGTCTGCACCTTATGAGCGGCATCGACGTGGGCAAGATATCCCTGCGAGAAGGTCCGGTCATGGCGAGCGTCGACAGGTTCGAGATAGCGGTCATGGGGTCTGGCGGCCACGGTGCTTTTCCGCATCAGACAGTCGACCCCATCGTCGTCGCGGCGTCTCTTGTCGGTGAGCTGCAGACGCTTGTCAGCCGGCGCGTCGATCCGCTCGAGCCTGCCGTCGTTAGCGTCGGATCTTTCCACGCAGGCAACGCGTTCAACGTGATCCCCGGTCGGGTCGAGATATCAGGTACGACTCGAGCGTTGTCGGAGAAGGTTCGCGACATGCTCCAGTCCGAGCTCACTCGTATCACCGAAGGACACGCCGCTTCCCACGGCGGGCGGGCTGAGGTGCTTTATGAACGAGGCAATCCGATTCTTAAGAACAACAGCGTGCTCGTCGAGCACCTCATTCCGGCTGCCGCCGCGACTGTAGGTCGGGAGAACGTCGTTCGCGTGCCACCGATCATGGGTGGCGAAGACTTCGCCTACTACAGCCAGACGATGCCGAGTGTATTCGCGTTCATCGGAAGCGGCAACGCGGCTGCCGGCGCCGACTTTCCGCTCCACCACCCGCGGTTCACCATCGACGAGGCTGCGCTTGCGATCGGTCTCCGGTACTCGCTTGAAGCAGTCGAGCGGATGGCGTCGTTTACGGGGAGTCTGCCCGCGGGGCTATGACTCTCGCTCTCGGCAGGTTCATGGCCGCGTAGGTCTCCTCGGATCTGTCAGCGATTAACTGAGTCTGCCTCGGCATTCCTGGAAACGTTTGCGGCGAGCGACCGGTCTTGCTAGTATCACCGTCGTACGACGCCATTGGACATTGACGATGTGGGTCGGTGTGCAAGTCAAGCCTCGAGCCATGGCGATTGTCTTCAGCCTGCGGAGGAGTATTTGGAAAATCAGCGTCAGGAGTTGCGGCCAGGTCTCACGCGGACTCTCCGCCAGGTCGGGGGGCTCCACGAGCTTTAGGTTCAGCAGCTTTCGCCATGAGCTCCACTACCAACCATGCGGCCGCCTATTCATTTGGGGTGCGTTGTTCCATGACTGCGGCCGAGGACCCTTCGAGAGTGGCGCTAACTTTCGTCGGCGGGTCACATGAGGATGTATGGACATGGCGCAGACTCGACCAACACTCGAGTCAGCTGGCGCGATTCCTGCTCGACAACGGGGTGTCTGCAGGCTCTTTTGTCGTCATTGGTTTGCCGAACTCCCCGGACCACATCGCGCTAACCATTGCAGCGTGGAAGATTGGCGCATGCGTGCTTCCGCTAAGTGGCCGTATGCCGGGCCCAGAACGAAAGGCTGTGCTCGAAGTCGCCAAGCCTTCCGCGGTAATTGCTGAGTGGGATGGCCCTGGCTTTGCTGTCGTCAGACCGTCTGACCTGCCATCTGCAGCGCGATTCTCAACCGATCCACTTCCTGACCCTGGCGCCTGGCCGGCGAAGGCCATGGGCTCGGGTGGCTCAACCGGGACACCCAAGATAATTCTTGATCCGAACCCGTGGGTGCGGGCGCCGGGTGATGGTGGCGGTCTACTGGGACGGGCAATCGGGCTCAAGCCAAATTGGGTTCAACTCGTGAGCGGGCCGCTGTATCACACTGCGCCATTTTCTTGGTGCCATTGGGGTCTATTCGATAAGCATCACGTGGTGCTATGCGATCGCTTCGACGCCCGTCGCTGGATTGACCTGGTCGAGCGATATCGCGTTCAGTTTGCATTCCTGGTTCCGACGATGATGCACCGAATCGCTTCGCAGGAGGGGGTTGAGGTCGAAAGCCTTAGCAGCATTGAACTCCTGTTCCACTCGGGCGGATCGTGTGCACCGTGGCTAAAGCGCAGGTGGATTGACTTCGTGGGGCCGACACACCTGATCGAAGGATACGGTTCGACAGAAGGAATGGGGTTGACTGTGGTGAGAGGCGATGAATGGCTCAGGCACATCCCCACCGTGGGTAGGGCATATCAGACTGAGATTCAAATCTTGGATGACTCCCTGTGCAAATTGCCCGCTGGTCAAATTGGCGAGATATTCATGCGCCCGCACGATTACGATGCGCCGACGTTTCGCTACATCGGCGCACCAGCACCGAAGGTTGCCCCGGACGGCCTGGTCAGCGTCGGGGACCTGGGATGGCTAGACGACGAGGGCTACCTGTATATCGCTGACCGCCGACTCGACATGATCGTTTCAGGAGGCGCCAATATATTTCCCGCCGAAGTCGAGGCTGTCATAACGGCGCACCCTGGCGTCGCCGATGCCGTGGTCGTCGGTGTGCGAGACGACGAGTGGGGCCGTCGAGTTCACGCCATCGTGGAGCCGAAGAACTGGCTGGCATGTCCGTCGCCAGCCGAGTTGCAAGCGTTCTGTCGCGAACGATTAACTCCCTACAAGGTGCCCAAGTCGTTCGAGCTGGTCGAGCACCTACCCAGGGATGAGTCCGGAAAGATCCGTCGGTCGATGCTGGCCGCGGAGCGATCGGCATTGAATTGAACGGGAGAGGTCGCTAAGCAAATTGGCTGGGTCAAGTGCGCCAGAGGTCTACATCGTGGGCGCTGCAGAGTCGGCGCTAGGTCGGGTGGAGAATCAGTCGGAGCTATCTATGGCCGCATTGGCATCGCGCGAGGCGTTGGCCGAAGCCGGGTTAACGCTGAAGGACGTGGACGGGCTGTTCGTCAATTACATGGGCCAAGAGGGCTCTGTCCAGGTGGGTGAATACCTCGGCATCGAACCGCGTTACTCAGACTCATCGGATCTGGGTGGGGCCGCATTCGAGGCTTTCGTGCATCACGCCATGCTGGCCGTCCACTCAGGTCATTGCGACGTTGCTTTGATCACATATGCGTCTCGTCAGCGCAGCCGCAAGAGCCGCCCAATGGCTTTGACAGAGGACGACCAGAGCCTGATGGGTCAATTCGAATTGCCGTACGGTTTGCCGGCTCCGATCGGCCATTACGCCCTGGCTGCTGCCAGGCACATGCACGAGTACGGCACTACACCAGAGCAACTGGCCGAAGTCGCGGTCGCTGCGCGAGCTTGGGCTGCTCTGAATCCGAAAGCTTGGGCTCGCGAGCCGCTGACAGTCGCTGATGTCCTGGCCACGCCCATGATGTGCGACCCCCTTCGCAAGTTGGACTGCTGTCTGCGAACGGATGGCGGCGGCGCGATCGTGATAGCCGGCAAGGATCATGCTAGAAATGCGGCAAAACGAGCGATCCGAGTGATCGGCGTCGGCGAATCACAGCGCGCCTGGAACATCGCGCAAAGCAGGGACCTCACGTCTACACCAGGAGCCGCGGCCGGTCGACACGCCTTCGCGATGGCTGGCATTGCGCCGTCCGATGTCGATGTTTTCGAGCCTTACGACTGCTTCACAATCGCTGTGCTTCTCCATCTCGAGGATCTCGGCTTCTGTGAACGCGGGGGCGCTGGAGAGTTTGCTAAGAGCGGTGCCCTTCGACCCGGAGGAAAACTGCCCTCGATGACGTCGGGGGGCGGCCTTTCCTATTGTCATCCCGGTGCACTCGGCCTGCTGCTGTTGGTCGAGGCTGTGCGGCAATTGCGTGGAGAAGCAGGTGCCAGGCAGGTTCCCGATGCCAAGATCGCGGTAGCGCACGGCATCGGAGGTGTTCTGTCAACATCTGCCACCGTCGTTCTGGCAAGGGACTAACTGTGATGGATCCCACAACAGCGCCGTTCTGGGAGGCTGCGGAAAGAGGTGAGCTCCGCGTCCAGCGTTGTGGACGCTGTGGACACCATCAATTCTATCCCCGGCCGTTCTGCCTTCAATGTGACGCAGAGGGACTTGACTGGGTGACGGTTGCGGGCCGAGGCCGGATTTATAGCAAGACCGTTGTGAGGGTGCCTCTCGTGACTGGGTTCGAACCTCCCTATGTGGTCGCGATCGTTGAATTGAATGAAGGCCCCTATCTCATGGGGAACGTTGACTCTGTCGACTGCAAGATTGGGGACGAAGTCGTATTGCGCTGGCAGCAGCGCGACCACAAATACCCAGTGCCAGTATTTGCTGTCGTCAGCCCGCCTAGATAAGGAGGCCACATGCAAGTCAAACGGTGCGGTGTCGTGGGCGCGGGCGTAATGGGTGGTGGAATCGCCCAGGTTCTTGCGCTCGGGGGCTGTGAGGTGGTCCTGTATGACATTGACCAAGAGGCATGTTCCCGCGCTCTGGCTCGCATTGAACATGATCGTTATGGTCTCAAGAGGGCGGTCGAGATCGGCAAGGTGTCCTCCAGCGACGCCGAGGGAGCGCTGGCGAGATTGTCCACGACAACTGACCGAGCCGTGGTATGCGACGACGCTGATCTCATTATTGAGGCGGTTCCTGAGAACTTTGCGACCAAGATCGAGACTTTCAAGTGGATTGACAAACTGGCGCCCATAAGAGCAATTCTTGCCACCAACAGCTCAGGCTTTCCAGTTGCGCCCATCGCAGCCGCCACCGAGAGGCCGGATCGAGTGATCGTGTGGCATTGGGCGTCGCCAGCTCCAGTGATGCCTCTCGCGGAGATTGTCGTGCACCCGCTGGCATCGCCGACAACCATCGATACGATTGTCGCGCTGGCGCGGAAATGTGGCAAGAATCCAGAGGTCATTCGCGACCAACCTCTTGCGTGGGGGTATGTCTCGTCTCGCGTCTTCTTCGCCATGGTCCGGGAAGCTCACAGAGTCGTGAGTGAAAGCATCGCGTCGCGCGAGCAGGTCGACGCGATAATGCGTGATTGCTTTCGGTGGCCGTCAGGGCCATTTGAAATGATGACGCGAACGTCTACGGGATGGGGCGGAGCTCCGCAGCGCGGCGAAGCGGCGAAATTGATGGCGAACATGGGCATGCCTCTTGATAGCCCCTCGCCGCCATCCTGAGTAAGCCGCTCTCCTCGAACGCGTTCCCTAGCGGGGAGCTGGGGCTATCGCCGAATTCGTTGCTCAGGGACTCAGCCGCGTTCACCAGGCGATGACAACTTTCGTCGCCTGGCGAACTGTGAGGCTCGGTCGATATTCGATTTCGGACAGGTTGCCGACAAGGCGGTAATTTGGAATCAACTCGGCGACAGCCATCAGGACTTCTTGTGCCTCCATCCGCGCCAGGTGACTACCGAGGCAATGGTGGAACCCAGTTCCGAATGCCAGGTGCGGGTTCGGAGACCGCATGACGTCAAACACATCTGGGTGCTCGAATCGTCTAGGATCCCGATTCGCCGCAGCGATCACGTAACGCACCCGCTGGCCCGCCAACATCTGCTTGCCGTGCAGTGTCTGGCTCGTTGTCAACACACGATCGAAAGTCTTGAGGGGCGGTTCGAATCGGAGGATTTCATCAACCGCTGTTTTCACGCGGCTATCGGGCTCTGCTAGCAGAATCCGCCATTGATCTGGAAAGCGCAGAAATAGCAGCAGACCGTTCGTGATCATGCTGATCGTTGTCGAATGGCCGGCATCCAACATGAAGATGGCGTTTGCAACTACTTGCTCGTGCGTAAAGGTCCCATCTCTCTCCGCTTCAAGCAGGACAGTCATCAGGTCTGTCCTCGGAGCGTTCCGACGTTCCTTGATGAGCTTGTCGAAATAGTCAACCAGACGCCCAACGTCCGCTGTAATGGAAGCCATTCGATCTGGCGCCTGGTCTCGGAAGCGAAGAATGGCATCGTTCAGACTGCCCACGTACTCTCGATCTGCTTCCGGGATCCCGAGGAGCTCACCAATAATCGCCAATGGGAGTGGAAGGGCGAGTTCGTTGATAACGTCCATTTGACGTCGGGCCATGGACTCGTTTAACTGCCTTACAACGATTTGGCGCACTGATCGCCGGATGGCCTCGGCCCTTGGTGG
>DATNMN010000216.1:0-6282 GCA_035602295.1 Candidatus Dormiibacterota bacterium | reverse complement strand
TGCGAGTGGTCGATGTTCGGCCAGATATCGGGCCGGTGGTCGCCGAAGTCCGTGAGCGCCTCCAGCACGGCATCCGGCGACGCCTCCACCGCGACCTCAAAGCGAATAGTCGGCACGAGACAATCTTGCCCTACTCATCGGTGCGGGTCAGTAGAGCTCTAGTCCGTATTCGTCGACGGTAAGGTAGAAGGCTTTGCCGTCCCTGGTGAACGCCGTGATAATCGGCGTGGCAGGGACGAACTTGTAGACCACACGCACGTCGAGGACCTGGGTGGTCCCGCCGCCGTCCGACCCCTGTGCGGGACGCGTCTGCCAGCCGCCCACTGGGCACGCGATGCTCCCATTTGTCAGGCTGCAGGTGCGAACGGCGAAGCAGACCTGACGACCGGGCGTGCTGGTGAAGACGTCAGGCGGACAGCCGAGCGGATCGCCACACTTGTGAGTCGCCTGGCTGGGATCGCAATCGTTGACACCGCCGGGGCCGGCGTCTCCCCAGCTGGCGATATTGTTCGCAATCGCCGAGTTGGGTTCGCTCCGGGTCGAGTTGCCGATGTCCGTGTTGCCGTTGATGACGCCTTGTCGCATGCCGGAGCGAGCCGCTCCGGAGATCTCGATGCTGAGGTAGAAGGCGCGGCCAAGATCCACAGCACCCAGCATCAGCAAGGCGAGCACCGGGAGGATGAGGGCGAGCTCGGTCAGCGCCTGACCGTGGGTTCGACTCTTCCGGATCCGCATCATTGCTCCAGGCTCACCGTACCGACACTCTGAATGCCCGGGTTGAACGTGCCGACATTGTTGAGGGTCACCGTAACCGTTACCCAGTCGCCGCAGCGGTCGCCGTCACTCATGAAGATGGTGACCGTCGATTGCAGGCCGGGCGGGGTTGGGAAGGTGTACTTGGCCGTCACGACCCCGTTGCCAAGTGCGCCGGGAATGGCATTCTCATGCCCCCAAACCCAGCCACCGTTCAGCTCGAGGGTCGAGCCGTCGCTGTATTTCATGGTCCAGTCGGAGGAGTTGTTGCTGGTGACGGTATGCGTGTACTTGTTGCCGGGGTCCTGCGCGAGGCTCGGATAGGCCGGGGCAGTCTCGCCGGGGGTGTTGCCGGAGGGCGGCAGCGGGACGCCAGCCCCGGGGGCAGGATTCCAGATGCCCTGTGAGAAGTACACCGGGGTGGTGTTGTTGATCTTCACGTAAGCGGTGTAGGCATCCATCTTCCATTCATCCGTGTAGTGCCAGGTCAGCGTCTCCCAGCCCGAAGTTGCAGCCGCGGTGAGCGTCGCGGCCGGGGTCGCATAGATCTGTGTCTCGTTGAATCCGCCGGTCGATGTGGGCGGCGGGCCGCTGCCCACGCCGAAGCCGGCGGTAAACTGGATGGCCGCGCCCGGGATTCCAAAGGCCGTGTAGGTGTAGGCGAGGATCTGACCCCGCAGGGCCGCCCCCGTTCCACCGAGCCCGGCGTTGATCTCCACGCCACCCGCGTTGGCCGTGGTCGTCTGGTAGATGATGCCGGCGAACTGGTTGTTGACGTTGCCCGCGCCGTCGCCGCCATCATCGCCGCCGCCACCGCCGCCGCTGGCGGCGTCCAGGTGGATGAAGGTGCTGTTCTCGAGATCGAACAGGATCGGGACCCCTCCGGTCGCCGGCTGCGTGCCGAGCCCCGGCGCCGCCAGGCTGATGGATTTGACCTCATTGGTGGAGACGAAGCCGCCGGATGACGGTCCCGCGAACTGGAAGGTCACGCCGGATCCCTTGATCCACGTCTGGTCGCCGCCGCCTGTGGTAGGCGGCGCCGAGCCGCCGTCGCCACAGCTTTCCGCGCTGCCTGCGGCCCCGGCGACGCTGGGCGTGTTTCCGTGGCCGATCCACAGCCCGACCGGCGGATTCCATCCAGGGCAAGAGCCGGACGGGCATAGGTCCCAGTCGGCGGCAGTTTCACCGGTGAGGTCGATGCCGTTGGCCTTCTGGCCGGCCGGCGCGCTGTTCTGGGACGCCGTCCCTGTAATCGTGAACACACCCGGGCCAAACTCGTAGAGGCCGTGGTTGATCACAATCGAGCCGTAGACGCCCGGCTTGATCAGGTAGGGGTCGGTTGCGGGGGGAAGGCAGTTTCCGTTGCCGCCGCTGTTGGCCACGATGTCACCATCGAGCACCAGGCTTCCACAGACATTCGAGGGCGCCGTGATGGCTGGCATCCAGGGGTTTGGCGCGACGAATGGCGTTTCGTTGCCGAAGTTCGCGTTCAATGGCGCTCCCCCGGGGCCGGCCGGCGTGCAGGCGATGGGTGCCTGGCCAACCGGAGCGCTGCAGTACAGCGTATTCCCGGCTAGCAGCGAAAACCCTTTCGCGCCCGTGACCGTCCCGGAGGCGCAGGCGCCACCGTATGAGTCGCAAAAGGTCGTGGGGTCCTGGAGCACCATGCTCCCCTTGGACTGCACCGCGACCGTATCGCCGGTCGGGATGATGTGCCCATCGATCCCGGAGATCAGAGGGCTCGAGCCGGGCCGGGACCAGAACGTCGGGCAGCTGGCGGTCAGCGCCGCGCAGCTCAGCTGGCTGCGCTGGGGCGCGACCGTCGACTTGAAGCATTGCGTGAATCCGACCGCACACGTACCCGGAACAAGGCCCCCGTTGTCGGGCTGGTAGAGGTAGAGCGCGATGCTCGCGGGCATGGCGGCGACGTTCCCCGGTGGCAGTGCAAGGACGGTGGCCGACGTGGTGACGGTGGTGGTCGGAATACCGAGGACCCCCATCAGGAAGTTCGGGACGACCTGCGTGATCACGACCTGCATGCAGTTGTAGGGCACGTTCGAGCAGTTGTCCGTCAGCACCGGGGGCGGCGAGGTGGCGGTCACCCGCGTGTTGAAGCCTCCGGCGCAGGTCCCAGTGTCGACCCAGCTCGCGCTGAACTGGGTCAAGCCAAGCCTCGGGGTACCGGCGCTCGTACTGGAGCAGCCGGTGGCGAGCGCGGTGTTGTAGCCGTTCGCCTGGGCGTAGTCGTGGACCGCCAGAACGATGGGGTCGCTCAAGCCACTCGGCTGCACCGAGCGCAGCGCCGCGCTCAACCGCTTGCCGCCGGCGAGCGCCGCCGAGTCGGTCGCGTTCTGCGTCAACCGGTACATCAGGTAGATGTGCCCGGCATCCAGCGCCAGCCCGGCAAAGCCAAAGAGCACGATCGACATGAGCCCGAAGATCACCAGGGTCTGGCCGCGCTTGCGGCTGCCGTGAATCGCCAGCGGACCGTGACTGAAGCTCATATCAGTACTCCGTGTGGACGACGCTGATGGTCGTGATCGTCAGCGAGGGAACGATGCTTGAGACCAGTGGCATCAGCGGCGACCACTTGTACTTGACCTGCACGGACACGTCGCGCGCCGTCTGTGAGACCTTACGAGGGTTCCCGTTGCAGTTGGTGTCCTGCGGAACTCTCGTGGCGACGGCAGGCCAGATGTAGATGTACCCCTGGCCAGCAGGAATGGCGTCATTTGTCGTGGGCGCCAGCGGCGGCCCCGGGTTGTTTGGGTCGGTGTTGCCAACGATTGAGTTGGGATCCGGGCGGAGCGGAAAGCCTTGTCCGACCTGCTCCACGCGTTTCAGGACCGCGCAGTCCGTGGTCTGCTGTGGCGCCAGCGAGATCAGTCGAGCGCCTTCCCGCGTCGCCCACGAGATCGCACCGAACGTGTAGATGAGACGGCCGAAATCAATCATCAGGAACAGAATCATGATGAGCACGGGGGCCACGAGGCTGAACTCGACCATCGACTGGGCGCGTTGCCGCTGAGGCCGCTCGTGCGGGAGCAAGACATGGCGTGCCACTGACCAAGATTGAACAGCGGCTAAATTTCGCGCAGCCTTGCGGCAGTCGGAGCGCCGTGACGCAGCGCTGACGAGGGCGAAACGAAACTATGGACGCTCTCGCGGCAGGGTCTTTCACCGCCGGGGACCGCGTCAGCGCACTCGCTCTCACACCCATTAACGGACGGGCCGCCGCTCATATTCGGCCGAGGCCGATAGCACCTGATGTCGGGGCCGCCTCCCCATTGACGGCCCCCCGGCGGGGTGCTAGCGTGCGCCTAACGGCCGATATATCGCTCGTGTACGACTGATATACGGGAGGGGAAGCTTGGCGGGCGGCGTGTCGACGGCTCGTCCTATCCGAAGCCGGACGTCCTCGGCGCCGGAGTTGCGCACCGTCGTCCTCCACAGTAAGTCGGCTCGCTCCCAGGGCGAGCGCGCCTACCTCTTGATACGAGACCAGATCGTCACCCTCAAGCTGGCCCCGGGGTCGGTGATCGAGGAGGCCGGGCTGCGTCAGGAGCTTGGACTGGGGCGAACCCCGATCCGGGAAGCGTTGCAGCGCCTTGCGCACGAGAACCTGGTCAGCTTCATTCCCCACCGAGGGACGTTCGTGTGCGACATCAACCTCACCGACCTTCATCGACTCACCGAAGTGCGGGTCGAAATGGAGGGCTATGCCGCCCGGCTTGCGGCCGAGCGGGCGGGTGCCAACGACCGCGCCGCCATGGAGGCCCTGATGGCCGAACTGGAGACGATCGACGAGAGCGACGTGCGCGGCTTGATGCGGCTCGACCAGCAGATCCATCGGCAGGTCTATCAGGTAACGCGCAACGCGTTCTTGCAAGCGATGTTGGAGGAGAGTTTCAACCTCAGCCTCCGCATCTGGTTCCTCGGCCTCGACCGCGGCGTCAGATTGAAGGAAGCGGTCGAGGAGCACCGCCAACTGCTCGACGCCATCGTTTCGCGCGACCCCAAGAAGGCCGAGTCCGTCATGCGCCAGCACGTCGCCGGCTTCGAGCACGCCATTCGCAAGGTTCTGTAGGAGGGAAACAGTGAGAGTCTTTTACGCCACCGACCTGCACGGCTCGGAAGTCTGCTGGCGGAAATTCATCAATGCGGCGAAGTTCTACAACGCCGACGTCCTGATCTGCGGCGGGGACATGACCGGTAAGGCGATGATCCCGATCGTCGAGGACGGCGACAGCTATGAGCTCACGCTTGCCGGCGTTTCGCAGCGCGTCAGCCGTGATGAAGTGGCCGAGGTCGAGAGCCAGGTACAGCGCAAGGGCTATTACCCCGTCCGTATGACCTCGGCCCAGGTCGCCGAGCTGGAAAAGGATCCGCAGAAAGTCCAGACACTCTTCACCGAGCAGATGTGCAAGACGGTGGAGCGATGGATGCAGCTCGCCGCTGAGAAGCTCAAAGACAGCAAGGTGCGCGTCTTTGTTGCCCCAGGAAACGATGACGAGATGGAAATCGATGAGGTGATCGCCAACGCGCCGCGCGTTGAGCTGGCCGAGGGCAAGACGATCGATATCGGCGGCTACGAAATGATCTCTTCGGGCTGGGCCAACCCGACCCCATGGCACACCTATCGGGAGGCGCCGGAAGAGGAGCTGACAAGGCGGATGGAGCCGATGCTGCGCGACATCAAGGACATGAGCCGGGCGATCTTCAATTTCCACCCGCCGCCCTACGGCACGTCACTCGACGAGGCGCCCGCCCTGGATGAAAACTTGAAGCCCCTGCACGGTGGCCGGGTGCTCCGACACGTTGGCTCGACGGCGGTGCGCGGGGCGATCGACAAGTACCAGCCGATGCTCTCGCTGCACGGTCACATCCACGAGGGCAAGGGCATCGCACGCCTCGGCAAGACGCTCGCCATCAACCCTGGCAGCGCCTACGAAGAAGGGATGCTGCTCGCGTCGATCATCGAGCTCGACCAGAAGAAGGGCATCAAGAACTACCAGCTGGTCAACGGCTAGGAGGTGAAGCGCTAAAACAACCCACACGTCGCCTCGCGTTTATCAAATTTCGAAGGAGGAGTACATGGCGACTACGACCGAAGCCCCTCGGCAAACGCTGTTTTTACGTAACGCCACCGGTCTCGTCAAAGCCTGGTCGACGTTCGACGCCTTCTTATACGCATTCTGGTCGGTCAACCTCGTCACGCTCGGGCTCTACGGCATGTCGTTCGTCTATGCCATTCCGGACGGGCAGCTCCTGGGCGCAGTCCTGCTGACCGGTGTGCTGGTCACCTTCCTCGTCATCACGTATGCGCAGCTGGTCAGCGTGATGCCGCGGGCAGGCGGCGATTATGCCTGGCAGAGCCGCATCCTTGGCGGCGGCATTGGCTTCGTGCTGGCCATCACCGGATGGTGGTTCACGCTCTGGCTCTGGACCCCCATCTACGCCAACATTTTGGTCCTGCAGTTCTTCGCGCCGCTCGCGTATACCCTTGGCTGGACGGGGGTGGCCACGTTC